>CABZHV010000001.1:0-183260 GCA_902525635.1 uncultured SAR86 cluster bacterium
TTTTTTTTTATATCAATGATACCTTGAGCGATTAGTGGCCCAGCATCTAATTCAGAAGATACAAAATGAATAGAAATTCCATGGATTTTATCACTATTTGATAATGCTTTCTCATGAGTGTTTAGTCCAGGATACTTTGGCAGTAACGAAGGATGAAGATTAATCATTTTTTTTAGGTATTTATTTGTAATTTTAGAGCCTAGTATTCTCATAAATCCTGCAAGAACTATCAGGTCTGGATTTAATTGATCAAGATATTTTTCTAACGAATTTTCAAAATAATCTCGATTTTTATATTTTTTATGATCTATTATTTTTGATGGTATTCCAAGAGCACTTGCTCTTTTAAGTCCATATGCAGAAGGTTCGTTTGATATGACTTTTATAACTTCGCCATTGATATTGTTAGAATTACAATTATTAACAATGGCTTCCAAATTAGAACCACTTCCTGAAATCAAAACAACAATTTTTTTCATTTATATGTCTATATAAATGTAACTGATTCTTTTAAAGTCATTTCATCAACCGAACCAATTATAAAATTTTTATATCCAAGTTTTGTAATTTCACTTGAAATTGTTCCAGAATCCTCTGCATCAACAATTATAATCATGCCAATACCACAATTAAAAATTCTATACATATCAGAATTAGTAATTTTTCCATGCTCCTGAAGCCATTTAAAAATATAAGGCATTTCCCAAGAGTTTGTATCTATTTTTACCCCAAGATTTTTTGGTATCGAACGAGGAAGATTTTCTGTAAGGCCTCCACCAGTTATATGAGATATTGCATTTATTTTAAAATCATCTATCAAATTCATTATCAATTTTGGATATAAAGAGGTTGGAGCTAGTGTCATACTTACAACTTTATTTTTTTCTTCATTAGAAATATTAGATTCATCAATAATTTTTCTAATCAATGAGAAGCCATTCGAATGTGGACCACTGGATTCAATACCGATAAGAACATTTCCTTTAATAACATTCTCATTTTTAAGAATTTTATCTTTATTGACGCAACCAACTGAAAATCCGGCCAAATCAAAATTATTATCAATATAGTGACCTGGCATTTCTGCAGTTTCACCTCCCAGAAGGGCACAACCTGAATCAATACATGCACTAGCAATGCTCTTTATAACAGTTGATGTTTCTTCAATATTGAGTTTTGATGTTGCAAAATAATCTAGAAAAAAAAGCGGCTTAGCTCCACAAACGATCAAATCATTAACACACATTGCAACCAAATCTTGTCCAATCCCATCTAAATTATTGTACTGCTGTGCAAGAGATACTTTTGTACCTACTCCATCAGTGCAAGCTACAAGAATGGGATTTTTTATATTTTTATCAAGACTATACATTCCTGCAAAGCCGCCAATGTTCTCTAAAACATTTTCATTATGTGTTGAAGCAACATCTTTTTTAATTATATTAATCAATTCATTTCCTGCACTTATGTCAACACCAGCAGATTTGTATGGATCATTTTCTATAATTTCTTTTGTCATTTAGAATACCTTATAAGACACTTTAAATATGAGATTAATTAAACAATTTATATTTTGCCTTATTATCTTTTCTAATACATGCTTTGGAAAGGAGTTTGATAAACTTTTTATAGTTTTTGAACCAATTATAAATTCGTCGCAAATAGAGAAATCAATAAATAATTCATTTAATACAATGATTTATAGATTAAGTGGCAGTAACACACCATCAAATATTTGGAAAATAATCAACGAAGGAAATTCCAGAAAAGGTTACATAAAAAGTTATTCAATAAAAAATTTTGATGAAAAAAGTTTCTTAGAAGTAAGCTTTAATAAAGATAAACTAATCAAAACATTTAACAAACTATCAATACCAATAATTGGTAATTCAAGACCAGTTATATTATTTCTTATAAAAATCGATACTGGGATTAATGAACCATATTATTTAACAAATTCAACGGTTCAATCTAGCTTGGACATTTCAATTAAGAACATATTAAAAAATATATCTTCATCAAGGGGTATATTTCTTGAACTGCCTGAATTAGATCTAGTTGATGTTAAAAATTTGAGTAATTATAGGAAAGTAATAGGATTAAAGGACCTAGTTGATGAAAATTATTCTTATAATGATTTTATTGAATTGAATGTTGTTAAAACAGGTATAAATTCATGGCAAATAACTGGAGGAATCGATATAACAATTAGCAATGAAAATTTTCCAGAACTCTTTATTGACGAATTTGTAAAATATGTAAATCAATCAATAAATAATTTTTTAAACACTTTTCTGATTGATACCTCTAAAACAGAACTATTAAATATTTCAATCAATAACATTTCTTCATTTGAAGACTACAAATACTCTAAGAAAATTTTGGAGGATTTAATTGTTTTTAAAGATATAGATATGAATAAGTTTGATAATCATAAAGTTTTTTATCGATTGAATGTTTATGGAGAATTTCAATCATTTCTAAAAGAGATATCTGAAAACAATTTTTTTAAAATTGAAAGCTTTAACAAAGAAACCTCTGACATAAATATAATATATTTAAAATGACTAAATTTTTTATTTTTATACCTAACTTATTAACATTAATAAGAATAGCTTTGGTATATCCTATTCTCAAAAATATATATGAAGGAAATTTTGAATTGAGTATATTGTTTTTTGCCATTGCATCAATAACTGATGGACTTGACGGATTTATTGCTAGAAAAATGAATTGGCAAACTAAATTAGGTACCCTATTAGATCCTGTTGCAGATAAAATTTTATTATCAGGATCGATTTTTATATTTTGGATTAATCAATTAATTCCTTTCTACATTTTTATTGTATTTTTTTCCAGAGATGTACTAATTTTAATAGGAGCTTCAATTAAAATGACCATCATAGAATCCGAGACTCCAAAACCAAATTTGCTTGGTAAATTAACTACTACAGCTCAGATAATTTATATCATAGTTGTTTTCTTAAAAGTAATTTTTGAGTTAGATTTTTATACGATACTTTTTGATATTTTTGTTTTATTAATCACAATAATAAGTTTAATTGTTTATGCTAATGAATGGGTCAGAGACCTAATCATATATAATAATGAATAATCCCGAACAATTAATATTACCCTGGAGCAAAGTAAGTAAATTTACTTTTAGTGATTTTTACTTTGAAACAAAAAACTCTGAAATTAAAAATGCTCTCAAAAGTAATCATGATATTTTCTTGTATGGCATTGAAGAAGTTGGCAAATCTTTTCTACTTCAAGCTGTTTGCAATTTTTACGGGAGTGAAAAAAAATCTTCCTTATATGTTCCTATAAAAGAGGCTATCAAATTAAATACAGATTTCTTAGACTCATTAGATAACCTAGATGTAGTTTGTATCGATGATATAGAGCTAATCAAAAATAACAAAGATTGGGAAATTGCTATCTTTAATCTTATTAATAATTGTCTGCTTTCTAAATGTAGATTAATTTTTTCTTCATCTCTTAATCCATCAACCATAGGTTTTAAACTTGAAGACCTTTCATCAAGAATAAAAAAAATTGAAAGTATTGAGTTACAGCCAATCAGTAAAAATAAGTTACATGAAGCTTTAAAATTTATTATAGATTTGCGGTCTATTAATATTGGTGAAAAAGAAATAAATTATCTCATTACATATTCAAAAAGAAATATCTCTGATTTACTTAAGGCAGTTGAAAAACTTGATAAAATATCAGTTCAGTTAAAAAGAAAAATAACTATTCCTATGATTAAGGAAGTTATTTAGTAGAAAAATACTCACATCCAAAGCAATATGAGATTATGTTGATATCTTTATCACTATCAATAAAATTGTATTGATCACTAAAAAAATTAATTATACTCTTTGTTTTTTGACTTAAATTTATTTTTACATCTAAATTATCCAATAACTCAGATATAAAAACTTCAAATGGTTCTAATTCTTTCACATAAGTTATTACTTTGTAATCTTTTAGATTTGCAAGACTTGACGCAGAGCTTATTGCGTCATCTAAGTCACCAATATTGTCAACAAGTCCTAACAGTGATGCCTTCTCGCCAGACCAAATTCTTCCTTTTGCAACAGCATGAACTTCTTCGTATCTCATGTCTCTATTTTCAGATACCTTGGTAACAAATTTTTCATAAGTATTATCAACACTTGCTTGAATTGCATTAGTAACATTTTCAGGCATATTTGATCTATTATCCCATTGAGCTGCTTCAGTAGAGCTAACACCATCAACTTGGACGCCAGCCCAATCATATAATCCTTCAATTGTTGTAAGTAATCCATAAACACCAATTGATCCAGTGAGAGTTTCTTTCTTTGCCCAAATTTCGTCAGAAAGAGTTGTTACCCAAACGCCCCCTGAAGCTGCTACATCCCCCATAGAGCTGACTATTGGCCGACCAGTTTCTTTAAACTCTTTTAGTGAGTTTGTTATGAGTTCACTGGCATAAACACCACCTCCAGGACTATTAACTCTTATTACCAAAGCCTTTACTGAATTATCCTTAATGGCTTTTCTAATATTTTTTACAATTGTTTCTGAACCAGCAATTCCATATGAAGATTCACCAGTCGTAATGGATCCTTCAATATTAATTACTGCAATTTTGTTTTTAGAATCATTTTCTTCGGATTCGATTGTTGATAAATAATCATATATTGATACGGAATCAGGTAATTTATTTCTGTCATTTTCTGCATTAGGAAACTCTTCAAAAAACCATTGTCTTAATTCTTCAGAAGTAAATACGTAATCAACTAGTCCCCAATTAAAAGCTATTTGAGAAACCTCTGGTTCGCTTAATGCTAATTTCCAAAAGCCATCCCCATATTCTTGCATAGTACCATCTGTTAAATTTCTTCCATTTTCCATTAGGTCTGTCATTTTCTGCCAAAGAGGAGCTGCAAAGTCATTCCATTGAGCTTTATCTTCTTCAGACATATTATTTCTCGTAAATGGTTCTGGTCCTGTTTTCCAATCTCCCGCTATAAAAACATGCTGATTCAGTTTGATATTTTTATATAAATCTTTTACATATTCTCGTTTTCTAGAAAATCCAAATGATGATAATTGGCCATATTTATTTAGAATTATTTCATTGGCTTGAGAGCTAATTAAATAAGCCTGATTTCCATAATTTTCACCATAGGCAATAACTCTCTTACCATTATCTCTTATATTTTTTACCGCATTTGCTATTTCAAATGCAGATGCATAATACATTCCAAGTTCTGTAACATTTACATAAACTGCACTTAAATTTTCATCAGTTGCGGCATTGTTTAAAACTTCTAATAAGTCATTAAGCTCATGTTGCTTGATATCAGCAGATCCGAGTAGCAATGAATCAAAAGAAGATGCAGAACTAATAGAGTTATCAACAACAACCCCAATTGGCTTGAACCATAAAATTTTATTTTTTGTATCAATTTTTTCTTCTGGAATAAATGAAGACCCGATACCGCCCAAAATAGCAAATGTAATTACTATTAAAAATATTGCTGTTAATGAGTTAATAAATATTTTTCTTGATAAAGATAGAAATCTGTCAGCTTTTGACCATATTGATTGAACTTTACTCATAGATTACTCCAAAAATAACGATTTTAATGAAAAGAAATTAATAACATATTATTGCATATTATTAATTATTTTAGGCCCAAACATTATATTAATAAATAACGATATTATTAACAACAACTCCAAAATATCAAGCCAAAAAGGCTCGGTGCCAAATACTCTCAATGAGGAAAATAAAAAGTAAATAATTAATAGAAAACATAGCCATTGATAAGCTCTTATAAAAAATTTATTAACAAATACGTAAAATATTAGTAATGGTAACAACCAAAATAAAAATAGAATCAAATCAATTCTCTCAAGAATTACGTTTAAAAGTTTTGTAAGAAAAAGCGTAATAAAAATAGTATTAGTAACTATTGTGTAATTTTTAATGCTAATCATTAATCTTGCTGACTAAATTACCAAATCTTATTCCAGTTTTTTTTGCTATCTCATATTCATCTCTTGTTAATTCACTAGATGAATTATAATTTTCAACATGAGTTGGTCCATAAGGTGTGCCACCTGATTTTGTTCTATTAAGCTCATCAATAGAATATGGAGTTCCAGTAATTATCATCCCATGATGAAGCATGAAAGTTATTAAACTAAAAAGAGTTGTCTCTTGACCACCATGCATAGAGCTTGTTGAAGTAAAGACCATGCCAAGTTTATCTTCCAGAGCATTTGTACCCCATAAGTCACCAGTTGAATCAAGGAAGTATTTCAATGGTGATGCGATTGATCCGAATCTTGTTGGAGATCCTAAAGCAAGTGCACTGCAGTTTATAAGATCATCCTTGGAGCAATATAACTCACCTGATTCTGGAATTGTTGATTCTATTTTTTCAATTTTTGATGTAATTTTTGGAACTGTTCTTATTTTTACATTATGACCTGCATTTTCTGCACCATCTGCGATAGCATGAGCGAGATTTTTTACAGAGCCTGATGCTGAGTAAAATAAAATTAATAAAAATTTTTTTTCCATGTTTATATTTTATGTTTTAACTATAATATGTTTTTAATGAAGCAAAGAATTATACAACTTTTCTGTATATTGATAATTATTAGTTGTCAAAATAATGACATAGATATTTATAACGGTTCTGATACAAGCATTGATAAACTTAATGGAAATTGGATAGTTATCAATTATTGGGCTGATTGGTGCGCACCTTGTATCAAGGAGATTCCTGAACTAAATGAGTTTGCTTCTGAAAATGACGATTTGTTAGTTTACACATTTAATTTTGATCAACTTGATGAAGAAGATCTTGTTCCAATTGCTGAAAAATTTAATATACAAGTCCCATCGCTAATTACTCATCCAAGGGATATATGGGGAATTCAAACTCCTCCAGCAGTTCCTGCTACTTTTTTTATTAACCCGAAAGGTAAGATTGTTCTCTCATTATTTAGACCTCAAACAAAAGATGCTTTGAATAAAATATTCTCAGAGCTTAAGCAGGCTGGCTAAAAAGTTTTCATTTATCAGTGATTCTGGATTTATCTTTACTTTGTTTAGATATACCGTCCAATGAAGATGTGGCCCTGTAACTCTTCCAGTTGAGCCTACTTCACCAATTTTTTGCCCTTTGTTTATTAATTCATTTTCTTTTACTGTTATTTTTGATAAATGGCTATATGAACTAACAAGGCCAAATCCATGGTCAACTACAATAAAATTACCAGAATAAAAAAAATCTCCAATTAAAATTACAGTACCTTTTGATGGAGAAATTATCTTTGTTCCTTCTGCAGCTGCAATATCCAATGCTAAATGAGGTGATCTAGGCTGATCATTAATAAATCTTTTTTTCCCATAACGACTTGAAATTATTCCTTCAACCGGTTTAATAAAGTTTATATCTGGATTAGATGATTTTGAGAATGTGTAAGCAGCTTTTTGAATCATTTTAGATTCTTTAAGTGTTCTTTCGTAATCTAATTTACTCAAATTTACCATTGAATCATTTTCAATAGATATTCTAGATTCACCAAAATTTTTTTGGTTGATATTTATTTTTTGTCCATCAATCTCAATAGAACTATTTTGCTTATCAAAAGGTAGAGGTATAAGTTTATACAATGAACCATCGATTATTATTATTAAATTACTTTCAATGTCATCTGAGGTTGCTTTCAGAGCAATTATTTCACCAGGATCTCCATATTGTTCAGAACAAATATAATTAAAATTAAAAATTAAACAAAAAAAACTTAAATACTTGATATAACTATTCATTTTTTGTTACTTCTACTTCAATTGAGCCATGACTAAATCTGGTTTTAAGAGCTTCTCCCTCACTAACCTCTAACGAAGACTTGATAGCTTTGCCACTCTTATTAGTAACTATTGAATATCCTCTATCCAGAATTGATAGCGGATTAAGAATTTCAATATTTTTAAATAATTTATCTAAAACATTTTTGTTAAGTGAAATCTTTTGATTTATATTTCTATTTATATGATCAGACATTATCTTGATTTTATTTTTAATTAAATTAAGTTTTGAAATAGGATTGTTATAACTAATTTGTGAATCAATTTTTTCAATTTGATTTTTTTTATTCCCAATAATTGTTTTTTGTTGTTGCTGTATCCTTAGATCTAAATTGTCCAAATGTTGATTCTTTTCTCTTAACACAGCTAATGGACTCTTTAATTTAGATCGATTTAAATTAAGCTTTTGATTTAAATCTTCTACAAATACAGTTGTACTTTTAAATAAGTTTGATTTTATTTCATCTAATTTATCCAAAATTTTAAAATTAAATTCTGTTACAAGTTCAGCACAAGCAGTTGGAGTGGGAACTCTTATATCACAAACAAAGTCACAGATAGTAAAATCAATTTCATGACCAACTCCTGATATTGTTGGAATTTGAAAAGAGAAAATTTCTCTTGCCAATTCTTCATTATTAAAACACCAAAGATCCTCTATTGATCCTCCACCTCTTGAAAGGATTACCACATCAATTAAGTTGTCAGGATTATTTTCATTAAAAAAAGTTATTCTATTTAAAGCTTTAATAATGCCTGCATGAGCAGTATCACCTTGAACTATGGTGTTGCTCAATGATACTTGAGAATTTGGAGCTCTTCTTTTAATCGTTGAGACAATATCTTGAAAGGCAGCAGTTGATGATGATGTTACAATCCCAATATGCTTTGGTGATTTAGGTATACTTGCTTTCTTATCTAAATCAAACAATCCTTCTTCTTCAAGCTTATTTTTTAATTTTTCAAACTGTTGCATCAAGTTTCCTGCTCCAGCAGGCTCAATTTTTTTTACTATTAATTGATAATCTCCTCTGGGTGCATAGATGCTAACTTGGCCTTTAAGTACACACTGATTTCCATTCTCAGGTGAAAAATTTAATTTTATATTTTGATTTCTAAACATCGCACATCTAATTGCTCCGTCTTCATCTTTTAATGTAAAGTAAATATGTCCTGAACTTGGCTTTGATAGATTTGATATTTCTCCAACTACCGATACATTACTAAAATTATTTTCTAATAAATACTTTGCAGACTTATTTAATTCTCCAACTGAGATAATTTCATCATTCTGAACTAAAATGTTATCGGACATGTTTAAATTATAACTTTATGAAAACTAATTTTCATCGGACAAATTACTTTCTAATCTTAATGCTCGGAGCTACATTAATTGGATTTGCTCCAATTTTTGTCAAATGGAGCACAATGTCTCCACCAGCTATAACATTTTATAGAATGCTTTTAACCATCCCCTTTTTATTCATATTGAATTACAAGCTATATAACAAATGTGAATTTGCTGTAAAAAATAAGAAAACAATTTTATATGCTGCATTGGCATCTTTATCATTTACAACTGATTTGACCTTGTGGCATTATTCAATAACTATTACATCAGTTTCAAATGCCACCATTATTGTCAATTCTGCTCCTATTTTTGTTGCAATACTTGGTTTTTTATTCTTTAAAGATAAACTTACAAAAGGGTTCATATTATCTTTTTTAATAACATATGTAGGAATCATGGGGCTAATATATTATTCAAATAATTATGCTAATGGAAAGATTATTGGTGACATATTATGTTTAGTTGCAGCATTTTTTTATGCCTTATACTTGTTGGTTATAGCAAAATTAGGTAGTGAGAATTCTTTAAATATTATTTTTTATACTACTCTTTTTTGTTGCATATTTTCTATAATTCCAATGCTAATCCAAGGTGGAAACATATTTCCCTCAACTCAATTTGAATGGGCAAACTTATTAATGTTAGCAGTGCTATGTCAGTTTGGTGGCCAGTACTTAATTACTCATGGAATTGGTAACATTTCTCCTTCGGAGGGTTCAATAGGTTTATTAATGCAACCGATAACTGCAACTATTCTTGCAGCAATTATATTTGATGAAATTTTGAATATTACTCAAATAATTTTTGTGTTCGTAGCACTACTTGGAATATATTTAGCAAGAATTAATCTTTCAGGAAATCATCAAAAACAAACTTAACAGGTTATATTATTTCTTATCCATTGATAGTATTATTAGCAACCTTAATTATTTTTTAAGTTGGTTTGGGTGATTAGCTCAGTTTGGTAGAGCATCTCGTTTACACCGAGAGGGTCGGCAGTTCGAACCTGTCATCACCCACCATTTAGGTTGAACTTTTATATATAACATATAATATGCAGCCTAATATGTGGTCCGGTAGTTAAACGGTTATAATTCCGCCCTGTCACGGCGGCGTTCGGGGTTCGATTCCCCGTCGGACCGCCATTATTTTATAGAAATGAATACTTTGATAATAAGCTTGCTAATACTATGTTACTCATTAGTGTTAGGTATTATTTTTGCTCAGGTTCTTCTGACGGCACCGGTAGTATTCAAAGTTTTAGACAATCAAAATGCTTCAAATTTTTTAAGAAAAATCTTTCCAAGATACTATTTATTGCTTTTTTTGATAACAATTTTGGCTTTATTAATTTCATTCTTATTTTTCAATAAATTTGATATATATGTTGCTCTTGTTGCAGTGAGTTTCTCATTTCTGGGTTACATTATTATCCCATTAACTAATATTGCTAGAGATAATGGTTGGAATAGCCTATTTAAGTGGTTACATAATTTAAGTGTGTTTAATACCCTGATCATAATGATTGTAGCAATTGTCCAAATATTTAGAGTTACAACCTTATAAGTCTTAAATTTATGAGTATATTGCAAAAAGTGGCTGTTTTAGGAGGAGGAAGTTTTGGAACAGTTCTTGCAAATCTAGCTGCCTCAAATGGTTACAAAGTTTCATTATGGGTAAGAGATTCTGAACAAGCTTTAAGAATAAATTCAGAGGGCGCAAATACTTCTTATCATCCAGAGTTAAAGCTTTCTGAAAATATTTTGGCATCAGATGACTTAAACGAGGTTGTAAAGGATGTTTCAATTGTTTTTATAGCTACACCAAGTATTATTTTTGAAAAAATTATAAATCGCTTATCAAACTATATTTCTGAAGATGCATTTTTAATATCATGTACTAAAGGTATTTTAGAAAACCCATTTAGACTTTTATCTGAAGTAATATCTAAAGATTGCAAAAATCCAATTGGAGTCTTAAGTGGACCAAATTTAGCAAAAGAAATAGCAAATAATAAAATTGCAGGTACGGTAATTGCCAGCTCAAAAAAAGATGTAATTAGTTTAGTAAAGTTAGTTTTGTCTTCAAAAACTTTCAAAATTTATTCAAGTAATGATATGCAAGGAGTCGAACTTGCTGGAGCTCTAAAAAATATTTATGCACTTATATGTGGAATGGCTGAATCTTTAGATGTAGGTGAAAATGCAATAGGATTAATTCTCACAAGAAGCATGGCTGAAATGAGCAGGTTTGCTGTTGCAAAAGGAGCAGATCCAGTTACATTCCTTGGTTTGTCAGGTATGGGTGATCTAGTTGCGACATGTATGTCAAATTTGTCAAGAAATTATCAGTTAGGATTTAATTTAGGTCAAGGGATGAATTTAATTGATGCAAAAAACAAAGTAGGTCAAGTAGCAGAAGGGATTCAAACTCTCGAGGCAACAAGAAATGAATCAAAAAAGCTTAAAATTAAAATGCCTCTTGTCGAGTCAATGTATAATATATTAAATGGAAAAGCGTTACCTGAATCATTAATTGAAGATTTAGTTAATAATCCAAGCGAAGTTGATGTAGAATTTACAAATTAAATTATGAATGCAATAAACAAAGACGAAATTTTAAAATCAAGTAAGTGGATAAGATTTCTTTTTATGGTGGTTTATGCTTTCGCAATTAATTTTGCTTTAACAATTTCAATTGGCTTAGCATTTGTTCAATTTCTGTTTGTCCTTTTCACTTCTAAGGTGAACATATCTATTGCAAATATTAATGCCTATATTATTGAATTTTTTGATGACTCACTTGCTTTTTTATTATTTCAAACAGAAGAAAAGCCATTTCCTTTCAAAAATAATACTATTGATGATGAGGTGATTATTGAGGCTGACGAGCTAGTGGAAGGTTCAAAAAAAGAAGAGAGTTAATTCAAATAGTTTTTTCAGCAGACTGAAGTGTTTGTAAAATTAAAGTATTGATAGTCATTGGACCAACACCACCTGGAACAGGAGTATAAGCGCTAGCAATATTTTCAATATTATCTAAATCAATATCCCCGCATTTTTCAGGATGATATCCAGCATCTATTACGATTGCACCTTTTTTAATCCATTCAGATTTAATGAATTTAGGGATACCTACAGCACCAACGACCAAATCAGCATTTTTAATAATTGTGTCAATATTCTGTGTTCTTGAATGACAAATTGTTACTGTTGCATTCATGTTTAATAACATCATAGCCATTGGCTTTCCGAGTATTGGACTTCGACCAACAACAACAGCACTTAGTCCTTGAACATCAAGTTTATGATGTTTGATTAACCTAATTATTCCTGCTGGGGTACATGATCCATATGCATCTATGCCCATTGACATATTACCAAAGCCAAGACAGGTAACTCCATCAACATCCTTTTTTATATCGATAGCATTGAAACATAATCTTTCATCAATCTGACTCGGCACTGGATGTTGAAGTAAAATTCCATGAACATTTTGATCATTATTGAGTGATTGTATAGTGCTTAAAACTTCATCAGTTGATGTGTTTTCAGAAAGTTCAACTGCTATTGACTTCATTCCAACTCTTGCACAAGTATTTCTCTTCATTTTTACATAAGTCTCTGATGCAGGATCACTTCCTACTAGAATTGTAGCTAAAGTAGGTATGACATTTTTTTTTGAAAGCTCATCAACTTTTTCTTTTATGGTATTTTCAGAGATTTTTGAAAACTCTTTACCATCTAAAATTAGTGCTGACATGTTAGTATTATCACATTAAATAATATATATGCCCATGACGTTTGCTTATTTATTATATTAACTTTAATATTTGCATCCTCGGGGTATAGCGCAGTCTGGTAGCGCACTCGCTTTGGGAGCGAGTGGTCGTAAGTTCGAATCTTACTACCCCGACCAAGCGCCTGTAGCTCAGCTGGATAGAGCAACTGCCTTCTAAGCAGTGGGTCAGGAGTTCGAATCTCTTCAGGCGCGCCATTTATTTTGATATGTATAAAATTGCAGCTTTATATAAATTTTCGATGATTTCAAATTCATCTAAGATTCATAATGAGATTCGTAAAAATTTAAAGAAATTTTTAATTAAAGGAACAATTCTTGTTAGTAATGAAGGTATTAATGGAACAATTTCATCATCTAAAAAAGATAATTTATACAAAGGTATTCAATATTTAATGAGTATAGATGGATTAGATGATTTAGACATAAAGTACTCTGAATCATGTAAAAAACCATTTATAAGATTAAAGGTAAAACTAAAAGAAGAAATTGTAACAATTGGAGATACTTCTATAGATCCAACAGAATCAGTTGGTAAATATGTTGAACCAAAAGACTGGGATAAATTATTAGAAAACGAAAATACTATATTAATAGATACTAGAAATAACTATGAGTATTCTATCGGCACTTTTGAAAATTCAATCAATCCAAAAAACTGATAAATTTAGAGAATTTCCAAAATGGGTTAAAAAACAGGAGTTTTCAAAGAAAGATAAGGAAACAAAGAATATTGCTATGTTTTGTACTGGAGGCATAAGATGTGAAAAAGCATCCTCCTTTATGATAAATGAGGGCTTTAAGAATGTTTATCATTTAAAAGGCGGCATCTTAAAATATTTCGAATCAATTTCTTGCCAACAGAGTAAATGGAAAGGAGAATGCTTTGTTTTTGATGAGAGAGTTTCTCTCAAGAGAGACCTTACTGTAGGTACGTATGATATGTGTCATGGATGCAGAATGCCAATCACTGAATCAGATAAAATGTTAAAAACATTTATTAGAGGTGTCTCATGTTCAAATTGTTTTGACAAAAAAACTAAAATACAAAAATTACGTTACATGAGTAGACAAAAACAGATAAATTTGGCAAAAGAAAGAAATCAAAATCATATAGGCCCAAAAGAAGAATCATTGAATCAATGATATGAGTTATCCAATTCTTTACTCGTTTATTAGATGTCCATACGCCATGAGAGCAAGAATGGCATTAAAGCTCTGCGATATTAAATGTGAAATAAGAGAAGTAAGGTTAAATAACAAACCTGTTCAAATGATAAAACAATCACCTAAAGGTACAGTTCCAGTATTAATACTGAAGAACAAAGTAATTGATGAAAGTAATGAAATAATTGACTGGGCATTAGGTAAAAATAATGTATTTGAAGGAAATCTAGACCAGCTGAATATAGATATTACAAATGATTTAATAAAGCTTTTTGACTCAAAATTTAAATACAATCTTGACAGATACAAGTATTCAAGCAGATATGAGAATGTTGATGTAAAGAAACATAAGATAGCTTGCTTAGAAATTTTAATTTATTTAGAGAGCTTGATGTCAGACAATAAATGGATTTTAGGTAGTAAGATAAATAAGCTAGATATCTCAATTTTACCTTTTATCAGGCAATTCAGAATTGCAGATGCGGAATGGTTTGATAGTCAAAATAAAATTGAAAGAATAAAAAATATTACCCTTAATTTTCTAGATTCAGAGTTATTTAAAGATGTTATGAATAAGTATGACGTCTGGGAAGAAAATACTAAGCCTATATTTTTCCCTTGAGATTATTTAGAAATAGATAATAATTTTATTTAAACTATAATACCGAATCTTGTGGCGGGCGTAGCTCAGTTGGTTAGAGCGCTGGATTGTGGCTCCGGAGGCCGTGGGTTCGAACCCCATCGCTCGCCCCATTTACAAAGGATAATTAAAATGAAAGTTGCTATTAAAAAATTAAAAGATTTAGAAAGAAAAATCACTGTGACTATTCCAGTTAAGGACTACGAATCAAAATTTAATTCAAAACTAAAAAATATCAAGTCAAAAGCAAAAGTAGATGGTTTCAGAAAAGGAAATGTTCCAAATGAAGTTTTAGAGCAAAGATATGGATCATCAATTCATAACGAAGTGTTGAACGAATTGATACAAGAGTCATATCCAAAAGCCATATCTGAGAATAAAATTAGAGCTGCCTGTGCTCCAAAAGTTTCTATTGATTCAGAGGATTCCAAAAAAACCAATTGTTTATTCAGCAATTATTGAGATTTTTCCAGAGATTAAACCAAAATTCTCAAGATGGACAAATTATGATAAATATCAAATTGAAATCGAAGATACGGATATAGATTCTGCAATAGATGATATCAAGAAAAGATATGGAGAGTGGAATGATGTTAAAAGAGAGGCAAAATTAGATGATCAAGTAATTATTGATTTTTTTGGAAAAATCAATGGTGAGGAGTTTGAAGGAAATGAAGCGAAAGATTTTAAATTAGTTTTAGGAAGCAATTCTATGATTCCAGGATTTGAAACTAGTATTGTAGGAAAAAAACTATCAAAATTTACTATTGAATGTTCATTTCCAGAAGATTACTTTAAAAAAGATCTTGCTGGAGTAAATGCAGAATTCGAAATAGATCTCAAACACATTCAAGAAATTAAAGAAGCAAATATAGATAAAGATTTGTTTACAAAGCTCCAAATGGATATTAAAGAAGAGTCAGAATTCAGAGGTGAGATAATTGCAAGAATGAAAAATGAGGTAGCAGCTCAAGAAAGAGAACTGACAAAAGAATCAATGTATGAAACTCTTTTAAAAACAAATAGTTTTCAATCACCAAAAGCTACAATAAATGAACAGGCTGACTTAATGAGAAAAGATGCCTTAATGAGAATTGGGCATAGTGAGGAGAATGCAGGAGATGATCTCTTTCCGATTAATAGTTTTCTCGAAAAGGCTGAAAAAAGAGTTAAACTTGATTTACTATTTGCTGAATTAATTAATCATTTTGAAATAAAAGTTGAAAAGCAACAAGTTGATGATTTTATCGAAGAAGAGTCAAAAAGATATAAAGATCAAGAGCAATACAAAAAATGGATAGCTGGTCAACCTCAACAGCTGGAACAATTTAGAATGATAGTTTTAGAAAGACAACTGGTTGAAAATTTAGAAAATGTACTTAAATTTAAGAATAAGGTGATAAAATTTTCAGAACTCGCAAATAGATAGGTTTTAATTATGAAAGATTTCCAATCAGCACTAATCCCAATGGTTGTAGAACAAACACCTAGAGGTGAGAGATCTTTTGATATTTACTCACGACTTTTAAAAGAAAGGGTAATTTTTCTTTCTGGCCCAATTGATGATTACATATCTAATCTTGTTGTTGCTCAACTATTGTTTTTAGAGTCTGAAAATCCTGAGAAAGATATATCTATATATATAAATTCACCTGGTGGAAGTATTTCAGCAGGCTTGGCAATATATGATACGATGCAATTCATCACTCCATCAATATCAACAATGTGCATTGGACAAGCAGCAAGTATGGGTGCATTGCTCCTTGCTGGTGGAGATAAAAAGAAAAGGTTTGCCTTGGCTAATTCAAGAATTATGATTCACCAACCTCTTGGTGGTTTTCAAGGCCAGGCTTCAGATTTTGAAATTCATGCAAAGGAAATATTGCACATGAAAAAAATTGTTAACGAGATTCTTGCGAAACATACCGGGCAAACAATCAAGAAGGTTGAAAAAGACACTGACAGAGACAATTTTTTAGATGCAGATGCTGCAAAAGCTTATGGGATTGTTGATAAAATATTAGAACAAAGGAACTAACATGAAGGTAGAGGCTGAATCAGATAAGTTACATTGCTCATTTTGTGGGAAGTCTCAAGATGAAGTTAAGAAATTAATTGCTGGACCGAGCGTCTATATTTGTAATGAGTGTGTAGACTTATGTAATGATATCATCGAAGAAGAGATTAAAAATGATGATGATATTGCTCAAGATATATCACTTTCTCCTCAAGAAATTTACAAAAAGCTTGACGAGTATGTTATTGGTCAAGAAACAGCAAAAAAAGTTTTATCTGTAGCAGTTTATAATCACTATAAACGATTGAAGAAAGGCAAAGTAAAAGATAATGTTGAACTTCAAAAAAGTAACGTTCTCCTTTTGGGTCCTACTGGTAGTGGAAAAACTTTACTAGCACAAACTCTAGCTAAAATTTTAAACGTTCCATTTACTATTGCTGATGCAACAACACTAACTGAAGCTGGATATGTTGGAGAGGACGTTGAAAACATTATTCAAAAACTTCTTCAAAAAGCTGACTATGATCCTGAAAAAGCTGAACTAGGAATTGTCTACATTGATGAAATTGATAAGATTGCAAGAAAATCAGATAATCCCTCAATAACAAGAGATGTCTCAGGTGAAGGTGTTCAACAAGCTCTGTTAAAGTTAATTGAAGGGACCATTGCTTCGATACCGCCTCAAGGTGGTAGGAAGCATCCACAACAGGAGTTTATTCAAATAGATACATCCAACATTCTATTTATTTGTGGAGGTGCTTTTTCTGGCATTGATAAAGTCATCGAACAAAGAACAAATACGACTGGCATTGGTTTTAGTGCTGAAGTTGATTCAAAATCAAATGTCAGCAAGATTTCTAAAAATGTTGATGAGCTTCAACCTGAAGATTTAGTAAGATATGGCTTAATCCCAGAATTTGTTGGTAGACTCCCAGTTATATCAAACCTTCATGAACTTGACGAGTCAGCACTTGTTCGAATTTTAAAAGAACCAAAGAATGCTCTTATAAATCAATATAGTCATTTATTTGAAATTGATAATGTAGAATTAACTTTTCGAGATGAGGCCCTATTAGAAATAGCTAAACAAGCTATAAAAAGAAAAACTGGTGCAAGAGGCCTTAGATCTATATTGGAAGAAATATTAATGGATACTATGTTTAATTTGCCCAATGAAAATCTAGAAAAAGTTGTAGTTGACGAAAAGTCTGTTCTTAATAAATCAGAACCCATCAAGCTGTTAAAGACAAAATCAAAAAAAACATCATCTGGTAATTGATATTTTATCAATTATCCTTATATTTCAATTATGACCGAAATTAAATCTGATTTACCCTTAATACCTTTAAGAGACGTTGTTGTCTTCCCGGGTATTGTAACGACTTTATTTGTTGGTAGAAAAAAATCTGTAGAGGCTCTTAATATTGCAATGACCACCAACAAGAAGCTTGTTCTTGTTAGTCAAAAAGATGCTTCCGAGGAAGATCCTAATGACAATCAAATATATAAATATGCAACAATAAGTAACTTGTTACAGTTAATAAAACTCCCAGATGGAACGATGAAGGTTCTTGTTGAAGGCTATAAAAGATGTCTTATAAATAAGATTATTGAAAAAGATTCATATTCTACGGCAAGGGTTTCAGAAGTAGTAGATTTAAAACTAAAAGAAAGTGAATCTATAAACTTAGTAAGATTAATAAAAGCTAAATTTGAAGACTATATTAGCGTTACTAAAAGAATACCACCTGAAATAGTCTCAACTGTTGATTCATTGGATGACCTCTCTAGATTAATGGACACTATAACTGGACATTTGCCAATTGAAACATCAAAGAAACAAGAGATCTTGGAATCGTCAGATTTAAAGTTAAGAGCAGAGAAAGTTCTTACATTTATCGAATCTCAATTAGATGTTGTTGACGTTGAGAAAAAAGTTAGGGACAGAGTTAAAAAACAAATGGAAAAGTCTCAGAGGGAATATTATTTAAATGAACAAATAAAAGCAGCTCAAAAAGAACTTGGAGAAATAGGTGAGGAAGGGGATGAATTAGAAAATCTTGAGAAGAAAATCAATGAAGTTGGAATGACTAAAGAAGCATTAAAGAAGGCAAAAAGTGAATTTGCAAAATTTAAACATATGGCTCCATCTTCTGCTGAGGCGTCTGTTGTTAGAACTTACTTAGATTGTTTGGTAGATGTACCATGGAAAAAGAAGTCTAAGGTAAAGGCAGACATTAAAGCTTCTATGAGCATCCTTGAGGAAGATCACTATGGACTTGAGGAAGTAAAAGAGAGAATTGTCGAGTACCTTGCTGTTCAAAAAAGAGTAAAGTCAATGAAAGCTCCAGTTTTATGTCTCGTCGGTCCTCCTGGAGTTGGTAAAACTTCACTAGGTGAATCAATTGCACGAGCAACAAATAGAAAGTTTGTAAGAATGTCACTTGGTGGCGTTAGAGACGAATCAGAGATTAGAGGCCATAGAAGAACATATATTGGTTCAATGCCTGGAAAAATAATCCAAAAATTAACAAAAGTTGGTGTAAAAAATCCTCTTTTTCTTTTAGATGAAATTGACAAAATTGGAATGGATCACAGAGGAGACCCAGCTTCAGCTCTTTTAGAAGTTCTTGATCCTGAGCAAAATAATACTTTCAGCGATCACTATTTAGAGGTTGATTATGATTTATCAGAAGTAATGTTTGTTTGTACTGCAAATAGTTTAAATATTCCAACACCGCTTCTTGATAGAATGGAAATAATTAGAATTCCTGGGTATATCGAAGATGAAAAAATAAATATTGCAGAAAAGTATTTATTACCTAAACAAATGAAAAGAAATGGTCTTAAAGAGACTGAATTAAAATTAAACAAAAATGTACTATTATCCTTGATTAGATATTACACAAGAGAAGCTGGCGTTAGAGGATTAGAAAGGCAAATTGCAAAGATTTTACGGAAAGTTGTCAAAGAGAGACTTGTGAATAATTTCGACGATAATAAATCAACATCTATATCGTCAAGAAATCTTGAGAAATACTCTGGTGTAAAAAAATTCAAATATGGCATTGCTGAAAAAGATAATGCAATTGGTCAAGTAACTGGTCTTGCTTGGACAGAAGTTGGAGGTGAATTGTTAACCATCGAAGCGTCAAACATTGATGGTAAAGGAAGAATTATCAAGACAGGATCTCTAGGTGATGTCATGCAAGAATCAATTCAAGCCGCCTTTACAGTTGTAAGATCACGGGCAGAATCACTAGGAATAAAGCCAAATTTTTATGAAAAAAATGATGTTCATATTCATGTCCCTGAAGGAGCTACACCAAAAGATGGACCAAGCGCTGGTGGCGCAATGGCAATATCTTTAATTTCAATATTTACAGGAATACCTGTAAGAGCAGATACTGCGATGACTGGTGAAATAACTTTAAGAGGACAAATTTTGAAAATTGGTGGCTTGAAAGAAAAACTTTTAGCTGCAAAAAGAGGTGGTATAAAGAATGTAATCATTCCAAAAGAAAATGAACCCGATCTTCAGGAAATACCAAAACAAATAACTAGCTCACTCAATATAATTCCAGTCGAATGGATTGATGAGGTCATATCTTCAGCTCTTGTTGAAGAACCAACACCACTTTCAAAAAATATTAAGCAGCAAAAATCAAGAACATCTAGAAAATCACAAAATAAAGCACCTCACTAATACCCTTTATTTGCTTGACTTTTAGCCCTAAAAAGCTTTTCATAGAGAAGTATTTAACAATTTATATATCACAGAGGAGTATTTAAATATGAATAAATCAGATTTAGTTGATGCGGTTGCAAGTAGTGCAGATATGTCTAAAGCTCAAGCTGGCAATGCAGTAGACGCAGTTTTGGATGGCATTTCGGGGGCTTTAAGCAGCGGCGATTCAGTTGCTTTAGTTGGTTTTGGAACATTTTCGGTGAGACATAGAGCTGCAAGAGAGGGCAGAAATCCTCAAACAGGCGCTTCTATGTACATATCAGCTTCTAATGTACCAGGTTTTAAAGCTGGTAAGGCATTAAAAGATGCAGTAAAAGCTGGTAATCCTGCATAAATTTTTTTCTTTTAAAAAGGGTGCTTATGCACCCTTTTTTTATTCTATAATATCGCCATCATGATGGATTCTCTTAGAAATTTTTTAACTGGCCCAAGATTATTAATAGTAGTTTTATTTTGTGCGCTACCTTTTGTTTTTTTAGGAACCTCTTCACTAGGGACAGTCTTTAATACGTCTTTTGGAACAGTAAACGGTGAAGAGGTAAATGATATAGATCTTCAAATAGCTTCTGATATAACAGTTCAAAAATTTAAAACTATATATGGTGAGGATTTTGATTTTGACATGCTTGATGATCAAATTAAATCAGATGCCATAAAACAAGAACTCATATTTCAAAAATCATTACTATCAGGTGCAAAATCACTCGGCTTTGTGAATAAGTCATCTGAGCGTGAAACAAAAAAAAACATAATTAAAAGTCCTAACTTTCAATTTGAAGGGGAGTTCAGCGAAGATATATTTGAAGCTCAGGTAAATTCAAGGGGTTTTACAAAAGATAATTATATAGATGTCATGACAAACCTAACCGCATCTGATCTTTATTTGGCATCATTAAGTATGATTAACTTTATAACCAAAAAAGAGTTGATTGAGTTAGCTTCCTTACTAGAAATGACTTCTGACATTAATTTTGTAAAGATTAATTTTAATGATTTAAAATCTCAAATAAATAACTCAAATGAGGAGCTAGTGAATTATTACAACGAAAATGAAATATTATTTTTTAGTGATGAGCTCAAAAGTTTTAAATACATATCCCTAAATAAATCCGATTATGCAGAAGCTATTCAGATTCCTGACTCATATCTTGAAAATGGGTATCAAAATTACTTAGACGGATTTAAAAGCAATAATGAGATAAGAATTTCTCATATAATGGTTGACAAAAATAACTATGAATCAAGAGAGTTTGCTCTTGATGAAATAATTAAAGTTCAAAATTTATTAGGAAATGGTGCAAATTTTATTGAGCTTGCTAGTGCATATAGTGAAGATGTTGTGACAAGTGATATTGGAGGTGATTTAGAGTATTTTGATAAGGACATCTTTCCAATTGAATTTAATGAAGCTATTCAAAAATTAGATTTAAATCAAACTAGTGAAATTATTGAACTTGAAGAAACATTTCATATTTTAAAAATTACTGAAAAAAATATCTTACAACCTCTTTCTGAAGACCAAGTAAAGAAAGAACTGTTGACTGAATTAAAAGAAACAGAGTCCTTAGCTTTGATGCAAGATGATCTAAATGAAATTGAGAACATGATAATTGAGAATAATACTCTTAATGAAATTTCAGATATGCTTTCAAAGGCTATTAAAAATTCAGAGTTATATTCTCAGTCAAACTTTGATTTTGATATCGCAAGTTCTGAAATTAGCAATTATATATTCTCTCCAGACTCTAAAATCAACCAACCTTATGTTATCGAACTTAATGATAATATTATTATCCTTGAAATTGATAGAGTTATTGAACCGTCTTTACAAGACTTTGATTCAATAAAAGACTCGATTTCAAGTGTACTTTCTGAGTCAAAAGCAATTGACAAAATCTTATTGATGTCAGAGGAGATAAAAGCAATACCTGATGAAAAAGAAAGAATGGAATTTATAAAAGCTTACGATTATGTTGAATATGAGAGTTATGTTGATGTTAATAGGTATTCATCTTTGCTGCCAAGAGAGGTTCTTAATGAAATTTTTAACTCATCTCCAGGAAAAACTATTACAAAAGATTCTTTTAATGGAGATAAATATATTGTGAATATCTCAGGATTTAATGAACCAACAGAAACTGATATTAATAATATCCTTGAAGAATATGGCAATTTTAGTAAACAGATTTTGGAAACAAAAATGAATCAAATCATCAACAAAGATATCTTTGAGTCAGCAAGGGTAAATTTAAATAACTTAATATTTTAAGGACAATAAATATGAATTTTAAATCAGTATCATTTTTTTTAGTTTTATTCTTTTTCTATGGATGCTCTGAAAACATAACTCCAGTTGACTCAGGTCTGGAAAAACAAATATATCATCATGGAAATGGTTCTGAGCCTCAAGGCATTGATCCTCATATAGTAACAGGCGTGCCTGAACATCATATTTTAATTAGTTTATGTGAAGGATTAACTATACCCAATCCTAATCCAAATGACTCAAATGGATACATGGAGGGTACTGCAGAATCCTGGTCAATTAGTGAAGATGGAAAAGAGTATATCTTTAAAATAAACAAAAACGCTAAGTGGTCAAATGGAGATGATGTCACAGCAGAAGATTTTGTATGGTCTTGGAAAAGGATTCTTACAGCAAGCTTAGGTTCACAATACCCTGATATGCTTTATTATCTTGAGGGAGCATATGAGTATCATAATGGTTTAAGTGATGATTTTGATAAAGTTGGAGTTAAAGCTATTGATCAGAAAACACTTAAAGTAAATCTCAAAAACCCAACTCCATTTTTTTTAGGATTATTAAGTCATTACAGCACATGGCCGGTTCATAAAAATACAGTGCTAGAATTCGGAGATATAGATGACAGAAATGGAGAGTGGACAAGGCCAGGAAATTTTGTATGTAATGGTCCTTTCCAGCTAAAATCTTGGGAATTAAATAATAAAATTATTGTAGAAAAAAATCCTCATTATTATGACTCATCAATCGTCAAACTTAATGAAATTCACTTTTACCCAGTATCGAATGTAATGACAGAAGATAGGATGTTTAGAGCTGGCCAACTTCATTTAACAAGCACTTTACCATCTCAAAAATGCCCAATTTATATTGAAGAAAACCCAAACTTAAGAATTGATCCCTATATGGGAACTTATTTTTATAGGATAAATACTAAAAATTCAGCTCTAAAGGATGTGCGAGTAAGAAAAGCACTTGCTTATTCAATTGATAGACAGCTTTTAGTTGATAAAGTAACCAAATGTGGTCAAATACCTGCGTATTCTTTTACTCCTCCTGGATCAAATGGATATCTACCAAAGACAGAAATTCCTTTTGATCCTGAATTAGCAAAGTCTTTACTTAAAGATGCTGGTTATTCTGAAGAAAATCCCTTCCCAAAGTTAGAAATTTTATTCAATACAAATGAAGATCATCGAAAAATAGCATTAGCAATTCAACAAATGTGGCAGGTAAATCTTGGAATTGAAATTGAATTAGTTAATCAGGACTGGAAGGTATACCTAAATAGGGAAATGATAGGAGATTTTCAAATCTCAAGAGCAGGATGGATAGGTGATTATGAAGATCCTAACACATTCCTTGATTTAATGAGGCCCAATAGAGGTAACAACAAAACAGGTTGGGAGAATATGGAATATGATTCACTAGTTGAAAAAGCTAATACAATTAATGATCAATCAGAAAGGTATAAATTATTGTATGAGGCCGAAGAAATATTGATAGAAGAATTGCCAATAATACCTTTATACACTTATGTAAGGTCCTATCAATTGTCGTCAGATGTAAAAGGATTTAATCCACATATACTAGATCATCATCATCCTAAATTTATTTATTTAGAAAGAGACTAGTTTCTCATGCTTGCAATATTTGTACGAAGAATTTTGATCGCTGTACCAGTATTATTTGCGGTTGCAAGTATTACTTTTTTTCTAATTAAGATTGCACCTGGTGGTCCTTTTGATGCAGATCGAGCTGTTTCTCCTCAAGTCCTAAAGAATTTAAACGAAGCATATAATCTGGATGCATCAAATTGGGAACAATATCTTGACTATATGTCAGCACTCATGCAAGGAGACATGGGCCCCTCGTTTAGATTTCCTGGCAGGTCAGTTACTGAGATGATTGCAACAGGTTTGCCCGTTACATTTGAACTTGCATTTTATGCAATTCTCATTGCTTTAGTCATGGGGATATTTTCAGGAGTTTTAGCTGCCCTGAAAAGAAATACTTTTCTTGATTTCATTCCAATGGCAATTGCAATGATTGGGATTTGTGTTCCAACTTTTCTTATGGGTCCACTCTTAGTCTTAATATTTGGTATTAATCTTGAAATACTTCCTGTATCAGGCTGGGGGCAATTACCTGGCGATAAGATATTACCATCACTTACTTTAGGTTTTGCATATGCTGCCTATATTGCAAGGTTAAGTAGAGGTGGAATGTTAGAAGTCTTAAATCAAGACTTTATAAGAACAGCAAGGGCAAAGGGTTTGACTGAAAGAATGATAGTCATAAAACATGCAATGCAAGGTGGCCTCATACCTGTTGTATCCTTTCTGGGACCAGCTATTGCTGGGCTTTTAGCTGGATCATTTGTAGTAGAGACTATTTTTCAAATACCAGGATTGGGAAGATTTTATGTAGAAGCTGCATTTAATAGAGACTACACAATGATACTTGGGACGACAATTTTTTTCTCTGCAATGATTGTATTTTTTAATTTAATGTCAGATTTAGCAGCTTTATGGTTAAATCCAAGATCAAGGGATTTATAGTGAATAATAACTCTCTTTGGTCTGATGCAATTTTTAGACTTTCTAGAAATAAGGCAGCAATGTTTGGTGGAGTAATCCTTATTTTATTAATTATTTCAGCAGTCCTCGCTCCATGGATTGCGCCTTACTCATATTCTTATCAAGATCTTAACTTAGGAGCAAGTCCTCCATCTTCAGAACATTTCCTTGGAACAGATATTCTAGGAAGAGATCTATTTAGTAGGATACTTTATGGCGCCAGAATATCGTTATTAGTTGGATTTGTTGCAACAGGAGTAGCTCTAGTAATTGGAGTATCATGGGGAATTATTGCTGGTTATATCGGTGGAAAGGTTGATTCAATAATGATGAGGATAGTTGATGTTCTTTATGGACTTCCATTTATTATTTTCATAATTCTTTTAATGGTAATTTTCGGAAGAAATTTATGGCTTTTATTTGGAGCAATAGGTGCAGTAGAGTGGTTAACAATGGCGAGAATAGTTCGTGCGCAAGTTATTGGTCTAAAGAATCAAGAATTTGTAATGGCAGCAAAGGCAATGGGAGTTTCAAATATTTCAATGTTTAGAAGACACTTATTACCAAATATACTTGGGCCAATAGCTGTATATGCGACATTAACAATTCCACAGGTAATGTTGTTAGAAGGTTTTTTAAGTTTTCTTGGATTAGGCATCCAACCTCCAATGAGCAGTTGGGGAACTTTAATTAAGGATGGGGTAGAATCCATGGAAGAATATGGTTGGCTTCTTATATACCCAGGAGTTACTTTTACGATAACATTATTTGCGTTAAATTTTTTTGGTGACGGTTTAAGAGATGCTCTTGACCCAAAGACATCTAACAATTAAAAAGCTCGTATAGCAATTTTTATTATTTGTCCTGGCATGAGAGTAGGCTGATGAAAGTTATTTATTTCTTCAATGCTATTAATTGTTACATCAAATAGTTCAGATATTTTAAAAAGATTATCTCCTTGTTTGACAGAATACAAAATAGTTCTTTTTCTTGATTCTATATTTCTATAAATATTTTTATTTCCTATAGATAATTGTTGACCAAGTTGTAAATATTCATTTCGATTCAGAGAATTCATTCTGGCCAAATCTCTTACATCTAGATTGTATTTTTTTGCAATTCCCCATAGTGTGTCTCCCTCTGAGACGATATACATTTGAAATGGAATGAAATCATTTGATTTAGTTTTACCAAGAGGAATTAGCAGAGTATCGTTTATTGATAAAATATCATTATTTAAATAATTAACTTCTTTTATGATATTTACTTCTGTATCAAATTTTATCGAAAGGTCCCAAAGATTATCTCCTCTCTTAACTGTATGTGTAATCCAATTTATATTACTGGCATTGTTGAATGGATTCTCTTGGCTTACAAATTGAGTATATTTCTCTTTGGGTATGAAAAATATACTTTTATCTTTTGGAGCTGATGCCCATTTTGTATATCCAGCATTTAATTTGTACAAAAGTTCAGGCTTAATTTCTAAAAACTCACTTAAGGCTAATATTTCTACCTGGCCATCTATTATTATTTTCTCTACAACTGGTTCATAGGGTATTTTTGGCATTTTAAGATCATATACCTCAGAATTAAAAATTAATTCTCTTAATGCAAGATATTTAGGAACATAATTTTTTGTTTGTAATGGCAAGTTAATTGACCAATAATCAAAATTATCTCCTTTTCTTTTATTTTGACTAATTCTTCTATCAACAAGAGAGGGCCCAGCATTATATGCAGCTAATGTAAGATAAATATCTTTATCAAACCTGTCATATAAATATTTTAAATATCTCACGGCCGCTTCAGTTGACCTAAAAGGATCATGCCTATCTTCATTCCACCATGACTTATTAAGGTCATAGAGCCTTCCAGTTTTTGGCATGAACTGCCACATTCCAACTGCACCAGATGATGAAATTGAAAAAGGATCATAATTACTTTCTATGTAAGGAAGAATTGACAACTCAATTGGAAGATTATTTTTTTCTAGTTCATCAATTACAAAATATATAAAGTAATATGAGTCGTTTAAATATTCCTCAAACTTATCTAGATCTTTTAGATGGACATTCATATATGATAAGACTTGCTCAGTCAGAACTACTTCATTTTTTATATTATTATTTTGTAGAATATATTCCCAAATATCAGAATAAGTAACGTCTTTTGGAACCTGCTGATCAGAGTCTTCCTGAAAATGTAATTCAATAGATTTAGGTTCTTTGATTTCTAGCTGCTGACAACCAATAAAGAAAAATAATAAAAAAAATATTGTTAGAAGTTGTCTTTCCATTTTCTTAGAGCAGTAAATATTTCTAAATCATTATCCTTTGCATCAAATTTTTTTATAATTCTATCTTTAATATCAGCATGGGAACATCTTAAAAAAGGATTTATTTTTAATTCTTTTTTTAAATTGGTGGGTAGTGTAGGAATATCAGACGAGCTCAAATTTTTTGCTTTAATATATTCACTTTTTAGCTCTTCATTTTTTTGATCCACTTGCATTGCAAATTCTAAATTAGATAATGTATATTCATGACCACAAAAAACCTTTGTATTTTTTGGATATTCTGATAACTTTTTCAAAGCATTAAACATTTGTTCATAAGTACCTTCAAAAACTCGCCCACATCCTCCAGAAAATAAAGTGTCACCACAAAACAATAACGATTCATTTTCAAATAACGAATAAAAAGCTATATGATCTAGTGTATGACCTGGAACTTCAGTTACTTCAAAGTTAATTCCAATAACTGAAAATTTATCATTTTCTTTGACTACATTATTAACTCCATCAATACTGCTATTTGGTCCAAATACTTCTAGCTTTTTCTTTTTGACTAAATCTTTCAATCCATTTGTATGATCAAAATGATGATGCGTAATAAGAACTCCCTTTAAATCAATTTGATTTTGATCAATTAGTTTTAAGATTTCAGTCGATTCACCAGGGTCAATGACTATTGACCCTTCATTAGTTGACACTAACCAAATATAATTGTCTTGGTATGCTTTTATTGGTTCAATTCTTAACATATGCAAATTCTAATTTAAATTTATGAAAACAGTAAATATTTATACAGATGGAGCGTGCAGAGGCAATCCCGGCGATGGTGGATGGGGAGTGTTAATTGAATACGAAAATTTTTCAAAAGAATATTTTGGTGGTGAGAAAAATACAACAAACAATAAAATGGAGCTCAAAGCAGCAATTGAAGGATTAAAAGCATTAAAAGAGACATGTGAGGTTCATATAACTACTGATTCAAAATATGTGATGGATGGGATTACGTCATGGATCCAGAATTGGAAAAAAAATAATTGGATGAATTCATCAAAAAAAGAAGTTAAAAATAAAGATTTATGGATTGAACTTGATGAATTAACATCAAGGCATAATATAAAATGGAATTGGGTTAAGGGCCATTCAGGTCACAAAAAAAACGAGATAGCTGATTTTCTTGCAAATAAAGGAATAGATAATCTTTAATTATGGCTAAGAAATATATTGTTTTGGATACAGAGACAACTGGATTGGAGGTCAATCAAGGCCACAGAGTTATTGAGATAGGAGCAGTTCTTTTAAACGATCGAAAAAAATCTGAAGAGCATTTTCATAGTTATCTAAATCCTGCAAGATTAATTGATGAAGAGGCTTCAAAGGTCCACGGAATCACAAATGCTGATTTGGAAGATAAACCTTTCTTTGATGAAATTGCAGAGGAATTTATCAGATTTATAGAGGGATCAACTTTAGTTATTCATAATGCACCATTTGACACTGGTTTTTTAAATAATGAATTAAAAATTGCTTCATCCAGTTATCCTGACTTAGAAGAAATATGCGAAATAGAAGATTCACTTATTATTGCTCGTAATAAATTTCCAGGGCAAAGAAATTCTCTAGATGCACTCGCAAATAGATTTAATGTTTCTGGATATGACAGAACCTTTCACGGGGCTTTACTAGATGCAAATATTTTAGCAGACGTATATATGCAACTTACGGGTGGACAAAGTAAGTTTGAATTTATATCTAATGGAGAATCTGTTCAGGAAAAGAATAAAAATTCAGAAAACATTAATAATATTGATCGTATAGATAACCTTCCTAAAATAACTTTATCAAAATCTGAAATTGTAGAACATGAAAAAAGAATTGGCGAAATAGAAAAAAAACATTCTTTAGAAGCTTTATGGAGGAAGTTTCAATGAAAAAAGTTATAACCAGATTCGCACCAAGTCCAACTGGCAAACTTCATATCGGTGGCGTTAGGACAGCTCTGTTTAATTTTGTATATGCCAGACAAAATAATGGTAAATTTTTAGTAAGGATCGAAGATACTGACAAAGAACGCTCAACAAAAGAATTTGAGAATAATATATTAGAAAACTTATCATCACTTGGTTTGGTCCCAGATGAAGAGCCAATAAATCAATCTGAAAGAGATGAGATATATATAAAAGCTGCTGAAAAAATTTTGGAATCCGGGAATGCATATTGGTGTGATTGTTCAGCTGATGAATTAGAAAAAATGAGAAAAGAACAAACTGCGTTAGGTAAAAAACCAATGTATGACGGAAGAAGCAGAAATCTTGGGCTAAGTCGATCAGACAAAACAGTGCTAAGACTTGCGACACCTGAAAATGGAGAAGTAATTGTAAATGATCTTATTAGAGGAGAAATACGATTTAATAATAATGAATTAGATGACTTGATACTTTTGAGAAGTAATGGTTCCCCAACATATCATTTATGTAATGTTGTTGATGATTATGAGCAGAGTGTCACAACAGTCATTAGAGGTGAAGATCACATTAGTAATACCCCAAGACAAATACATATTCAGAATGCTCTTGGTTATCCTTCACTTGAGTATGCTCACTTACCATTAGTTTTAGGAACTGATAAAAAAAGACTCTCAAAGAGAAATGCTGCAACCAGTCTGGAAGAATATAAAGAAAAAGGATATCTAGATACTGCTATTTTAAATAGTTTAGCAAGATTAGGCTGGTCACAAGGAGATAAAGAAGTTTTTTATCTTGATGAATTAATAAAAGAATTTAAACTTGAAGATGTTCAAAAAGCTGGCGCTATTTTTGATATATCAAAACTAGATTGGCTTAACTCACAACATTTATCAAATCTAACCCTTGATGAGTTTAAGCAGAAGCTTAAGCCTTTTCTAAAAAATCTTAATATTGATATAGAAGCTCATTTGAATGTAGATAAACTCATTGAATCAATGAGAACAAGTGAAAACACACTTTCAGGTATCAGTGCTGCTTTAGAGCCATATTACAAAGACATAAAAATGTATGACGAAAAAGCAATTGAAAAATTTATCAAAGATAAGTCTAGGCTAGTTGAGTTAAGAACTTTATTAAATGATATCGATAATTGGAATCAAGAAACAATTGAAAATGTTTTAAAAGATTTTCAAGTCAAAAATGAGCTTTCAGTACCTGCAGTTAATCAACCAATTAGAATATCCTTGGTAGGCTCAACAAAATCTCCAGGATTGGGACTTACCCTGTCTATTTTCGATAAAAATCAAGCATTAAAAAGAATAGATAACTTAATTAGCCATTTAGGCTGATGTAAACATCAAGAATTTTTATCTAAAAAATATTAACAAAAGTAGACAGATAAACACTCAAATGCCTATAATGTTCAAGCTAAAACTAGTTTTTTTAAAGGGGATACTATGAAAAACGTTAAATTTTTATGTTCGCTACTACTGTTGATACCTTTTGCATTGGTAGCACAAGAGAGCACTGACTCTGATACAGACTCTGATGTTGAAGAAGTTGTTGTTGTGGGATCACAGATTAAAGGGGCTTCAATTACAGCAGCTTTACCAGTTACCGTTTTATCTGCCGAAGATATTGAAGCACTTGGTGTAAGTGATGGTGAAGAACTTGTAGAAGGTTTGGTAGAGCAGGGTATGAATTTCTTCAATGAGCAAGAGAGAGCCTCCGGCGGTGTGAATGCTGGTAGGGGTGATACAGGTGCTTACAACTTAAGAAACATGGGTGTTGGAAATACTCTTACTTTGCTTAATGGGAGAAGAATGGTAAATAATGCAGGCTATCAAACTGAATTTATCGGTGGTGATTTTGTTCCAACTGTTACCGTTAATACAAACTTAATTCCTACCAATGGCTTAGATAGATTAGAAATTTTAAGAGATGGTGCTTCAGCTATTTATGGTGCTGACGCTGTTGCGGGTGTTGTAAACAATGTTTTACAAACCGATTACGATGGCTCAAGTCTAGCAGTTAGAGTAACTGGATATGAGCACTTTGACGCACAAAATTACGATATCAGTTATAAGTTTGGTACAGATTTCAATGATGGTGCAACAAACATTTCACTTTTTGCACGATATAGAGATCGGGGAAATATATCAGCTAGTGAAGATGAAAGATGGTACAGCCAAGATTATAGAAGGTACCTTGCAGATGACTCTCCTTTCAACGTAAGTGCGATGAATAATACAAGTACTTATGGTTGGTTTCAACTCGATTTAAGAAGTAGGGGCGTAGGTGAAGCATGGCATGCTTCAAATGATGGTGAAACTGAATTAGCTGATGCTACAGATCCAAGAGGTGGGGCTGCACTTTGTGCTTTACCAGGTGCTGTGAGTACTGGCTTTGGAACATGTATGTTTGATACAAACCTCGGTGATAATAGATCAAATCAAAGAGGCATGGGAGATTATCGTGGTGATATGAAAAGATCACAGATATTCCTATTTACAAATCATGAGTTTGAAAACGGGGTTGAATTATTTAACGAAGTAGGTTACTACCAATCAGAGACATTTAGAAGAATTTCAGCTGGTAGTTTTAGATCTTCAATGTATTCAATACCTGGTGATTACTATTGGTTCTCACAATTGCCTGAATCAATAGGATTTCCAACAAGTAGCTCTGTAGGCATCGATGGTTGGAGACCATTTAACTTAAACAGAGAAATTAGTGTTGACAAGCATAGTACTAGATTTGTGCTTGGTTTAAGAGGAACCACTAAAAATGGTTGGGATTGGGAAACAGCTATTGTTAATGCAGATGCAAAGAGTGTTGATGCTGCTGCAAATAGAATTACCTATGAAGCACTATATGAACAATTTTATGGTGACGTATCAACAACTGCTGATGCTTTCAATATTTTTGATACAAACTGGGAAACTAATAATGGTGATAATATTTTAACTACTATTTACAGAAGAGATAAATCAAGCTTGGACATGTTTGATTTTAAAATTAGTAACGATGAGGTATTTGAACTACCAGCTGGGCCTGTAGGTATGTTGATCGGCTATGAAAGAAGAAAAGAATCATATACTGATGATAGAGATCCATACTTAGATGGAACTATTACAAACCAAGATTGTTGTGGTGTAACCAGTGCAACAAGATCTCATCCATTCACTTCAGGTGTTTTAGGATCAAGTCCAACGGTTGATGTTACTGGTGTTAAAAGAGTAACCTCTGCATTTATAGAGATGCTAATTCCTATAACAGAAAAATTTGACGCACAGGTTGCGATTCGAAACGAAGATTTCTCTGACACAGAATCAACAACAGTTGGAAGAATTGCTTTAGGCTATACAGTAAATGACATGATTAAGTTGAGAGGTTCTGTATCTACTTCATATAGATCTCCTAATATATTACAACTAAATCAACCTTATGTTACTAGGTCTGGTACAAGAGTTGACGCTGTACAAGAATACAGAATGTATAAAAATAATAATGATCAAAGACCATCTTCTGGAAGTGGGTTCAGTTCAGATTACACAATATTTACATTGCACTATAGATTAGGTAATCCTGATTTAAAACCAGAGGAATCTGATAATGCTACATTTGGAGTTGTTATTACTCCTACTGACGCTCTTACACTAACTATAGATACTTGGAGCATTGAAAAAGATAATACTATTGGCCTTTTCGGTAGAGCTAATTCTAGTGTCTATGACCTTCTTTTAAGAATTAATCAAGGTATTGGAGGCGCAACCACTGTTTCAGAAATGTTAGCCTTTTGTGAAGGTAAAAATATTTTAAATGATCAATTTGATAAATATGCTCTTGATGGTTCATATGTTCTTAGAGATGCTGATCCTTCAAGCTCCTTTAATGAAGAGTTTTTTAACGCTGGAATATGTCCTGCAGGACAACAAGATACCATTTACGAGCCATATCAAAACTTAGCTTTAAGAACAGTTGAGGGTACAGATATCGCAGTATATTATGATCTTGAAACTTCTTTTGGAGACTTTAAATTCACATTACAAAACTCAGTTACTGATAAGTTTGAACAGACTCCAAGTGCAACTTATGGTGTTATCAGTGCAGCTGTTGCTGATGGTACATTACCACCATATACAGTAATAGAAGGTTATGGTGATTTAATTAAAAATGAGAACATTGGAACTGATGAAAAAACTACCCTGAAAGTTAACTATAGAAATGGTGACTATGGAGCAACTTTGTCAGTTCTAAAATTAGGTGAACTTTTTGACAATGGTGTAAAAAGTGATGATGGTCAAGTTTATGTAATACCTTCAATGACTACTGCAAACTTAAGTGTTTATAAAAATCTTACTCTAAATGGTAATGATGCAAGATTAAGATTTATGATTAGAAATATTGCTGATGAAAGAGCTCCATTAGCTGACGGGTGGTTTGGATTCTACTCTGATCTCCATAGAGATGATGGAAGACATTACTACATTGATCTTAAAATGGATTTCTAAATTCTTATAAACTAAAAAGGGAGTTATATAACTCCCTTTTTTTTAATCTATAATTAATCCATGGCAGCATACAAAAAAAAGGGATTCTCAATAGGAATATTTATATTTCTGGTTATGCAGTTTATGTCTCCCCCTTCTGGTTTAAGTGAAGTTGGATGGGATGTTGCTTCTGTAGCAGTTCTAATGGCAATATGGTGGGCAACAGAAACAGTTCCAGTTGCAATCACTGCACTTCTTCCGCTTGCTCTTTTCCCTCTTCTGGATGTTACTTCCTTTGATAATGCTGCACTTCCATATGCTAATAAGAACATTTATTTGTTCTTAGGTGGCTTTATGCTTGCACTCGGTATTGAAAGTTCAGGATTACATAAAAGAATTGCTCTTAAAATGATTATTTCAGTTGGCTCAAGTGGAAGAAAGCTTGTTGGAGGCTTTATGCTGGTAGCAGCATTAATTAGTATGTGGGTAATGAATACCTCTACAACATTAATGTTACTTCCAATTGGATTAGCGGTCTGCACTGTCATGTCAGAAACTATTCCTGGTTTATCAGAAAAAGATAAATCAAATTTTGACACAGCTCTGCTTCTTGGAATCGCATACGCTGCAACAATCGGCGGTATGTCAACATTGATCGGAACAGCTCCAAATATTGTTTTCAGTGCCTTTATGCAAGATACCTATGGTGTTGAAATCTCAATGTTTGATTGGATGATGTTAGGGGTACCTCTAGCCTCGATCATGCTTTTTGGTGCATGGACATTACTAACAAAATATGTATTTCCAATTACCTTTACTGCTTCAACTGAAGCAAGAGATGAGCTAAAAAAAATGCTTTTAAATATGGGAGAATTTTCTAAAGACGAAAAGAGAATTTCTATAATCTTTGGCTTGGCAGTTTTTGCATGGGTTTTCAGAACATTGTTGAATAAAATTGATTTTTTGTCTGGACTTACTGATGCAGGGATTGCAATTATTGCAGCAATTTTAATTTTTATGACGCCATCTGCATCTAAAAAAGGCGATTTATTAAAATGGGAGCGATCAAAAGACCTCCCATGGGGACTCTTAATTTTGTTTGGTGGTGGTTTGTCACTTGCTGCTCAAATAAGCTCAAGCGGTCTTGGAGTTTGGATTGGAAACAGTCTTTTAGTTTTGAGTTCAGTTCCACCAATATTACTAATCTTGGCAGTCGCAACTTTAATTATTTTCTTAACTGAAATCACAAGTAATGTAACTACCACGACAACCTTCTTACCTGTTTTTGGAGCTCTTGCAATTGCTATTGGTATACTACCCGTATCATTAACAGTTCCAGTTTGCCTTGCAGCAAGTTGTGCTTTCATGCTTCCGGTTGCGACTCCACCAAATGCTATTGTTTATGGTTCTAATAAGTTTACTATCGCAACAATGATGAGAGCTGGCTTTGCACTTAATATCATTGGCATACTAGTTGTTACAGTATTTGCTTATTATTTTGCTCCTTTAATTTTTTAAGTTTTGAGAAATTTATTAATTACATTTTTATTTGTTTCTTCTTTAAATAGTACAGATTACATAGATTATTTACATCCTTTTCATCCTACCAAAAGTAAGGAAGGGATGGTGGTAAGTCAAAGCGCTCTTTCTTCAGATATTGGAGTAAAAATACTTGATATGGGAGGGAATGCAGTTGATGCTGCAGTTGCAGTAGGATTTTCTCTAGCAATTACTTTGCCTAGAGCAGGAAATCTAGGTGGCGGCGGCTTTATGTTGATTTATTTAAAAGAAAGAGATGAAATTTTTTATATAGATTACAGAAGCAAATCTCCAAGAAACTCATCAATCGAGAAATTACTTGGAACAAAAAAAATTCCAGAAAGAAATTCTAAGTTATGGGAAAGAGTTGATTACACATATCTTGCATCTGCCGTACCTGGAACAGTGTATGGACTTTTAGAAGCTCATAAAAATTTTGGATCATTAAATCTAGAACAAATTATGCAACCAGTTATTGAACAGGCAGAACAAGGTATTGTTGTTTCTAGTGATTTAAATTACGTGATTGAAGTAACACCACAAATTAGGGCAGATAAGGAATCTTTTTCTATATTTTTTAAAGATGGAAAAGCACTAAAAGAATCTTCCGTCATGAAAAGACCTGACTTAGCTAACACATTTAAAGAAATATCAAAAAATGGAACTAAGGGCTTTTACGAAGGGGTAGTTGCAGAAAAAATTGTAAAAGCAATGAATGAAAATAATGGCTTAATTACAAGTGAAGATCTAAAAAACTATAAATCATTTTTTAGAATGCCGATTGCAATAAATTATAAAGGCTATAAAGTTTTCACGGCTGCACCCCCATCAGGAGGCGGAATAACACTACTTACTGCTTTGAGCATTCTGAATAATATTGATATAAAAAAATATAAAAGTGATTCTACAAAAACCTATCATTTTCTTGCTGAATCCTTGAGACGAGGTCATAACAATAGATCGCATTTCGTTGGAGATCCAGACTACTTTGATGTGCCAATTTCTGATCTTCTTTCAAAAAATAGAATTGCAGAGTTGTTCAAAACAATTGATTCTAATAAATCAAGTTCAGTAGACCAAATAAAAGCATTTAAGCCAAGAATAGAGGGCAAGGACACAACGCATTTCTCTATTATTGATAAAGATGGCAATGCTGTATCAAATACTTATACATTAGGTTTATCATTTGGTTCTGGGGTAACCATTCCAGATACAGGTATTTTAATGAATAGCCAGATGAATAATTTTGCATACAGATATGGTGAAAAAAATGTTCTAGGAAGAGTAGCAAGTCCTGGAAATAGATTTGAACCAGGAAAAAAGCCAATGAGTACAATGTCTCCAACTATTATTTTTGATAAAGATGATGATCTTTTTTTGATTACAGGCTCACCAGGAGGATCAGACATACCAGCTGCAATTTTAAGAGTTATTACTGGTGTTATTGACTTTGAGTTAGATATTGGAGAAGCGACAATGTTGCCAAGAATTCATAAGGATTGGCCATATACAGGTCTTGAACATGAAAGAGCTTTAAGTAGAGATACAATTAGAAGATTAAAAAGCATGGGTCATAAGACAGAATATGAAACGACCATTGGAAGTACACAAAGCATTCACGTTGTTGAAGGAATAAATAATGGCTTTGCAGATTTAAGAAGACCTAATGCTGGTGTAGCTGTTCAAACTAATTAATTTTCCTGTAATTCAATGGCGGCTTTCTATCACCAAGCAAAGGTTTATATATAAAATCTTTACCAATTCTCTCTACATGCTCAGTCTTCGCTTCTTCAATTATTGATGGATTCGAGATAATTTCAATTGCGCTTTTTGCTAAAACTATTGCAGCAAGTTCAGCTCCTTTTAAACCAATTGAAGTTCCTCCAGATGCAACTGCTTGCCAAGAGTGTGCTGACGTACCTGGAACCCATGTAGCTGTTCTCAATCCTGCTGTTGGGACATTCCAACTTACGTCACCCACATCAGTAGAGCCATAACTATGAGATGTTTTGAAAGGTCTAATGTTTTCTTGTGTGCCTAGCTTATTATCAGGTTGAAAAAATGTTTCATAAATTGTTTTTGCATAATCATTTTCTTTTTGATTATATTTTATTCCTCCAGCCATGCTTAAATTTTTGTGAACAACTTTTTGAATAGCATCATTTTGTAATAATGAGAAATTACCGTGCATGACTTCATAGGACATCTTTGTATCTGTTCCTATAGCAGCACCTTCAGCAGTATTAGTCACTCTTGAAAATAATTCTTCAACTACTGACATTTTTGGATGTCTAACATAATAGTAAACTTCAGCAATATCTGGAACAACATTTGGTGCTAAACCACCTTTTGTTATAACGTAATGTATTCTTGATTCTTGAGGAATGTGTTCTCGCATTAAATTAACCATATGATTCATTGCCTCAACACCGTCTAATGCTGATCTTCCTTGCTCTGGAGATCCAGCAGCATGTGAAGCAATTCCTTTAAAAGTAAATTTGGCTGATTTGTTTGCATTTGATGTTCTTGAATTTGCGCTATTTACATCATCAGGATGCCAGTGAAGAACAATATCAACGTCATCAAATAAACCTTCTCTTACCATATATACTTTTCCAGAACCTCCTTCCTCAGCAGGTGTTCCGTAAAACCTTATAGTTCCTTTAAAATTATTTTTGATCAACCATTCTTTTATTGCTACTGCCGCCCATGCAGACGCAGCTCCAAATAGATGATGTCCACAGGCATGACCAGCACCAGTAGCATTATCAGTAACTTCTTTAAATGGAGAATTAGTTTGTGCTAATCCAGGAAGGGCATCAAATTCTCCCAAAATGCCAATGACCGGCCCTCCGTTATTAAATTCAGCAACAAATGCAGTTGGAATACCTGCAACACCTTTTTTAATTTGAAAACCTTGATCTCGTAAGGATTTAGCAAGTGCATCTGAACTTTTGAGCTCTAAGTATCCAAGTTCAGCATAATTCCATATATCAATAGCAATATTTTCAAATTTATTTTTATGATAATTAATACTTTTTATGACTGAATCACTTTCAAGAAAATCACTTATGAATATGGAGAGAATAAAACCCACACAATGGTTTAACTTATATGTTTTAGATTTCTGCATTACCCCAATAATTATAACCTACAATCTTTGGAGTGCTTGGCAGATACATTTGTTCAAGATCATTTATTTTAAAACCACTTTCTAACAAAATATTTGGAATATTTCTATTTATGTTGCATCCACCAAATAATTTTCCCCAAAGTGGATTTATTCTATTTTGCCACTTAATAACTTTGTCGTCTGGAGCAACTCCATGTTCACAAAAAAGAATCTTACCATCTGATTTCATTACTCTTTTAATCTCCCTAAGAGCATCAAAAGGATTTGGTATTGTGCAAAGAGTATATGTTAATAGAACAGTATCAATGGAATTAGATGCGAGCTTAATCTCTTCAGCACCATTCAATAAAAAATTGATATCTATCTCATTTTTGATAGCAGCTTGTTTTGCCATCTCACAAAGTTCTGGAGAGGGATCTAAGCCATATATTTTTTCTACTTTAGACTTTTTGTAAAAGGGGATATTTAGTCCAGAACCAATTCCTATCTCCAAAATAGTTCCTTTTGCATGTGGAACGATTTTTTTTCTTTGATAATTGACAGGTTTTGTTGAACAACATTTATCTAAAAGCTTTGGGAGTATATATTTCTCATAAGCTTCTTTAATCATGCTCAATTTCATTTAGAGGCATTGCAGCAATATTGAAACCAGCGTCAACATAGGTAATTTCGCCTGTTATTCCACTCGCATAATCAGAGCATAAAAAGGCAGCAGCATTCCCAACTTCTTCAGCAGTTACTGTTCTTCCTAAAGGAGCTCTTTTTGAATGTTGACTCAGCATTTTTCTAAAATTTTTAACGCCCGAGGCTGCAAGTGTTTTTATCGGACCAGCTGAGATAGCATTGACTCTTATATTATTTTTTCCTAAGGACGCAGCTAGAAATCTTGTATTTGCCTCAAGAGAAGCTTTTGCAAGACCCATAACATTATAATTAGGCATAGTTTGAATGGATCCAAGATATGAAAGGGTTAGCAGTGCAGAGTTTTCATTAAGCATGGATTTTGATTCTTTAGCCATAGCAGTAAAGCTATACGAGCTTATGTCATGCGCTACTTTAAAACCTTCTCTAGTAGTAACATCAACAAAATCACCCTCGAGTTGATCAGAGGGGGCATAACCAATTGAATGAACAAAACCATCAAATGTACTCCAACATTGCTTAAGTTCTTTAAAAGACGATTTTATTGAGTCATCATCGCTTACATCACATTCAATTAATATTTTTGAACCACATGCCTCTGCAATTGGCTTAATATTTTTTAATAATCTCTCATTTTGATAAGAAAAAGCCAATTCAGCTCCTTCTTTATGCATGGCATACGCTATTCCAGCTGCAATAGAGTATTTATTGGCAATCCCAGCTATCAAAAACTTCTTATTTTCTAGTAGCATTTAGTTATAGTTATATTTTTTATAACATTATTGTAAAAGAAAAAAGACACAAAGACTCATATTTCAGCTTATTACTAAAAAAAACAAAAATTATTTAAATATATTAAGAACTTATGATTAATTATAAATTAATGTAAAAAATTGTAGCAATATTGTTAAAAACCTGAAACAATACGATTATTACGTGTTTTAGCGGGGTGCTATGCGCAAAAATTTATATAACTTACAGGGGAATTGTATGTTTAATTTTAAAAATTATTTGTTTGCAGTACTTGTGCTCACTTTTGGTATTTTTAATATCAATGTTGTTGCTCAAGATTCATCTGCAGATGAAGATGTCGAAGAGGTTGTAATAACCGGTACAAGACTTTCAGATCCCAATTTATCTAGTGTCAGTGGTGTTGTAGCTGTTGATGCAGGTGATATTGCTGAAAGAGGTGTGGTTGCAGTTGAGGAGTTACTTGCTGATTTACCACAGATATCACTTGGACAAAATATTACAGACTCAAATGGTGCTAATGGTTCTTCAACTATTAGTTTAAGAGGTATAGGTTCAAACAGAACTCTAACCCTAATCAATGGAAAGAGAATGGCTCCAGGTACTATCAATGGTCAATCTGCAGCTAACATCAATAACATTCCAGTTTCATTAGTTAGTGAAGTTCAAGTTGTTACTGGTGGTGCTTCATCAGTATATGGTTCTGACGCTATTGGTGGTGTTGTTAACTTTATCCTTGATGATGGTTTCCAAGGCTTTAAAGCTAGTTATACACATAGTTACTATAACCATAAAAATGAGGACTCTGATATGAGAGCCCTTGTTGAAGCTGCTGGATATCCTCAAGCACCTGATACTGTCAATGTTGGAGACAACAAAGTTTGGGCTATTATGTTTGGTGCAACTCTTGGTGATAACGGTAACGTTACAGCATATCTTCAAAACAGAGAAAGAGATGCAATTCTTCAAAGTAAGTATGACGTATCTGCTTGTGCTCTTTGGGATGGTGGGCCTCAAGCTGCAAATCCTTATGGTTGTGGTGGTTCAGGTACTGTTCCATGGGGTAGATTTGCTAGCTTTGGTGGCGGGCCAATCACTGATTGGAACTACTCTGTAGCTCCAGGTACTAATGAGTTCGAAGATTATCCAGGACCATTTAACTATGGACCATTTAATTATTTCCAAAGACCAACAGAAACACTTTCTGGTGGTTTCTTTGCTGATTACGAAATTGCTGACAACATGAGCTTTTATGCAAGTGCTCAATTTATGGATGATAGAACTGTTTCACAGATTGCTCCTTCTGGTGCTTTCTTTGTAACAAGCTCCATTCCTTGTGCTAACCCTTTAATGTCAGCACAACAGTTTAAGTTAATTTGTACAGACCAAGGTCTTACAGCTGCTGATTCAACACCATCTTACATAGGTAGAAGAAACCTTGAAGGTGGGGGTAGACAACAAGACATCAGACATAACTCTTACAGATATGTAATGGGTGTTGAAGGTGAGCTATCAAGTGGTTGGACATACGATGTTAGTTATTCTAACTCTGAAACAGCTGTTGCAAGTACATACATGAACGATCTATCTATTACTAGAATCAAGAGAGCTCTTGATGTTGTTGCTGATGCAGACGGAAACCCAGTTTGTCAGTCAGTGGTAGATGGTTCAGATCCACTTTGTCTTCCATGGAACGTTTTTGTTAACAACGGTAACCAAATTGTTGATAACGAGGCTGATGGTGTGACACAAGGTGTTCTTGATTATCTTATAGTTGATCTATACGCAAGAGGAGAAGTTTACGAAGAAATTTGGCAAGCTGTTTTATCTGGTGAGATCGATGCTTTAAACGGTGCTAACGTTGTAGTTGGTGTTGAAAAAAGAACAACAGGAATGGATAACAGACCTGATAACGGCTTCTTAACAGGCGATGGTGCTGGTCAAGGTGGACCAACAAAAGCACTTGGTGGTGAGTATTCCGTTGATGAAGTATTTTTTGAAATGGGTATTCCAGTAAGTGATCAACTTTCAGTTGATTTAGGAGCTAGAATTTCAGACTACTCAACAGGACAAGATACTGATACTTGGAAAGTTGGGGCAAAATATGTTGTTAACGATAAAGTTACTGTTAGAGGAACAACACAGTATGCTGTAAGACACGGAAACGTGTTTGAGTTATACGGTGACCAGTTCTTAGGTTTATGGTCAGGTAGCGATCCTTGTGCAGGATCTTCACCTTCAGCTTCGGCTGCTGAGTGTGCTCTTACAGGAGTAACTTCTGCTCAATATGGATCAGTTCCTGATTCACCAGCAGGACAATATAATGCTATCTATGGTGGTAACCCTAACGTTAATCCTGAAGAGTCTGATACTATCTCATTTGGTGTTGTTATGGAGTTAACAGACAATCTGACTGTTTCAGTAGATTATTCAGATATCACTATTGAAGGCGCTATTGGAAGTGTGTCTCCTGCATTTAGCATGGACAACTGTATTTCTACAGGATCACCATTACTTTGTGCAAATATTAACAGAAATTCTGTTAACGGAAACATATGGATTGGTTCTGGTGCAGATGCTCCAAACGTAGTTTCTACTACATTGAACCTTGGTGAACTATCTACAAGTGGTTACGACATTGTTGCAGACTACTCAATGGATACAGCAATGGGTCCATTAAGCATTAAATCTAATATTGCTATCACAGATACTTTCGATATTACTGAAGTTGTAGGTTTTGGAACTGCAGAATGTGCCGGTTATTGGGATGGTGGTGGAACCTGTGGTGGTCCAACATTTGAACTTCAAACTGTAACATCTGCTACATTATCTTTAGATCAAGGTGACTTAGTGGTAACACATAGATATCTAGATGAAATCACTGACTTAGGTCCGTTTGATTCACCTATTGATGCGCAAAACTATTTTGATGCTGCTTTTAGCACATCATTTGGTGATGTTACTGTTTATGTTGGTGTGAATAACGTTTTTGATGCTGAAGCTCCTGTATTGGATGATTTAGCACCAAATGGTAATACATTCCCATCAATATATGATGCATTTGGTAGATATATATTTACTAATCTTACTTATCAGTTTTAATAACTATTTGTAAATTAAAAAGAGGGCTTTTGGCCCTCTTTTTTTATATAAAATAAACTTTGATACAATAATAAATATGAATTTCTTAAAAAAAATTAAGATTAAAGCTCTGCATTTTCTATTTGCGAATTTTACAAAACTATTTATTTTTTTTATGAATTTATATGTAAAATCACAGGTAAAATAACCCTAAATTAGCCCAGAAATTTATGTATCGATTTCTTTATTTATTATTACTCTCTTTCTCATTTGACGTACTAGTTCATCCTGTTTCATCTATTAAGAAATTCTCTGATGAAAATGCACATCTTCCATCACCTTTACCTGATAGAGTGATATTAACTTGGAATGATGACCCTTCAACTACTCAAGCTGTTAATTGGAGAACAGATATTTCTGTGAGATCTGGGCTTGCACAAATAGCAATAGCGAATGCAAATGGAAGAGCACTTATGCCTGAGGAATATAAAGCAGAGACAACTTATTTCAAAAGTGACATTAATGAGGCTCATTACCATAGTATTACATTTAAAAATCTTCAACCTAGTACCTTATATGCATATCGTGTTGGTGATGGAGTAAACTGGACAGAATATTACCACTTTAAAACAGCAAGCGACAAAGAAGAACCTTTTAGCTTTATATACTTTGGTGATGCTCAAAATGAAGTTAGAACTCATTGGTCAAGAGTTTTTAGGGAAGCATTTCGTGATGCTCCTAGAGCAGCATTTACACTTCATGCAGGTGATTTAATTGATGAACATAATAAAGACTCACAATGGGGAGAATGGCATCAAGGACCTGACTGGGTAAACGGAACAATACCGGTGATTGCTACCCCAGGAAATCATGAGTACCAAATAGACTCTGAGACCAAAAGAATATGGACAAACAAAGAAGGTATAAGTGTAAATATTGAAATCGAATCTTTTAATGATGATAATCCCAAGATTTTTATTATTGATATCAAAGATTCCAATGGAATAACAGGAACAATACAGACAAATGATTCTGGAGAAATTATTAGTACCGATAAAGGCATTGAGTTAATTACAGGGTATAAAGAAGAAGAGTTAGTAAATAATTATATTTTAGGTGGCAAAGCACCATTATATGACCGTCTACAAAATTCTAGTAGTATCCAAAAGGTTAGCAATCACTGGCGGCCACAATTCTCATTTCCAATTCAAGAAGTTCCAGACGAAAGGCTTAAGGAAACACTTTATTATTTAGATTATCAAGGCGTAAGATTTATTTCACTTGATTCAAATATTGAAATGGAAATTCAAGTAGATTGGCTCAGAAAAGTTCTGGAGGAAAATGAAAATCGTTGGACGATTGTTACCTTTCATCATCCCCTTTATTCACCTGCGTCAGATCGTGATAACTTTGAAATGCGTCAATTGTGGAAACCTATACTTGATGAATTTAAAGTTGATTTGGTTTTAAGTGGACATGATCATAGTTATTCCCGAACTGGATTAATAGATACTGAAAATATTAAAAATATTCCAACAGGCTATCAGCAAGCTTATGATCCAAAAATTGGAACAGTGTATGTTGTCTCAGTCAGTGGACCAAAAATGTATGAGATTACTAAAGGCCCATATGCAAAAAAACTAGGTGAGAATACTCAGCTCTATCAAATTATAGATGTTAATAACGATATTCTTAAGTTCCGAGCTTTTACAGCAACTGGTGTCTTATATGATAAATTTATTCTTCAAAAACGCAAAGGTAAGCCGAATATATTAATTGAAACTAATTTATAAAAAGTAAACTAATTAGTAGCACTCGAAATTTTACGTAAATATAAGCATAATACAGAAATATAAAATACAGTTTTACTAAGGACTTTTTTGACTAAATGAGGCTATTACTTAGCCAGGAGAGTACTTGATTGGCATTCAACTATAAATTTTATTTTCATACTTGTTTATCTATGTTAGCTTAATAATATATGACAAGATTTCTTTTATCACTAGCTGAATCAGGATTTATTCCTGATGTCTTAATAAAAATTGCTGCAAGGTATATCTCTAATAAGCGCCTGAATGAGCAGAGCGTTGATGATAATAAGGATAAAATTATCACTGTTCTTTCAAGAGGTGCTGTTGCTGAAAAAACATATGATGCTAATGAACAACACTACGAAGTCCCACCTGAATTTTTTAAGTATGTTTTAGGAACAAACCTTAAATATTCTTGTTCACTATTTAATGATGTAGATTCTCTCAATGATGCAGAGGAATCAATGCTCAAGCTTTATATGGATAGAGCTGATATTAAGGACGGTCATGAAGTTCTTGACCTAGGTTGTGGATGGGGTAGTTTTTCTTTATATGTAGCTGAAAGATACCCAAATATAAATATTACGTCAGTAAGTAATTCGAGCGATCAAATTGCTTACATTAAAAATGAAGCACATAAAAAAGATCTGTTAAATATCAAGGCTTTTAGAATGGATGTTAATAATCTTGAATTAAATAAACAATTTGATCGCATTGTTTCAATTGAAATGTTTGAACATCTAAGAAACTATAAGTTAATTTTAAATTCTCTTAATCATGCACTTAAACCTGATGGAAAATTATTCATTCATATTTTTTGTCATAAAAAACTAACATATCTTTATGAAATGAAAAATAATCTTGACTGGATGACAAAATATTTTTTTCAAGGCGGAATTATGCCTAGTAAAGATATCTTTCAGTACTTTGAGGGTGAGTTAGAAATAATCAATCAATGGGATATAAATGGAAATCATTATTCAAAAACTTGTAAAGCTTGGTTAAACAATCATTATAAAAATAAGAAAAAAATATTAGACATTTTTGAGAAACACTATGATGAACCTAAAATTTGGTTTAATAGATGGAGAATTTTTTTTTTATCGTGTGAGGCTTTTTTTGCATTAAATAATGGTAAAGAATATTTTGTTGGACACTATCTATTTAAAAAATCTAATTAATAACCTACAACTAAAAAAGCAAAATATTATAGATTACTGCCCACTGCATCTTCTGAATTCATAATGTACAATGTCGTTTCTGAAGGGGCTATAGCTCAGCTGGGAGAGCGCTTGAATGGCATTCATTAATCTAGTGCTTCGTATTCAGGAATAACTTTCATTACATAAACAGCATTTTTAAATTCTTTATGACATGCTGATATTGTTTCTTTAACACAATGCATAGCATGATTATATTCACCTTGAACTACTGTGCTAGTAGGAAAGGTAGCAACCTTAATATCATCATAGGTATTAATCTTTTCTATGAATCCTTTAATAGGTGGAATAAAGTTCTCTTTGTTAGGGTACATGCTTATATCTATTGTTACTTGCATAATCTAAATTTTACACTCCTCAATATTCTTTTCATTATTTACTCTTGGACTATTAACCATTCGATCTACTGGATAAAACTCTACACGCCTAGATAAACTAGAAGCAAATCTATCTTTACCATTTAGATAATCTCTAGCTTCATTATGTTTTAATATAATAGGTTGCCTATGATGTATTGGCGCAAGTTTCTCATTAGCTTCCATAGTTAAAATTGCACAACCTGAATCGTTATGAATACCTGCAAAATAAAATACATCATTATTAATGTGGAAGTAATAAGGTTGTTTTACTTCTCCATCTCTTTTCCATTCGTACCAACCATCTGCAAGAATAAGGCAAGGTTTAGATTCTTTGAATGATGGTTTCTGTCTAACTGTTTCTGATCTTGCATTAATTAGATTCATAGGCTCTTTTGCCCAAGAAGGGGAGTAAGACCATTTCATAAACTTAGGCTTGTCTGTAATCGTTAGAATGTCTTGAGAAGGTGCAACATTGTAATTCTCTTTAATGCTTACACCAGTAAGCTCTTTGACATCTATAGTCCTTCTTAAAGTAAATCTTCCACACATTTAATAATCTTATAACATAATTATTTTTCGTGCCTTGATAGGTTTGGTAAGATGGGAATATGAAAAGACTCCTATCTTTGCTAATTGTTTTTATATTTATCCATGGTTGTTCAGAGCCTGTTACTCCTCCTGAAAAAATTGCTAATGATTTCTATCTCAACCTCTTAACAGGAAACTTTGATTCAGCATTTCTGATGTTTTCTGATGAATCTAAAGAAGCAGTTACAATATTCGATTTTAAAGAGTATTACACTATTAATATTGGACGCGATTATGAATTCGCCATCAAAGAATTGGAAGAAAATCCAATTGGTGTCCTCTCAATAGGCTATCCAGCTATTGAAATTATAAATATTTCAATTTCAGGAAAAACTGCCTCGGTAGACTTATCCGCACAAATTAACGACATTCAAGCTATTGCTTCAAAATTAATGACTAAAATATTAGAAAAATATACAGCTAATATTTCTACACAAAAAGAGCTTTCTTCATATGCTGAAGAGATGATTGCTGATGAAATAAACAAAACTGATAATGATGCTCTTCCAAAAATAAATCTTAAGGTTTTAAGAATTGATTTAGTTCTTGAAAAAGAAGGTTGGAAGATTAGTGAAAATCTTGCCCAAAATATCCTTCTTGAAAAACAGAAACAGGATCTAATAAAAGAACAACAAGAGGCTGAGCTTAAAGAACTAAACGAAAAAATAGAAAAACAGAAATTAGAAAATGAACGTATTAAACAAGAAAAGAAGCGCAAAGATGAAGAGGAGCTAAAAAGAAAGCAAGAGTTAGAAAAAGAAAAACTACAATACATGGAGAATAAAGTTTCAATTTTTGATTTTGAAGCAACAAGAATTGATACTTATTCAGACAAGAACATACCTGCAGTAAGATTTGCTATTAAAAATATTGGAAATAAATCATTAAATATAGTGAAAGTTACTGTAGTCTTTTATGATCGGGATGATTTACCAATATATGAAAAATCATACTCTCCTGTATTAGTTTCAAAATATTCAATCTCTGGAGATACTCCTTTAAAACCAAATTATATTAAGAGGGAAAAAGAAGGTAGATATTACACAATAGAAGAATTAGGACCTGAGTGGTCTGGCAAGGCTACCATCTCTGTCAGTGAGATTGAGTTTACAGATGATGATTAAACTTTTAGGACTAAATGGGGCTATAGCTCAGCTGGGAGAGCGTCAGCGTGGCACGTTGAAGGTCGTCGGTTCGATCCCGACTAGCTCCACCAATTTAAATAATTTTAGAGTTTTCTATATAAATATGTGACCATATGGTGACCAAGAGTCAAAACAACTTTATTTGTAAGAAATGATTTATACTTGAAGCGTGGCTTTGACTAGGTTTGCGCCTTTTAAGTTTTATAACTCGTAGGAGAGCATCCTCATGGCATTCAAGAGGTCCGCGGTTCGATCCCGCGTAGCTCCACCATTTACCTCTAACTTTTTATTGCTACATTGGAACTAGTTAATTCCTATATTCATCCTACTTCTTTCGGTCTATAAAAAACCTTCTTTGAAGATTAATGGGATTATTTTTTGCTACTCTCTGATTCCAGACTCTGAAGGAAGCATAGATTCATTCTGAATTGCATTTTCATAAACAGCCACAAAAATCATCAAATAAAAAGGTAGTGCAAATAGCGATAAAATATTTACTATCGGAATTACAGAGATTATTTGAATGCCTATGGTAAGTAATGCATACACACCGAATACCTTCCAAAAACCCATTGAATGTACCTGCTCTCTGGATTGTCCTAATGACTCTGTTGGTAACATATCTTTATCTACTAAAAAAAACCATGCTAAAAGCCATACTGTTGCAAGATAGATTCCTGGAATAAATAACAATAAAAGCCCTAAAAATACTCCAAAAAATGAGATGAACATCAGAAGCAAGGTTTTCCACCACATTCCATTTTGAAAACCATACAGCCAGGAGTCCATAATTCCCTCGCTTTCTCCTCTAGCAGCCCTCAACATGAATTTATAAAAACCCCCCAAAAGAGCCGGAATAAATAAAAGTCCGATAATCGTAATTGCCGCTACTACACATAATATACATGTAATGATGAACCTAAAAAAAATTAACCAATAATTTTTTTTGGCCATCTCAATTCCAATTTTAAAATAATCTTCTATTTTTAAATCTTTCATATAAATTAGTTTGTTTAATTATTTAGTATATTTTTGAACCAATAGCTCCACCGTTTTTGTAAACCTTCCTATACTTTTTTAATAACTCCAGAAGTTGAATTAACATCTTCTTTTATTCCTCTTATCGACTTGAATAAAGTGCACTTATTTTTCTTTGAATCATATGTGAATGCTAAGATTCCTGTTCTTTTTTCAGCATAACTTTTACATTTATCAAATGAAGCATATTTACCTGAAGACTTAACAGAAGCTATTTTTCCTTCAATTAGCATTGCAGTCTTCATTTCATATTCAGCGAAAGTTATTAATGGTAATAAGAAAGTTACTGTGAATAATAATTTTTTCATTGTATTTATCCTCTCTAGTTGTTGCTTATATTAGTTTTTACTGCAATTACAGTGCCAAATTTACTAGCGAAGAAACAACTTTTAATCTTTTGAATTATGAAATTTTAGATTTGTATCATCGATCGACATAAATCTCACAGCAAATATATCTTTGATGTAATTTTGATAGTTCTTCCAAGGAGATTTGTTGCCCTGTTTAGGCATCATTTTCAAGCCTCTTTTGATGTAACCTGATGTAAAGTCTATCAATTTATCATTGCCATAAGCTTCAAGATCATCAATAGGAGTACACGATAGAACATTCTTTTTATCCATGAGTTTTATAAGCCTGCATACATATTCACAGGTCAAATCAGTTCTTAATGTCCAAGAAGCATTTACATAACCAAATGATAGAGCAAAATTAGGAACTCCACTTAGCATCATTCCTTTATAAGTTAACCTTTCGTTTGGATTTACCTTATTATTATCTATTGATACATTAATATCATTTAATGCATTTAATTCAATACCTGTTGCTGTAACAATTAAATCTGCTTCAATTTTTTTTCCTGATTTTAAAATAATTCCGTCAGATTCAAATTTATCAATAATATCTGTTTGAATTGAAAGTTGTCCTGATTTAATTGCTTTAAATAGATCGCTATCGGGAACTAGGCATATTCTCTGATCCCATGGCATATAACTTGGCGTAAAATGTTTTTCAACATCATAGTTATTTCCCAGTTCATTTTTAATTCGCTGAATTAATTGCTCTTTAAGTTTTTTAGGAAATTTTTTTGCAACAAAGTATGTGTAACTTTGATAAAGTATATTTTTCCATCTAACTAAGAAATAAGAAATTTTAAGAGGTAAGATTTTTCTTAAGAACAGGTTAATCTTATCTTCACTTGGCCATGAGACTACATAAGTAGGTGATCTTTGCAGCATAACTACATGCTTAGTTTCTTTTGCTATTTCAGGTGCCAAAGTTACTGCTGTAGCACCACTTCCAATAACAATTACTCTTTTATTTTTATAATCAATTTCACTATTCCAAAATTGAGGATGAATTACATCACCTCTAAAATTTTCTTGATCTTTAAAAGTTGGCATATGAGGTTTTGAATAACTAAAATAACCTCCACATAAGAATAAAAAGTTACAAGTTATCTCTTTAGATTTACCATTTGTTTTAACAATTAATGACCAATATGACTTTTTTGAATTCCAATTTGCATTCAAAACTTTATGGTTGAATAAGATATTTTTTTTTAGGTCGTAGTCTTTAACAGTGTCATCTAAATATTTTAATATTGAAGGACCATCTGCAATTGATTTTTTAGAAATCCAAGGTTTAAATCTATAGCCAAGAGTATGCATATCAGAATCAGATCTTATACCAGGATATTTGAAAAGATCCCAAGTGCCTCCAATATTGTTTCTTGCCTCTAGGATTGAAAAAGTTTTGTTAGAACATTTTTTCTTTAAATGATATCCAGCAGCTATACCTGAAATACCAGCTCCTATTACTATGACATCTTTATGCATTATTTAAAATTTAAAAGGATTTAATGTTAGGTTAAAATCAGTTTTATGAAATTTATTGTACTACTAATAATTATTTTTACTAACGACATTTTTTGCAAAGCCGTTATTGTCTCAGAACTAGATAATAAAACTCCAGAACGTTTTTTGTACATTGGAAATAGTTACCTTTACTACAATGATAGTCTTCATAACCATGTTAGAAGGATGCTTGAAGAGTATTATAAAAAAGATATTGACAGAGGTAACTACAAGTCTGTAACAATAAGCGGGTCAAGACTTTCAGATCATAATATTGAATATTATCTAGAACATAAAAATATCCGAGTTGATGGACCTTACGAATTAGTTGTTATTCAAGGTGGAAGTGGTGAAACTGATACAAAATCTGAAAGAAAAATATTTTTTAATGAGATAGATGAAATGATTAAAAGTATCAGAAAATACGATGCTGAAATTGCTTTGTATATGATTCATCCTCTTATTGAGCCAAACATAGGTGCCTATCCAGAAATGCTTGATGATGTTAAATCTGCTTATATCGAAGCAGCTAATAAAAATAACGTTTTAGTCTTTCCTGTTGGTATTGCTTTTAATGAAGCTTATGAAGAAAGACCTAATATTGCACTGCATAAATCAGATGGATCACATCCAGATATGCTTGGCACATACCTTGCAGCATGTGTTATTTTTTCAAGCATTACTCAAAAGTCTCCAAAATTACTTAAATATGATTACTATGGAGTAATTGAAAAAGGGGATAGGGATTTTCTTCAGGGCATTGCTCACGATACTGTAGAGCAATTTTATGATATTGAATTATAGTTTGTCAGCGTAATTGTGGTTAACTTCGCTATGATTTTCTTCATCAGCTCTAACACATCTAATTAAATCAGATAACTTAGAATCAGATCCAATCCCGTAGTAGCTAATTGCGAGCTGAGGTGCAGGAATGTTTTTAACTTTTCCAGATTCAACCATATGAAGATATTCTGTATAACTCTTTACAGCCTCATCTTCAAAATATCCAATCATTCTGTGAGCTGTCCTTGTGAAAAATATATACATAAATAGATAAAAAAGACCAAAAATAACTTGTGAGCATAAAACAAGAGTTCTTTCAAAAAAGTTTGGTTTTGCTATTTCAATGAAAAACATCAAATGCATTCGTTCATTTTCAGCTTCAGCAAGCATTTCTCTTATTTGTGCACCGTAGCCAGTTTTCATTTTCCTAAGGCTTTTGAAATGCATCCAAACTCCAGCAACCATTCCTGGAACACCAGCAACGGTCTCTAAAACAACAGCTCTATGCCCATATCTTTTAGCAAAAAAAGTATCTGCAATAAATCTAAAAAATTTGGTCATTGACAGAGCAAAACTATCTGACAGATATTCTTTGTTTATTTTTTGGTGAATTCTCATATAATATAAATTATGTATATAACATATTATATATATTATTAATATATAAGCAAATAGAACTCAATTATCTTTTAGATTCAATATCTTGAATAATAAGTTTGGTTTGTTCTATTGCAAGACCAATGTATGTCTCTGGATCAAGTAATTTATCAAGTTCTTCATCAGAGATATACATAGAAATTGCATCACTTTTTTTAATAGCTTGTTTTAAAGTCATATCTTCATTCAAAGCTTTCATAGAAACTTCATGCATTAAATTGTCTGCAGTATCTTTTCCAATCTTATCTGCCAAAAAAAACGTTACTCTCTGAGAAAGAATCAAACCTCGTGTTAAATTTAAATTTTTTCGCATTTGATCTTTATCAACTTCAAGCTCCTTAAAGAGTTTCTTCGCTGTTTCTATCATGGACTCTGATGTTATTGAGATATCTCTTATGCTTGCATCACTTCTGGGTTGGTCCCTTTCAAAACTATTTATCATATCGTCAAGAATAACCTCAGCATACCTAGGAATTACTCTGGAATAATTAACCAGATTGCCTGGACCTCTTGGATTTTTTTTATGTGGCATGGTACTGCTGCCAATCGCTTTAAAACCAAGATTCTCAAGAGTCTCACCAATCTCAGTCATTTGTAATAAAGTTAATTCATCACCAATTCTTCCAAATGATTTCGAAATTAGTGCAAGGGTAAGTGCATACTCAGCAAATACATCTCTTATGCCGTGCCAATCTGCTATGTAAGGTTTTGATAATCCAAGTTCTTTTGCCATTAACTCTTCAGTTTCGATAGCCATCTCTCCAAGACCTAAATAAGTGCCTACCGCACCTTTAAGTATTGCCGATTGATTAATTTTTAATTCTACAGCTTGAAGTCGTTCTATATTTCGTCTATTTTCTGCTAACCATGTGCTAGTCTTTTTTCCAAATGTCATTGGAAGCGCATGTTGACCAATAGTTCTTCCAACCATGTAAGTATCGATATTATCTTTTGTAAGTTTTAGTAAATCAGCTTCAATTTCTAACAAACCATCTAAAAAAATGCTGATTGATTTTTTTACTTGTAATACTAAAACAGTATCAAAAATATCCACAGTTGTAGCACCAAAATGAAGGTACTCTTCAGCACCGTAGTCTAATGATTTTTTCCAAACATTTAGTCTTGAAACTAATCTATGTCTAACTAGTTGATATTCTTCGTCAACTTTCTCTTGAGGCATATATTTGATATTTGCTTTAGCAGTAATTTCATTAGCTGCCCACGCAGGAATAATTCCTTGTGATGATTGAGCTCTAGCTAACGCAGCCTCAATATCCATAATAATTTGATTTGTATTATTAGTGTTAAAAATGTCTTTAACTTTTTCATCATCTGATGAAATGATATTTGACGAAATAAAAATAAAAGTAATTATAAGTGTTCTTATCATGATGTAATTATATGAGTTATGATTAATTAACTTAAGTAGTATTTGAAATAATTAACTTACTCTAAAAATGAAACATGACATATTCTTTATAGATGCTTTTGCTGATGAAATTTTTTCTGGAAATCCGGCAGCAGTCATTTTCAGTCATTTTGATGATGATGTAATGCAAAAGATAGCTGCAGAGAATAATCTGTCAGAAACTGCATTTATTGATCTTGAAAAGAATTACATAAGATGGTTTTCTCCAGAGTGTGAAGTCGATTTATGTGGGCACGCTACATTGGCATCCGCTTATGCATTTTTTGAATATGTTGATATAAAGAGTGACTCAATAACATTTAACTCAAATAGTGGAGAACTTAAAGCTTCAAAACAAGATTCAATTATTCAACTTGATTTTCCAAAGGATAATTTTAATGAAGTAAATGAAATTGAATCAGTATTTAAGGCTACTAATATATATCCTCAAAAAACATTTCTAGGAAATATAAATTTATTTGCAGTATTTAATTCTGAAAAGGAAATTGAAGATATTAACCCAAACTTTGATTTACTCAAACAACTGCCTGGTCAGGGATTAATTGTTTCTTCGCCTAGTGAAAAATACGATTTTGTTTCGAGATATTTTTGCCCAAAATTTGGAATAAATGAAGACCCCGTAACCGGTTCTGCTCACACCACACTAATACCATATTGGTCAGATAGACTTAACAAAAAAAAACTATCTGCAAAACAGATTTCACTAAGAGGCGGAGAATTATTTTGCATTAATGAAGAGAGTAGGGTGTTGATTGGTGGAAATGCTACTCTTTACATGAAGGGTGAAATATTGATTAATTAAATTTCAATAATTTGTTTTCCAAAATTTTTTCCACTCAAAACATCCCTTAATGCTTGCGGTGCATTTTCAAATCCTTTTGTAATTGTTTCTTTAAATTTAATTTTATCTTCTTGAACTAATTTTAAGATTTCTTTAGTTGCATGCTCCCACTCATTCATCCATTCAGTTACAACAAAAAATCTATGTTCAGGTTTTGGTTTTATTTTACCAAAGACATGAAAGGGCGTTTCAACTTTTAGCATATCTTCAGCATTATATTGAGAAATAAACCCACAAATAGGAACTCTAGATCCTTTGTTAAGAAGTGGAGCAATAGCTCTGGAGACTTCACCTCCAACATTTTCAAAGTATATATCGATACCATTTGGACAGACATCTTTTAGAGCATGTTTAAGGTTTCCTGTTTTATAATCTAAACAGTCATCAAATTTAAGAACATCTTTTACAAATGAGCACTTTTCTGACCCACCAGCAATACCAATAACTTTGCATCCATATATTTTACCAAGTTGACCTACAACAGCACCAACGGCACCTGAAGCTGCTGAAACAACCAATGTTTCACCATGCTTAGGTTTACCAACCCGGTTCAGTCCAAAATATGCAGTTCTTCCTGGCATTCCAAGTGTCCCTAAAAATGCTGAAAGATTAATATTAGTTTCAGGCACTTTAAATATTGCTGGATCAGTATCCTTAACCTTTATAAATGTCTGCCAGCCCTTGTGTGCACAAACTAAGTCACCAACATTGAATAGTTTAGAGTTACTTATAATTACCTCGCCAGCAGTTTCGCCTGTCATAGGCTCACCAATTTTTGCAGGGGCAGCGTAAGATCTAGAATCGTTCATTCTGCCCCGCATATATGGGTCAATAGATAGATAATTAACTTTAACCAAAATTTCATTATTTTGAAGTGATGAAATTTTTTCTTCATTCATTTTCCAACAGTTATCTTCAGGCATTCCAGTTGGTCTTTTATCCAGTAATAATTGTCTATTTACGTATTCCATATAATTCCCATTAAACTAATTTTGTTAACTCTCTAAAGTGCTTTCTACATACTGTCTTGTATATTTCATTTCCACCAATAAGAACTTTCTCTCCTTCAAGTAAAACTTTACCATTTTTATCTAACCTTACTACCATGGTTGCTTTTTTATCACACATGCTACAAATTGTTTTAAGTTCTTTTAAATTATCAGCTAGAGCTAACAACTCCTGACTTCCCTCAAATAATTTTCCTTGAAAATCTGTTCTAATGCCATAGCACATAACAGGTATATTTAATTCGTCTGCAATTTTTCCTAAGCTATGAACTTGATTCTGTGTAATGAATTGAGCCTCATCAACAAAGATACAACTTATATTTTTAAAATTGTTTTTTTTGATTTCTTCATAAAAATCATATTTATCATTAATAACAGTTGCATCTGCGTTTAAACCAATTCTAGAAATAATTTTTCCATTTGATTTATTTCCTATTTGTTCCGGAATGAATAACAATGTATTTAAATTACTCTCAAGATAATTATGATTTGATTGAAGGAGGGCTGTTGACTTACCAGCATTCATTGTTGAATAAAAGAAATGAAGTTTTGCCATATCATTATTATATAACTTTAATTAGAATCCTTCTTTATGAATATTTTTGAAGAGAGAGGAATAACTCATCTAGATTTACATGGAGTTAGGCATGATGATGTACATGATGAAATATTAGATTTTATATACCAATATCAACAAATGATTCCATTGATCATTATTTGTGGTAACTCTAATAGAATGATAGAAATTGTTGAAAATTCACTTAAATCAAAGTCTGTAATGTTCTCAAAGCCAAGATTTGGTATTATTAGAGTCGAAAAATTATGAGTAAATTAGATATCTTACTATTCGATGAGCAACTGTCCGAAGAAGAGCTGATTATAAAAAGATCTGCAAGAGATTATTGTCAATCTGAATTGATGCCAAGAATAATAGAGGCAAATCGTAATGAAATTTTTGATAAATCTATTTATAAAGAAATGGGCAGGCTTGGTTTTTTAGGAGCTCCTATTAAAGGTTATGGATGTGCAGGCACAAATTACGTTTCTTATGGTTTAATTGCAAGAGAGATAGAAAGTATTGATTCTAGTTACAGATCGGCTTTTAGTGTTCAAACCTCACTTGCTATGCATGCTATCTATAAGTTTGGCTCAGAAGATCAAAAAAATTTTTATTTACCTGTTATGGCGACTGGTGAAAAAATTGGATGTTTTGGTCTTACAGAGGCTGATGCTGGTTCAGATCCTGCATCTATGAGAACAAAGGCTATTGAAAAAGATGGAGAGTATATTTTAAATGGCTCTAAAAACTGGATTACAAATTCACCAATTGCTGATGTATTTATAATTTGGGCTAAAGACGAGCAGGGGATTCTAAGAGGGTTTATAGTCGATAGAGATTCAGCAGGATTATCTACACCTAAAATAGAGGGTAAATTTGCTCTAAGAGCATCAGAAACTGGTCAAATTTTTTTAGAGGATGTTCATGTTCCCAAAGAAAAAATGCTTCCAAATGTTCAAAGTTTTAAAGGGCCGTTTTCTTGTTTGAATATGGCAAGATACGGAATTGCCTGGGGCGCGATGGGAGCAGCTGAATTTTGTTGGGAAGCAAGTCTAAATTACTCATTAGAAAGAGTGCAGTTTGGAAAACCTTTGGCAGCAAAGCAATTGGTTCAAAAAAAATTAGCTGATATGCAAACAGAAATTACATTGGGACTTCAATCAGTTCTTCGACTTGGACGCATAATTGATGATGAAAAAATGAAACCAGAAATGATTTCTTTATTGAAAAGAAATAATTGTCAAAAAGCTTTAGACATTGCTAGAGTTGCAAGAGATATTCATGGAGGTAATGGTATATCGGATGAGTACCATGTAATGAGACATTCTATGAATCTTGAGGCAGTAAATACTTACGAAGGTACTTCAGATATTCATGGCTTGATTTTAGGCAAAGCCCAAACAAACCATGAATCTTTTTAGTCAATTAATTTTCTAAATATTTCTCTAAAAATTCTTCCTGAATATCAAAATATTCCAGAGTAGCAAGTTCGCCATAGCATTTTACACAGTGACCTTCATGAGCTTGAAACATTGACATATATGTTTTGCCTTCTCTTTCAAGTTTTCTTATAAGTTCTCTTGCATGCTCAGGTGGAACGATTCTGTCATTTGTTCCTTGAAGAACTAGAACAGGAGCTTTTATATTTGAAACGTAAAGACTTGGAGATGTTTCTTCTGCATATTTTTTACCGTCTTCTGAAGAGAGATTTCCCCACTCAAGTTTTGCTTCATCTTCCCAGCTATTAAAGACACTTGATTTACTTGTATAGTTTTCTAACAGTTTTTGTTGATTTACAACTCCAACTGAATTAATACCACATCTGTAAAGATCTGGTGTAAAAGTAAGACCAGCCATGGTTGCATATCCCCCATAACTTGCACCTGCAATACAAACTCTATCTTCATCTGCATAACCATTTTCGATGGCCCAAAGAACTCCATCAGTAATATCGTCCTGCATTTTTTTGCCCCATTGAGTATTTCCTAAAACATAATGTTTAGTGCCAAGACCTGTTGAGCCTCTGAAGTCCATTTTTAAAACGTTGTAACCTTTATTAGCAAAAAATTGTGTCCACCAATCAAAACCAATTCTCTGTTTTGTATTTGGACCACCATGAGGAAGAACAATCATATAATTCCGTTCAGTTTTCTTTTTTGTTAATGTTAGGTAAGCTGGTATGACAAGCCCATCTCTTGCAGTATATTTTACAGGAATGGTCTCAGCCATTATTTTTCTGTCAATCCACGGTGCGTAATTATAAAGGGGAATTATTTGTGCAGTTTCTCTATTATAAAAATAATAATCACCTGGATTTGAGGGGCTAGAAACTCTAATAACCATTTTATTTCTGTCTTTGTCTCTAGTTACAGGTGTTACCCATTCTCCTGGAAAAACTGACTCTAAACCATTATAGATTTCTGCGATTTCTTCATCAAAAAATATATTTACTGGTTCTTGTGCCTCATATGTAACATATAGTAACTCTCTAGTGTCATAATCTACGCCTGCAGATCCTGATGCATTTCTGCAGGTACCAGTAAACCCACCTACATCGTAATTTGGATCTTGATAAAGTTTCTCACTGAATTCTCTAGTTTTTGGATCGTACAAATATAATGCATTTGTATCGTTATATTCTACAAGCTCACCAGTTGGTGAGAATTTTGAACCTGTTACAAGCCAGCCTTCATTTGTAGCAGCAATTGGGGTAAAAGAAGGCTGCTGGCACGTAAAGCGAATATGCTCAGACCATTCTTTAGTATCTTTATCATATGTATATATAACTCTATCGAGACTTTCATCGACCAATGTTGCAATCGGATAACCATCTTGATCTCTGTAAGTACCATAAACTCTGTCACCTTTAGCATCATTAGGAACAAAACCGATTGCCAAAAGTTTTTTCTTTCCAGTAAAAATATTCATTTTGTAAAAGTCGTTTCTGAAAGCTCTTCTCTCATTGGACGAGACAATTACGTTATCTTCGTCTGCATCAAGTCTGTCAACAACACTTATTCCAGTCCAACTGCCTTGACCACCTTTCATTTCATCTTTGCCTATAATTTTTCTTTTGGAGCCATCAACATTTACTGCAAAAGTAACAAGAGAGTTCATATTTCTTCCCTTAGCATTTGTAAGACCCGGTCTATAAATAAACCTATCATCAGAAACCCACTGGAAACCATATATACTTCTTTCACCAACGCCATCGCTAAATACTCTGGATTGCATAGTTTCTAAGTCAATAAAGGTTAGAGATTGATATGCAAATGAATCTTCAACACGTTTGACCTTATCTTGTTCTATGTCACAGACATCTTCTCTTGGTGCTCTCATAATTGCTAAATATTTTCCATTTGGAGATATTGAAAAAGAGGGCGTATCACCTAGGCATGACCATACTTCGTTTGGAAGTTCGTAAAATTCATCTGAAGTGACATGGAATGAAAATATTAATAAAGAAGAAACAGCTATATTTTTAAACATACTTTTACCTTTCGTTTGTATATGGATTAATTATTTACACTTATGTACAAATATAATTAAGACATATAATAAATTCTTAACATAAATTAATCAAAGGTATTTAATTAAAAAAGATCAATTTTTTATACATATTTTGAATAAAAAAATGATTAACAGAGTGTAGTGAGCTAAATTATTTACGTTAAAACTTGATTTATAATAGCATTTGGTTACTATTTACATTGGATATTTAAATATTTAGCGCTTAAATGAAATATATGCGCATTTTTACGGGGAAAACTTATGAATAATAAGCTATTTTTTACTTTAATTTTTGCATTCACACTTTCATTGAATGTATTTTCTGATAATCCAGGTGATGAAGTTGTTTCAGAACCAGTTGCTGAAGAAGAATCATCTGAAACTGTTGTTGCAAGTGAGGATACATCTTCTGATGATGAAGCTCCAGCACCTGAAACTACCTCAGATGATGATGAGGTTGTAACACTTCAAAAAGTAGTTGTGACAGGTTCAAGGATTAAAAGAACAGATGTTCAAGGAGCGCTTCCAACAATTGTTATAACAAAGGAAGATATTGATGCATCAGGTTTTAGAAGTGTAACTGAAGCACTTCAGTCATTACCCCAAGCAAACGCTTACAGACAAGATGAACAAAACGTAAACACGTTTACCCCAAATGCTAACGAAATTGATTTAAGAAGAATTGGTCCAGGTAGAGTTTTATACCTTATTAACGGTAGAAGAACTGCTGATTATCCACTTCCTTACAACAATGCTTCAAACTTTGTTAACACCGGCACAGTTCCCCGTGGCTTAGTTGACAGAATTGAAGTTGTATCACAAGGTTCATCTGCTATTTACGGTTCTGATGCAGTTACAGGAGTTATAAATATTATTACTACAACTGGTAAAGACTTCTCTGAGCTTGAAGCTAATGTATCTGTTACAGAGCATGGTAATGACATGATAAGCAGTTTAACTTTTTCAACTGGTGGTTTTACAGAAAGCTCTAGTTGGACAGTTGGTCTTGACCTTACACAAGTTGATCCTATGTACCTGGGTGATAGAGAAGGTTTTGATGATTGGACAGATGGTCCTGATTACTCAACCACATATATGAATCCTCGGTGGGGTGCAGCAGTTCAAATGGCTGGTTTTGGTGCAGATACTGCAACCTATAGACCCTCTGATTTTGGAGGTTTTGCATGTGATTCTCAAGAATTATCTGGTGGAGTGTTTAGAGACTTTAGTAGAGATAAACCAGAAGTTTATGGTGTAACAAATTATCCTGGTTCTTACCAAGGCTATGCATGTATGTATGGTAGAGGCGCCAATGGTGGTGACACACAGACAATTGTTAACGAAAGAGAAGACGTTACAGTAATGGGTACTTTCACTCATAACTTTGATAATGGTGTTCAAATGGATGCTAGAGTTTTCTATTATGAAGATACTGCATATCTAAGAAGCAACGTCTCAAGATATGTATCAATGGGTAGTTTTTTAGATCCAGTAGGTATACTAAGTACCGTTATACCAAATGATCTTGTTCCAATTCAATTTGGTCAGCAGATTGTCTATTCATTAAGATATTTCACTCCAGCAATGGGTGAAGCTTTTGAATCAAAAAGTGATTACACTGAAGATGTTACTGATATTTTTATGGGATTTAGTGGAGTATTTGATAATGGTTTTGAATGGCAAGCAGGTGTCAATGCAACAGAATACAACGCTAATATAACTAGAAGAACGCTTACATCTGGTATTAGGGATTACATTGCAGGTGTTGGAACCGTTTGTACAGATTCAATAAGAGCTGATGGACTTTGCTACGGCTCATACTATGCTTATAACTTTGGACCTGCATATGAATCTTTAGATGCTGATTATCCATGCGGATATGGTGTCTTCTTTGGAAGATCAAATTGTTGGGATCCAAATAGAATGTATGGTGCACTATCCGAAGAGACATTTGACGGTTGGTTAGCTGACGATAGTACAGCTTCTGCTTCTGAACAAATGCTCGTTGATTTCACAATGAATGGTGAGGTTGGCGACATCAAAGGAGCTCCAATTGGATTTGCGCTTCATTTAGAATATCAAACGCAAGAGTATTTCATTACTCCTTCAGAAGGAAGATTAGATGATGAGCAATTTGGTGGAGATAATGCAATTGACTTTATTCAAGGTTCTACCAGATATGGTGGTGGTGATAGAGAAAGATATTCTGTTGGTCTTGAGTTTAGTCTTCCATTAGCCGATAACATTGAAATGGGTATTGCAACAAGATATGACAAATATGATGATGATTCTTCTAACGTTGGTGGAAAAGTATCATCAATGGCAAATATCGCATATAGACCAACAGAAGATATTCTTTTAAGAGCTTCGGTATCACAATCCTTTAGGGCTCCTGATATGCATAGAGTTTATGCTGGATCATCTTCAGCTTTCTACGGTGGCATCACCGATGGTCCTCTATGCTTTGTTGAGACTTCCTTTGGTAATGTACCAGGTGCTCAGCAATTGAGTGGTGCATATAATTTCTGTGGCGCTACATATACTCAAACTAGAAGAGGTTTCTCAGGTGGTAATACTGAGTTATATGAAGAAGAAGGAACAAACTATAGTTTTGGTATAGTTACAGAACTTGCTGAAAATGTTTCTTTCCAATGGGATGCTTATCAAATGGTTCTTGAAGAAGCTGTTAGATCAGGAAGTTATCAAGAACTTGTTCATCAACAAGGTGTATGTTTATACGGTGATGATTATTTGACATTCTACGGTGGTAACTTACCTCCAGCTGACTGTAGTCAGGTCTCTGAATTATTAGTCCGTGGGCCTACAACAGATCCATTAACAGGAGCTGTTTCAGAATTAGGACCAATTGTTTCAGGTACTATGTATCCGTATAACCAAACAAAACTTGAGTTTATTGGTCATGACTCATATTTAACTTGGACAAAAGAAACAGAAAATGCTGGTGACTTTAGAGTTTCTGTAGCCTCATCAACAATTGTTAGAGTTAATAGACAAGAGTATGCAAGTGCAGCAGAAGTTGATTTACTTGAATATTTCATCTATGAGCCAAGATCACAACAAAACGTTACTGTGAGTTGGTCTAGAGAAGATCAAAGCTTAGCTTTATTTGCTGATAGGCTCGGTCACATGAATATGTATAGAGGTGAAGTAAGTGATCCTCACATAACATATAACTTATCCTACGGTTATGATTACAGCCCAGATATAAATTTATATCTTAGTGTAAGAAACTTGACTGATGTTATGCCTCAAAAAGATGGTGGTTTTGGATATCCATACTATTATCAAGGTGTATTTAGTGTATTTGGTAGATACGTCAGCGCTGGATTTAATTACAGATTCTAATTTAGGTTAGTAAATAAAACACCCGCTTTAAGCGGGTGTTTTTTTAGGGCTTTAAAATTTTACATTTAACACAATATATAACTAATACCAAAATAATATATACAAATCATTTATAATTGCACAATGAGAACACCTTCATACTTCTATATATTTTCCGCAATCTTTTCAGTAAATCTTTACAGCCAAGAGATAGTTGATGAAACTTTAAATACTCAGGTAGATGCAAACATTCCTGGAGTTGTTGCTCAAAAAGAAATAGATAATTTAGATGAGCAGGCCAAACTACTTTATTATGAATTTAAAGATACTGTAAGTGAGTATGAAGGTCTCAAAAGATACGATGATCAGCTTGAAAAAATAGTTTTTTCTCAAGAAGATGAAATTAAGGACATTCTAAGACAAATCGATTCTCTTGATAATGTAAACAAAGAGATATTACCTTTTTTAAAAGAAACTGTTGATTCTCTGAGAAAATTTATAAACCTAGACATGCCTTTTCTTAAAGAAAGCAGAATCTTAAGAATAGATGAACTTGATTCAATAATATTGCAATCAAATGTAACAACTGCTGAAAAATTTAGAAAGGTTTTTGAAGCATATCAACTAGAAGCTGCATTTGGTAATACAATTGAAACATATCCAGGTTTTATAGATCTTGATGATCAAACTATTACTGTTGATTACTTCAGAATTGGCAGGCTTGGTTGGTATTACAGAAGTGCTAATGGAAGAGAAACAGGATATTGGGATAAGTTTAATGAGATGTGGGTTCATACTAATGGCAAATTAGATGATGAAATTAAACTTGCCCTAGATATAGCAAATCGACAAACTCCACCCAATTTTATAAACCTCCCAGTTCAACCGGTTGAGAAGTGAAATGAGTATTAGATTAATTGCAATTTTATTATCTCTACCATTTTTTGTCTTAGCCCAAGAAAATGAAACAGAAGAAGTTCCAATACCTATCGAAGAACAAAGAAATAATAAAATAAAAGCCCTGCTTGATGTTGTTAAAGAAAATAAATCTATATATGTACAAAAAGATCAAGTGAGAGTAAAAAACTTTATCGATCTTGTTGATGAGAGAGAATCAATGCTCACAAAAGCTAAACAAGATTTAGCTAATGAAAAACTCAGGAATGAAAGACTTGAGGCAAGATTTGAAGCAAACGAGAAACAGTTAGCAGAGCTCGAAGAATCATTACAAATTAAAATTGGTGTTCTTGGAGAGCTTTTTGGAGTAACAAGACAATTTGCAGGAGAACTTTTATCCTCAACTGAAAGTGCTGTTACATTTACAGAATTTCCTAATAGAGGCAACATCTTAAGAGACATAGGCGAAACTCAAGTTCATAACTTAGAACAACTTCAAAATCTGTGGATTAGTTACTTAGACGAAATAGTATCCTCTGGTGAAGTAAAGACTATCGATGTAAATATTATTGATAAAAATGGAGAGTCTATTACTGGTGAAGTTATAAGATATGGACATTTCAATACCACTTATAAAAGCAAATTTGTTACACCTGTTCCAGAATTAAACGGCTTTGAATTATTACAAAGACAACCTGAAAGAGAAATTTTAAGAAATATTAGAAAGCATCAAAGAAGTGATGATTACAGAATGACGTCAATGGATCCAACTCGAGGGTTTTTATTGTCACTTTACCTAGATAAACCAGGTTGGATAGATAGAATTGCTCAGGGTAAATCTATTGGATTTATAATTATTTTAATTGGAATCAGTGGTTTTATATTCTCAGTTTACAAAATATACCAACTTCGCATACAAGAAAAAGATATTGTAGCTGATGATGCAAAAGTAAAAATTGAAATGGAAAACAGCATTAGAAATACTGCCAGTTATGAATCAAAAGAAAATATATTAGATGAGTTTATAATTAACTACACAGGTAAGTTAGAATGGGGAGCAAATTGGGTCAAATTCTTTGCTGCTGTGGCGCCACTTCTTGGTCTATTAGGTACGGTTATTGGTATGATTGAAACTTTCCAAGCTATAACACTGTTTGGTACTGGCGATCCAAAGCAAATGGCTGGTGGTATATCGCAAGCACTTGTAACTACAATGTTGGGTTTGATTGTTGCTGCACCTTTACTGGGCTTGTATACATATATCTCTCAAAAAGTTTCTAATTTGTCTCAAGTATTAGAAGAAAAAGCATCATATCTACTTGCTAGGGATTAGTTATGCTGGATGAACTATTTATTAGAGGTGGCCCAGTTTTATACCTGCTATTCGGATTAACTTTATTAATATTCATATTGTTAGTTGATAAATATTTATTTATATTTGTTCAAAGTAAATCTTGGGTTAATAAAAAGTTTGTTGATTTTTTAAACTCTAACCCACCTGATTCAACAAAATATAAATTTGTAGAAGCTACACTAATCTCTAACGTGAAAAGAAAAACAGCATCTAATATTAAGTTTCTGGATGGTCTGATAGGTATGACTCCTATGATAGGATTACTTGGCACGGTCTATGGAATGATCGAAGTTTTTGAGGTTTTATCATTTATGGGTACTGGTAACCCTAGAGCAATGTCATCTGGAGTGGCTAAAGCCACAATTCCAACAATGGCAGGTATGGTGATCTCACTATTTGGACTTTACTTTAGACAAGATCTAAATCAACGTATGGATAAAATAGTAATTAATTTGCGAGAATCTTTGAAAACTGAAGGTTATCAACTATGAGAAGAAAAAGAAAAAATATTTCAGATGAGAATCCTTTAGATTTAACTCCAATGATGGATATAGTTTTCATCATGCTTATTTTCTTTATTGTGACCACATCATTTGTTAAAGAGACTGGAGTCGATATTAGTAGACCAAATGCTGAAACTGCAGAAAGAGATGAAAAAGGTAATATTTTAGTTGCAATTACAGAAAATAATGAAATTTGGATTGATAAGAGAAGAGTTGATCTTAAGGCAGTTAGAGCAAATATAGAAAGATTAAAAATCGAATATCCAGAAGGATCTGTGATAATTCAAGCTGACACATTATCTAAGTCAGGCTTGTTAGTTGAAACAATGGATCAGATTAGGCTTGCTGGAATTCAAAATATTTCAATTGCAGCAAAAAATGATAGCTAATATATCTGAAATCAGATCTAAATTAATAAATTTAATATCAACTGATAATAATAGAATCTTTGTTGTTTTTGCAGCCATTGTAATAACAATGATTATTTTTTTAATTATTCAGTCTTTAATAAGTAGATCAGCAAATTTAGATCAAAAAGATAAAAATCCTAATTTGGTTGAATTTATTCGCATAAAACAAGATGATAATTTACAAGAAAGGACAAGACAGATTCCAGAAAAACCACCACAGCCAAAAAGACCACCTCAGCCTGAAATTGAATTAGATGACAAGACTCCACCTCCTATGCAGCAATTTGATCTAGATTTACCTGAATTTACATTACCTACAGATTTTAGTGGAGCATTTCTTGGTAACATTGATGATATGGGCAGGGGAACAAGTCAACTTATACCCTTGGTTAAAATTGCACCACGATGCCCAAGTGAAGCTGCCATGGGAGGAATTAATGGTTTAGTAGTTTTAGAGCTGCTTGTAAATGAATCTGGTCGAGTTGATACAATTAAGATTAAACAAGCTAGACCTTCAAGAATATTCAATAAAGAGGCACTCAAGGCAGTTAGGCGATGGCAATTTAAACCAAAATCAGTTGACGGAATCACTGTTCCTCAATTAGGATTGCTAACCGTGGAGTTTGTTTGCGATGTTTAGAATAATATTTTTACTTACGTTATTACATTTTTATCAACCTGTCTTTTCAACAGAAGATACGGTTAGCCAGGGTGTAGCAAGGTATTTAACAAGAATCCATAAATATATGGAGGATGAAGATTGGATTAATGCCAAAAGAGAGCTTGAAGTTACTGCTAGAAGATATTTTAAAAATGAAGACAGTTACGAGAGAGCTCTTATTAATCAGTTATATGGTCAGTTCTATGCACTTCAAAGAGATTATAAGAATGCTATTCCTTGGTTTGAAAAAGCCATTGCAAAAGGAAGACTCCCTTTTGCAGCAGATCTTCAAGTTACATATAGTTTGGCTCAATGTTATTTTCAAACTGGAAGATATCAAGACGTAATTAAAACTCTTGAAAATTATAGAAATAAAGCAGAAAAAAGGGGCCAAAATATGGCGCCAATCCAATTAATGCTTCTGGGAATTGCATACTATCAAGAACAAGATATATTAAATGCATATGCAAATATTGCTGAAGCAAATGCGACTGCTACCAAGCTAAATGAAGAGTGGTTGCAATATGAGTTTGCATTAGCTGTTAAGCTTGAAAAATATGATGATGCAGTTAGAGTAGGCCAATTTTTAATTTTTGTTAATCCTGAAAAAAAATCTTATTGGAAGCAATTGAGTGGTGTATATTACGGAAGCGAATCAGAAGAACTATCCTTAGCGGGTTTAGAACTTGCATATGAGAATGAAGTCCTGGATAAGGAAAAAGATTATATTGATCTTGCAAGATATTTTATGTACAAAGAATTACCAATAAAAGCAGTTGGTGTATTAAATGATGGAATATCATTAGGTAAGGTAAATAAGACTAGAAAAAATTACGAATTCTTAGCTGATGCTTATTTTTTATCAAAAGAAAAAATACAAGGCATAGATGCTCTTGTAGTGGCAGAGTCAATTGAATCTGATGCAAATTTGTCATATAAAATTGCCAGATTTGCCTTTGAAAATGAAGATTGGTCTAAATCAATTAATTATTTCAAGCAAGCAAAGAAACAAGGCTACGAGAAATATCCAGGTAGATTAGAGCTTTTACTTGGAATATCATATTTTGAAATATCGTCATATGAAATGGCACTTGTTTATCTCAACGAGTCTTTAGAAATTGATTCATCGACTTCAGCTGCTGAAGGTTGGATTAATTACATAAAAGATATTCTTGGAACTCAGAATACTTAAGTCTGTCTAAAATTTAAATGATTATTAACGTAAAAGATATTAAAAAATCTTACATAGTAGGAACACAAGAAGTTCATGCACTTCGAGGAATAAATTTATCTGTTGAGAAAGGTGAGTTCATGTCGATAATGGGACCATCTGGTTCGGGTAAAACAACATTGATGAATATAATTGGTTGTTTAGATACACCGACAAGTGGAGAATACGAGTTAAATGGAAACCAAGTAAGCCAGCTTAACGATGATGAACTTGCGAGAATAAGAAACAAAGAGATTGGCTTTGTTTTTCAATCTTTTAATTTATTAGCAAAGAATTCAACTTTAAATAATGTGATGTTGCCTCTTAAATATGCTGGATTTGGTAAATCTGAAGCAATTGAAAAATCAAAAGAAGTAATTAATAAAGTTGGTCTATCAGACAGGTTGAATCATTCACCAGCAGAACTTTCGGGTGGACAGCAACAAAGAGTTGCTATTGCCAGAGCTCTTGTAAATAATCCTAGTATTATCTTTGCTGATGAACCTACTGGAAACTTAGACTCTAAAACTGGCAAAGAGGTAATGACTTTATTTAAGGAACTGAATGATAGTGGACAAACAATAATATTAATTACTCATGAAGAAAGTGTAGCCAAACAGTCAAACAGAATTATAACTATTAAAGATGGTCTGATAAAATCAGACAACAGAGAAACATATGAATAAATTTTTACTACATACTTCAATTATTTTCATTCTTGCAGCTTGTGGTGGAAGCGATAAAAATAAAACAAATGAATTCTATAAGATGAAAGAAGTTGTACCAAGCAACCTAGAAGTTACTGTTGAGGCATCAGGTATGGTTGAAGCAATCTCTTCAGTTGAAATAAAATCCAAAGCTTCTGGTGAAGTATTATTTCTCGGTGCTGAGGTTGGAGACTTTGTTGAAAAGGGTTCTATCTTAGCGCAAATTGATCAAAGAACACCAAAAAATATACTTGATCAATCTAAGAGTGATCTCGAGGCTGCTAAAGTAAGATTACTAAATGCTGAGTCACAATATGAGAGAGGGAAAGAACTTCATTTTCAAAAAAGTATTTCCGATCAAGATTTTGAAAATATTCAAGAAAGCTATGCTCAAGCTAAATCTACACTTGTAAGGAGTGAGGTTTCATTTGAAAATGCTAAAATTGCCCTAGACGATACTGTAGTAAGATCACCTACATCGGGAACAATTGTTTCAAGACCTGTTGAAGCAGGTCAAGTGATTTCGTCACCAACATCTGCCGTAGGTGGGGGAACATTGATAATGACACTTGCTGATCTTACAAAAGTTAGAGTAAGGGCGCTTGTTGATGAGATTGATGTTGGCAAAGTAGAGATTGGCCAAAAAGTTTCTATAAAAGTTTCAGCATATAGAGATACAGAATTTTTTGGTGTTGTAGCAAAAATAGAGCCACAAGCATATGTTGTTCAAAATGTAACGACTTTTCCAGTTCTAATTGATATAAATAATGACAAAAATATGCTTTTACTTGGAATGAATACTGATGTAGAAATAGAAATTCTTAATAAAGATGTATCTATAAGTACACCAACTATGTCTTTAAGGACAAGAAAAGATATATATTCTGCAGCTTCAATTTTAAATATTGAAAAAAATGAAATTGACTATTTTTTGAAAGATAAAGTGAAGGGTGAAAATTTTAATAAGTTTATTGTTATTAAAGATACTCGAGATGGACCCAAACTATCTTGGGTTGAAATTGGTAAATCTGATTTATCAAATGTTGAAGTCACTAATGGCCTTGAGAAGGGAGATGTTGTTTATATATTACCAAGTAAAGGTCTTTTAGATTATCAAGAACAATTTAGAAAACGTGTTGAAGCATCTATAAGTATTGGATAATGATCTTAAAAGAATCTTTTGAATCTGCAATAACTTCTATAAAAGCAAATGCTTTGAGATCTTTTTTAACTTCTTTAGCTATTATCATTGGAACTGCAGCAGTTATTGCTGTAATTGGAATTGGAACAAGCGCAAATAAGGCGCTTGATGCTGAAATAGATGAATTTGGTGTCAGGAACTTATCTATATTTGCTGGTCAAAAAAGAAGGGGTGGCGTTACATCTGGTGTTAGTCCTTTAACATTAAAAGATGCCTATGCTCTTGAAAAAGTTACTGAACATAATTGGTTAGTAGCACCTGGTATACAAAGAGGTCGTCAAGTTCAATTTCAAAATAATAATATGCAAGCAAGTATTAATGGCTATTCTGTAAATAACTTTCCTGTAAGAGGTTTCACTATTGAATACGGAAGATTGTTTACCGAAAAAGAAAATCTCGCTAGAAAAAAATATGCTGTCATAGGATCTAAGGTTGCATCGGAGCTTAAAACTTTTTCACGTAATCTTCTCAATAAAGATGTTCTTATTGGAGGAGCAACCTATAAAATTATTGGTATTTTAAAAGAAGAGGGTTCACAGGGGTGGCAATCGCCAGATGATGAGTTTTACATTCCAATCCTTACTGCAACATCAAGAATTGCTGGTACTGAGGATCTGGGTTGGATAAATGTAGGAATTCCAAATGAGGCAAATGTTGATCAGGTAATGATGAGTATTGAAGAGGTTCTAAGAAGACAGCATGATATTGGACCTGGAGAAAATAATGATTTTCGGATAAATGACTGGAGTCAATACGCTGATTTAAGAAGAGAGGCAACTAATATTTTTGCTTTGCTAATTGCAGGAATTGCTGGAATTAGCTTAGTAGTTGGTGGAATAGGTGTAATGAATATTATGTTAGTTTCTGTTACTGAGAGAACAAGAGAAATAGGCTTAAGAAAGGCTCTTGGAGCAACTCCAAAAATAATCCTTTTTCAATTTTTAGTTGAGGCAACAATACTCTGTGCTATTGGGGGCATAATTGGTGTCTTTATAGGCACATTATTGTTATATGTTTTTGCCTCATTTAACGATTGGCCTTTTGCAATGCCTTTTAGTGCGATTATTGGTTCCATTTCATTTTCAGCGCTTGTTGGTTTGATTTTTGGAATTTGGCCTGCAAATAGAGCAGCAAAGTTAGATCCAGCTGTCTCACTCAGGTATGAGTAAATTAAAAGTAATACAACTATTACCTGAATTGAATTTTGGAGGTGTTGAAAGGGGCACAAAAGACATGTCTAAAGTTCTTATATCTGAGGGTCATGAATCTATTGTAATTTCAAACGGTGGTATATTTGAAAAAGATATCATTAGTGATGGAGCAAAGCATATTAGACTGCCGATTCATAAAAAAAGTTTATTTTCATTATTATTGGCAAAGAAACTTAGATCTATATATGAAAAAGAACAGCCTGATGTCATACACGTAAGGTCAAGAATGCCTGCCTGGATAAATTACTTTGCTTTTAAGAATTTAAATAAAAAACCTTTACTAATTTCAACTTTTCATGGGTTATACAGCACACCAATTTATAGCCAAGTCATGTCCAAAGTTGATCATATGATAGCAATCTCAAACACTGTAAAAGATTACATAATCGATACTTATAAAATAAAGAATAACAATATCACAATGATCCCAAGAGGCTGTGATATTAATCAATTTAATTTAGAAAAACTTGAAGAAGAATGGATCGAAAATTGGTATCAAGAATTCCCCCAAACAAAAAATAAAATAATCCTAAGTCTTCCAACTCGCATATCTAAGTGGAAGGGAGTTGATAATTTTATTGAACTTATTTCAAAATTGGATGTAGAAAAATTTCACGGCCTGATAATAGGACCAACATCAAAGTCTAAAATAAGGTATCTAAAAAAACTTAATAAAAAAATTGTAAGTCTTGGAATAACTAATAATATTACTTTTACTGGTTCGAGAAATGACATTGCTAATATTTATAAGATTTCTGATATTGTTTTTAACTTATCAATAAAACCGGAACCCTTTGGCAGGACAACAATTGAGGCTATAAGTTGTGGAACAAAAGTTATTGGTTGGAATCATGGCGGCACAAAAGAAATTCTTGAAGAGTTATTTCCTTACGGACTTGTTTCGCTTGGAGATTTTGAGGCACTTCAAGATAAGGTTATGACATTATCTAGTAACGATACTTTACCAAAAGTAAATACATTTACTTCTTCAAAAATGATTTCAGAAACAATAAAGTTATATAATCAACTTGTTAATAAAGATCGATAAACTTCATTAAGTTCATTTATCTTAGAATTTATTGAAAATTCATCAGAAACAAAATCAAAAATTGCATCTTGATTAACTAGTTCTATTTCATCAACATAGTTTTCTAATAATTTTTGAAGTGAACTTTGGTCATTCTTCTGAGCAAGAAGTTCTTGGGGAAGAATAATATCCATATGCCCAACATCAGTCGATAAAACAGGTATTTTTAGAAATAGTGCTTCAAGAGCGACTCTAGGACCACCCTCATTTCGAGATGAAATTATCAACAAACTAGCGTCTTTGTAGTAGTTTTTTAGTTCCTCTTTACTCACAAAATCAATTATTTTGATTTTTTTATCAAGATTATATTTATTAATAATAGATATTAAATTTGTTTTTTCTTTTCCAGATCCGACTATTACAAGATTTGTCTTAATGTTTATCCAAGATTGAATTAATAAATCAAAACCTTTAACTTTTTCAAGCCTTCCTATTGCTAAGGCATATTTATTGCCATTCGATTTCTGTTTTATAAGATCTGGATGCCACCAATTGGTAATTACTTTTGTTTTATTTTTAATACCCTCAATTGCTTTATCGCTAACTCCAATGACAATGTCTGGTTTTTGAAAAAGTTTCTTATTTTTTTTTATGCCATGAATTGTTGAAACATGCATAAAATTTTTTTTATTTATAGCACAAATAAGTGAGGTTGTTTTAGTGCCATGAGTATGAATGATATCAGGGTTTATTTTTTTTAATAATTTTTTAATTTTATATTTTCCAATAAAAGACCTTCTTCCATAATTTTTAATTTTAAAAATTTGAATTTTTTGATCAAAATTATCAGCAATTGATTCATTACAAATTAAGATTGGATCTTTTACAAGATTATTTGATAGAAGCTCATCAACATGCTGCTCAATACCAGCAAAATCATTGCTCATTACAACATGGACAACTTTCATAGCTATTTAATATATTTGTTGATTTTATATGCTAGTTTTTCAACCTCAGCATATAAAGTTCTATCATGTTGTTTTACAATTTTCATTGCTTTTAAGCCATTAGTAAGGTCACTATCATCAATATAACCAACTTTTTTATTTTTAAGCAAATTGTGGACCAATCCTACAATTTTATTCATTTTTATATAGTCCATATTAAATAATATTGTTTCACCTCTTGATGAAAGACTTTCATAGATCATATTTACGCTATCTTGAGTAACAACTTTGATTGAAGATTGTGAAATTATTTCGTCGTATGAACAGATATTTCTATCATTATAATTTTCGAAACTGACATTAGTAATTTTGTTTGTCTCGATATAATCAATAATTAATTTATTAAGCTCTTTCGGTGTTCTTCTAGAATTAAATATATGCCAGGTTTTAGATGGGAATAAAGAAGTGACATATTGTATTTGTTTAAAAATATTGAGCACGTCAAATTTAAAATGCTTATTTTTTCCTCCAAGGCCAATGAAACCAATATCTTCATTTGGTAACTGATCATAAACTTTCGCCAGTGACCCTTCATAGAAAATCTTATTATTATTATCAATTGCTTTTAATCGATGCGAGTCATGATTTGGAGCACAAATAAGATCAAAGTCTTTTAAACGAAATGATGGTGTAAGAACAGCTATTGCTTTGATATTGATATTTTTATCATTCTCATAATGAGAGCTCATAAAATCTTTAGTAGCTATTTTTGATGTAGGAATCAATTTTAAAGATAATGCTTCTTTTAATTCAAGTATCCTTGCATATGTGCCATGACCTGCTCCAATAATGATATCTATATTTTTATCTTTATAAAGCCTTTGAATATACCAACTAAATGATTCCTCATAACCAGATCCTAGAAAATTATTGAGTGTATTGAACAAGCGGCCTAATTTATTATTAAATGTATAAAGATAACCGACTAACTTTTCTTCAAAAGTAATTGAAATTTCATCTTCGAAGATATTAATTTCATTTGATTTTGAAAGCTCATCTAAAAGTGCCTTAACTTGTTTTTCGTGACCAATTTTTTTGTCTTTAACCCAAAGTACATTCATTATTAAGAAATTATAATATTATCAATAAATTATACATGGGATAATAAAACACATTTAAAATCAATATATGAATGATAGCGATTTAGTAAAATCCTTAGCAAATACCCTAATTTCTCAGTATGGTGATGATGCTGAAACCGTTGCTATGCTAAGAGCTTCTGAATATGCAGCTGAACAAAATAACAAAGAATGGATTAAATGGGAGAATGTAATTAAAGAAATAAACAAAATGAATGTATCTCCTGATCTTAATGGGTGAAATTTATAATTATCTATAAAATGAGTTAATCTTAATGTAATGAATAAGAATTTTTTATCAGAGAATCTTAAAAACATATTAATCTCTGCAATAGGAGCTTTCATATGTATGTTTTTGATTGCTTACTTTAATTCTATTGATAAGACTAACTTGTGGCTTATACCTCCATTTGGAGCAAGTTTGGTTTTGGTTATGGCTGTGCATGATAGTCCACTTGCAAGTGCTCGTAATGTATTTTTTGGTCATATCCTTTCAGCCTTTTCTGGAGTAATAGTATTTTATTTTATTGGTGAGTCTCCTGTGGCAATTGCCCTAGGCCTTGCATTAGCAATCATCTTAATGATGATAAGTAAAACCGTTCATCCACCAGCTGGAGCAAATCCAATAATTGCAATTCTTGGAGCAAAGACGTTTGATTTCGTTATAATGCCGGTAGCAATCGGAGCATCTTTTATAGTTATCTTTGCTTGGATATATAACAAAATATGGAAAAGATAATAGAAAATAAAATTAAAGCAATCATAAATACTAATTTAAGCCCATCGGTCTTAAATATTATTAATGAGAGCTCTATGCATAATGTACCTGCAAATTCAGAAAGTCACTTTAAGATAATTATTGTTTCAGATATTTTCAAAGATGTAACTAGTGTTAATAGGCATAAGATTATTTACAAGACCTTAGGCAGTGTGATGGATGATATACATGCGCTATCAATATATGCTTTTGATATAAATGAGTTCGACACCAATCCCATGGTGCTTGACTCACCAAATTGTGCAAACCAATAATAATGAGAATTGATATAAAGAATATAGCCTCATTACTCTTAAAAAGAAATCTTGTAGTTATCCTGTCTTTATTATTTGTTGTAATTATTTCTGCAATAGGACTAAATGATTTCAAACTTGATGCATCATCAGATGCTTTGGTCTTAGAAGGTGATGAAGCATTAAAAACATACAGAGAAGTTGAGGATGAGTTTGGTGACTCAAGCTTTTTGATAGTTACATATGAACCCGAAAAAGAATTATTTTCTGATTATTCGCTCAATAGAATTGCAAATCTTGAAAACGATTTAAAAAATATTAATGGTGTTGATTCTGTACTTTCTATTTTAGATGCACCCATTTTTTTCCAACCTAAAGTAGGTCTTGCAGATGTTGCAGATAATCTTAAAGATCTCACTGACAATACTATTGATCTTGAATTAGCTAAAGATGAAATTATCAATAATCCAATATATCAAGAATTAATTATTAGCAAAGATGGAAATACAACTGCAATGCAGGTTGTATTAAGAGGTAACAATGAATATAACTCATTAATCAAACAAAGATACATAATCCTTGAGAGTCTAAGTACAAACGAACCATTGACCAATAAAAAAAAGCTTGATCTCCAAAATGATCTTACACTTATCAATTCAAGGATAAGCGAACTCAATAATCAAGAATCAGAGTTTAATAAAGTTTTAATAAGCAACATTAGAAATACTCTTGATGACTACAAAGACGAAGCTACTATTTATCTTGGCGGCCCTTCAATGATAGCTACAGATATGATGGAATATATTGAATCAGATTTAATGATTTTTGGAACAGCAGTAGCTTTAATATTTGCTGTGATGTTATACCTTTTTTTTGGTTCAGTATGGATGGTGATACTACCATTAATGAATGCATTTTTAGCAACCTTTATAACAGCTGGTTTTTTAGGATATATGGACTGGAAAATAAGTGTAGTTTCATCTAATTTTATTGCTTTGCTTTTAATATTAACTATATCGTTAACAGTTCATTTATTAGTAAAAATTAATGAAATAAAAAAAGAAACAGATTTTAAGACAGCTATTATTAGGGGTTACGATCAAATGCTTGCTCCATGTTTTTTTGCAGCACTTACCACTGCCGTAGCATTTCTATCTTTAACATTTGGTGAATTAAAGCCTGTAATTGAATTTGGAAAAATGATGGCATTTGGAATATTTATTGCATTTGTTTTAACTTTCACATTTCTTCCTTGTGCGATTTATATAATTAATAAAAGCGAAACTAAAGATTTTTTATCTATCTACAAAGTAACCAGATTACTTCTTCAATTTTCTCAAAATAATAAAACATTTATATCATCCTCATTTCTATTAATATTTATAACCTTATGTTTTGGCATATCAAAATTACAAGTCGAAAATAGATTTATTGATTATTTTGATAAAAATACTGAAATATATAAGGGAATGTATGAAATAGACTCTAAACTTGGAGGAACTGCGACCTTAGATATTATTATTTCTCAACCTGAAGATAATTTTGAATCTATTGAAATAGAGGATGAGTTTTTTGAAGATGATTTATTTGAAGACGAGACTAGTACAGGTGCTGGTTATTGGTGGAATATATATTCGTTACAAAAACTAGAAGATATTCATGATTATTTAGATTCTATACCAGAAATTGGAAAAGTCTTGAGTGTTGCAAGTGGACTAAAACTTGCGAGACAAATAAATAACGGTGAAGACTTAAATGATTTAGAACTAGCACTTTTACGATCAGTACTGCCTGAAGATATTAGAGAAACACTGCTTTACTCATATATTAATAAGGATGATTCTGTTGTTCGAATATCTACAAGAGTAAATGAATCATCTTTAAATTTAAATAGGAAAGATTTATTAAATAAAATTAACTCTGACCTTCAAGAAAACTTTAATTTAAAGAAATCTGAATTTGAAATTACTGGACTTGCAGTTCTTTATAACAATATGCTTCAATCGTTGTTTCAATCACAAATAGGTTCATTGCTCATAGTTTTTGCTGTTATTTCGTTAATGTTATATTTAATATTTAGGTCACTTAAAGTAATGATAATTGGTTTAATACCAAATATATTCGTTGCATCTTCTGTTATGGGTCTGCTTGGTTTGTTTAATATACCTTTAGATATTATGACTATAACTGTTGCAGCTATAAGTGTTGGTATGGCCGTAGATAATACAATTCATTATATTTATAGATATAAGAGGGAATTAAAGAAAAATGAATTTAATATAGCTCTAGAAAATGCTCATAGTACAACTGGAAGAGCAATTTTTTATACAGCATCTACAATTGCTGCAGGATTTTGTATTTTGGCTTTATCTAACTTTTTTCCTACAGTGTTATTTGGCGTTTTTACATCTATTGCAATGATTTTAGCTTTTGTAAGCTCATTAACTCTGCTTCCTAATTTATTAGTAAAATACAAAGTGTTTAAATAGTATCTATATATGGGACCTTTAAAAGATATAAAAGTTATTGAATTTTCAGGAATTGGACCAGGCCCTTATTGTGGAATGTTATTAGCAGATATGGGTGCTGAAGTAATTAGAGTAAGTAAGAAGGGCACTGAGGGCTTAGAGAATAAATTTGATATTCATAATAGATCTAAACGCTCTATAACTGCAGATCTTAAAAATGCATCAACCGTTACTGAAATTTTAAAATTAATTGATCAAGTTGATGCAGTTATTGAGGGATTCCGACCAGGTGTTATGGAAAAGCTTGGTCTTGGACCAGATATTTGTATTGAAAGAAATCCTAAGCTAGTTTATGGAAGAATGACTGGTTGGGGTCAGAATGGACCAATGTCAAACCTTGCAGGCCATGATATTAATTACATAGGTCTATCAGGAGCTTTAAATTCAATTGGTCGAAAAGATTCAAATCCAATTGCTCCACTAAATTTAATTGGAGATTATGGTGGGGGAGGAATGCATTTAGCTTTTGGAATAGTTTCAGGTTTAATTCATTCACTTAAAACAGGTGAGGGACAAGTAGTAGACTCGGCAATGATTGATGGGTCACTCTCATTAATGTCTTTCTTTTACTCTTTAAAAGAAATGGGACATTGGGAGGACAAAAGAGAATCTAATCTTTTAGATGGTTTTGCTCATTTTTATGATACTTATGAATGCAAGGATGGAACATTTATTGCTGTAGGTTCGATAGAGCCTCAATTTTATGAAGAACTTCTATTAAAACTTGATATCGATAATGAAAATTTTAAAGATCAATATAATAAAGAGTTATGGCCAGAGCTAAAGAATTTAATTGCAATAAAAATTAAATCTAAGACAAGATCGGAATGGGTAGAAATATTCTCAAACAGCGATGCTTGTGTATCACCAGTTTTAAATATGGAAGAGGCAAAATCTCATCCTCATAATATTTCACGAAATGCATTTATTGATGTTGATGGCTTTAATCAACCAAATGTTTCTCCACGATATTCCAAATCTAAGACTGAGATTAAACATAATGCAAAAAAAATTGGATCAGATCTAGATGATGTATGTAATGAATTTAAATTATCTAAAAAGGCATTTTAGTATCAAAAAAACGAATAGTATTCTTAAACGTTTTCTCTCTTAATATCTCTTCATCTATTTCCATAAGCTTTGAAATTTCTTTAACAATGTGATTCAAATTATTCGGCTCATTTCTATTATTCTTAGGTTTTTCATTCAGATTCTTTGGTATTAAATATGGACAGTCAGTCTCTATCATCAATCTTTCTATAGGAATATTTTTAATTGTTTTTCTGAGTTCAATATTTCTTTTTTCATCGCATACCCAGCCAGTAATTCCAATGTAACAGCCTAGTTCTAAATAAATGTCGAGTTGCTCTTGTGTTCCAGTAAAACAATGCACAACAGATTTATTTATACTAGATGAATATTTTTTAAGAATTTTTATAAACTCTTTGTGAGAATCTCTTTGATGAAGGAAAAGAGGCTTGTTTGCATCAATTGATATTTTAATTTGTTCCTCAAATGCAAATATTTGTTCCTCATATGTAGATAAATTTCTAAAAAAATCTAATCCTGTTTCACCAATGGCATGAGGATTATAAGAAGTTACTAATTCTCTAAGTTTTTTTAAATAGTCATCATTAATTTCATTGGCGTGATGAGGATGAACCCCAATTGTAAAGAACATATTCTTAGAGTATTGATTATAAATTTTTAATAATTTATCTATATCACTTAATTGACTACATATAAGTGCAAATTTAACAACTTTATTGTTAATTGCTTTATTAATAACCTCATCTATATCATTATTAAATCTATCACTTGTAAAGTTACAAGCTATATCAGCTATCTCATGCATATCTAGGTTTATAAATTTCTATTAATATAAATTATGAACTAAAATTAACCTATCATGAATCAATTTGAAAGATTTCAGGAAGCTTTAAAATTAGACAATATTAGTAAAAATACATTCAAGGTTAATCCAGATATTAATTATTTTGTAGGAAATACTCCTCATGGCGGTTATTTAATGGCATTAATGCATAAGGCGCTTACTAATATTTTGCCTCATTCGACAGCCATAAGCTCTTCAGTTCAATATTTAAATAGAATTGATGCAATTCCATTTGAACTTGAAGTAGAGACTTTTAAGATAAGTAAGGGGAGCTCATCCGGCATAGTAAAACTAAAACAAGACGGAAGAATTTGTACCACTTTTACTGGAACATGTTCAGACTTTGAATTCATGAAGGGATATGATGATCTTAAAAAACCATTTCCTGATATTTTTACTAGCAGCGATAAAAAAGACTATATAAAGATGAATTACGATAAGATTTCTAAAGGATTTACGCCTGCATTCATTAAACAACTTGAGTGTTCAATTCATCCTGAACACGCTTGGTGGAATAGAACTTCTAGCTCTGATAATAAAAAAAATGAAGCACGATGCAGTGCTTTTTTAGAAATGGAAGGTGGTAAACCAGACCAATTTTGTTTATCTTTTTATTCAGATATACTCCCTCCAGTTGTTTGTAACAAATATGGAGCTCTAGGATGGATTCCCACAATAACATTAACAACTCATATACGACAAATACCAATGACGTCACAAGTCTACGCTGACTTTAAAGCAACAGATATAAATAAAGGTTATTTTGAGCAAGACTGTAATATTTGGGATTTAGAAGAAAATTTAGTTGCTTCGAGCCGACAACTAACTAGAATACTAAAATCAGAAGAAAAATTATCTTAAAATATTAATTAATAGGAAGTTAAATGCAATTCAAAGGTACAAAAAACTATATTTCTACAGATGATTTAAGCATGGCTGTAAATGCTGCGAAATCACTTGAAAGACCTTTATTGGTTAAAGGGGAGCCAGGAACTGGAAAAACTCTATTGGCTATAGAAGTTGCAAATGCATTAAATATGGAATTAATTGAGTGGCACATTAAATCGACTACAAAAGCCTCTCAAGGATTGTATGAGTATGATGCTGTAACACGTTTAAGAGATTCACAACTAGGAGATGAAAGAGTTAAAGATATTGCAAATTATATAAAAAAAGGAAAGTTATGGGACGCATTTACATCTGAGAAACAGGTTGTTTTATTGATAGATGAAATTGATAAAGCTGATATAGAGTTTCCAAATGATTTACTGCAAGAATTAGATAGAATGGAATTCTATTGTTATGAAACAGGAGAGACAATTAAAGCAAAACACAGACCATTAATAATAATGACTTCAAATAATGAAAAAGAATTACCAGATGCTTTTTTAAGAAGATGTTTTTTTCATTATATTCAGTTTCCAGATAGAGAAACTATGAACAAAATTGTTTCAGTTCATTATCCTAAAATTAAAAAAAAGCTTGTTAATGAAGCTCTTGAGATATTCTTTGATCTGAGAAAAATACCTGGATTAAAGAAAAAACCATCAACATCAGAACTGATAGACTGGTTAAAACTTTTGCTATCAGATGACATGCCAGATGAAATACTTAAAAATGCTGATTCATCTAAAGCAATACCCCCATTATATGGTGCACTTTTAAAGAATGAACAAGATGTTCAATTATTAGAAAGGTTAGCATTTATGTCGAGAAGGGAATCTAATTCAAAATAAATGTTAATTAATTTATTTCAAACAATTAGATCTTCAGGCGTGCCTTGTACTTTGAGAGAGTTATTAGATCTCCTAGGTGCTCTTGAGAATCAATTAGTTTATGCAAATATTGACGATTTTTATTATTTATCTAGAGCAACTTTAGTCAAAGATGAAAAGCATTATGATAAGTTTGATAAAGCATTTGAAATTTATTTCAAGGGCATTGAAAAAATGGAAGATATTTTTCATGCTCTAATTCCAGAAGATTGGTTAAGAAAAGCCTTTGAAAAAGAACTTGATCCTGAGGAATTAAAAAAAATAAAATCTCTAGGCGGGCTTGAGAAGCTTCTGGAAGAGTTTAAAAAACGCCTTGAAGAACAAAAGGATCGTCATGAAGGTGGCAATAAATGGGTTGGAACTAATGGCACATCACCATTTGGTCATGGTGGACAGAATCCAGAAGGTATTAGGATAGGTGGTCCTGGTGGCCAGAAAAAAGCTGTAAAAATTTGGGAACAACGCCAATACTCAAATCTTGATGATTCTGTAATTATTGGTACTAGAGATATAAAAATGGCCTTAAGAAGATTAAGGAAATTCGCAAGGCAGGGCAATGATTTAGAGTTAGATATGGATGATACTATCAAATCAACTGCAAAGAATGCAGGTTACCTGGATATAAAAATGGTTCCTGAAAGACTTAATTCCGTTAAAGTAATTGTTTTATTCGATGTTGGAGGATCGATGGATCCATTTATAAAACTTTGTGAAGAATTATTCTCTGCAATAAAAACTGAATTTAAAAATCTAGAATATTTTTATTTTCATAATTGTATATATGAATCTGTTTGGAAAGATAACAGAAGAAGATCACAAGAAAGATTTTTAGTTCAAGATATTATTAATAAATTTTCATCTGACTATAAAATTATAGTTGTTGGTGATGCAACAATGGCACCATACGAAATTACCAATGCTGGAGGAAGTATTGAGCATTGGAATGAGGAAGCTGGTCATGTTTGGATTAAAAGACTCTCAAATCATTTTGAAAATATGGTATGGCTAAATCCTGTACCTGATGATCATTGGGACTACACATCATCCATATGTATATTGAAAGAGCTTTTTGATGATCGTATGTATCCATTAACATTAAAAGGTTTAGAGGAAGGTATGTCGGAGCTCTCTAAATGAATAATGAAGCATTAAAAGAAAATGGATTTAAATGGGGACCATTTAGATTAAGAGTACCTTTTATTCATATGAAATTTCTCACAGGAGAATTTCTTCAAGGATTAGTTATTGCTGGTGCAACTGCTTTAGCAGGTGCTCCAGTTGTAATGGCGCTTGGTCTTTCATTTGAACAAGCAGTTGCATGTGCTTTTGTCGCGAGTATCTTAATTACTTCTGGCCCAATTATTTTTGGAGAACCATTAGCTCCCGGATGGGTTACTCCAGCTCTACCTCTTGTAATTGCATTTTTTATGTCAAAAGGATTCTTTGACGGGGTTTATAGAGAAGATGCCTTTCAGTATATGGCTGCAATGTGTATAGAATTTACTATTATAATAATTCTTCTTGGAATCACTGGTTTAGGCAAAGTTATTGTAGAAAAAATTCCAAACGCCTTAAAATCTGGAATAATTCTCGGAGCAGCTTTAGCAGCATTTTATCAAATATTTTTTAGTGATTTTGAGAGGTATATTGGTAACACTCCAGTGGCCATGATAACTATCTTAATTGTTTGCACAGTAACAACATTTTCAGAACCTTTTAAAAGGATAGCTAAAAAAAATAAAATATTAGGAATAATAGGTTCTCTTGGACTTCTTCCTGGATTCTTAATAGCAACGTTATTTGGATATTTGTTTGGTGAATTATCATTTAACATACAATCAGGATTTATCTTTCCCCCAGTTGACCAAGTTTATGAACTAACATCACCATTTTCAATAGGTTTTCCCCCTTTGTCTTATTACCTAGAAGTCCTTCCTTTGGTAATAATAGGTTATTTATTACTTTTTGGTGATTTTGTTACAGGCATTGAAATATTAAAAGATGGTCAAAAAAATAGGCCAGACGAAATTATACAAATTGATATTAATAGAGCTCACAACAGTGTTGGAATTCGAAACCTAATTGGTGTAGTAATTAATCCATTTTTTCCAACACAAGGAGCACTTTGGACAGGTGTTCATGTAGTTATTGTTGAAAGATGGAAACAGGGACAAAATGTAATGAAATCTATATTTGATGGAATCGGTTCTTATTATCTTATGGGCATTCCTCTCTTATTTTTTGTATTACCATTTATTACTTTTATGAAACCTTTAATGCTTCTTGCCCTTGGCGTTACTTTGGTATTAACAGGACTTGCTTGTTCCTACATAGCAATATCTCTTGTGAAAAAAAACAGTGAAATCGCTATATCAATCATTACTGCTCTGTTTATTGCCTTTGGTGAATTCAACGGTGTTGCAGCTCCATGGATTGGATTAATAATTGGTTTATTTTTAAGCTTATTACTTGTTGAAAAAACAAATCAAGAGAACTAAATTGAGTAACTTTGCACTTGAAATCTCAGACCTTAAAAAAGTTTACTCAGGTGGAACTGAGGCTCTAAAAGGTATTTCATTAAAAGTTAAAGAAGGTGATTTTTATGCTTTACTTGGCCCAAACGGAGCTGGAAAATCATCAACAATTGGAATAATAGGTACATTAGTAACAAAAACTAGTGGGACAGTAAAAATATTTGACTATGATATAGATAAAAATGTCTCATTAGCAAAGTCAATACTTGGAGTTGTTTCTCAAGAAATCAATTTTTCTCAATTTGAGAAAGTTATTGACATAGTATCAACTCAAGCTGGCTATTACGGAATACGCTCTTCAATAGCTAAGCCAAAAGTAAAAGAAATGCTTAAAAGGTTAGGTTTATGGGATAAAAGAAATGATCAAGCAAGAACCTTGTCAGGTGGCTACAAAAGAAGATTGATGATTGCAAAAGCACTTATTCATGAACCAAAACTCTTAATTTTAGATGAGCCCACAGCAGGTGTAGATATAGAGCTAAGAAGAGAAATGTGGGAGTTTTTAAAAGAAATCAATAACAATGGCACAACAATAATTTTAACTACTCATTATCTTGAGGAGGCAGAACAATTATGCAGAAATATTGGCATAATTGACCATGGAGAAATAATTGCGGATACATCTATGCGAGACTTGCTTAGAAAGTTAGATGTCCAAGGTTTTGTTCTAGATCTTGAGAATCCACTTGATGAGCTACCAAATATTGATGGATTTGAGATAAGATTAGAGGATCCATATACGCTTGTAACAGCAGTTGATAAAAGTAAATCAATAAATGATTTGTTTGGCCAATTAAATACTCTTGGAATCAATGTAAAATCTATGCGTAATGAATCTAATAGATTAGAAGAACTATTTATTGAAATGGTAAAGAAATAATGAAAGAAGTAAAAAGTATAAATATTTTTACTACCTTATGGACTCTTATTTACAAAGAAATAAGAAGATTTATGAGAATATGGATTCAAACTCTTGTGCCTCCTGCTGTAACAATGTCTCTATACTTTGTTATTTTTGGATCACTCATTGGCCCAAGAATTGGTGAAATGGATGGACTTGACTATGTACAATTTATGATTCCTGGCTTAATTATGATGTCTGTTATTACAAATTCATATGCCAATGTAGTCTCCTCTTTTTATGGCGTAAAGTTTCAGAAATCTATTGAAGAATTATTAATTTCTCCCATGCCTAATTGGGCAATTCTTTTAGGTTTTGTTATTGGCGGTGTTTCTAGAGGTATTCTTGTTGGAGTAATTGTTTTTTTTGTTAGCTTAATTTTTTATCCAGAGTTTGAAATTGTTAATTTAGGATTAACAATATTAGTATTATTTTTAACAGCAATTTTATTTTCTTTGATGGGATTCATTAACGCAGTTTTTGCTGATAGCTTCGATGACATATCTGTTATACCGACCTTTGTTTTAACTCCCTTAATTTATTTAGGCGGGGTATTTTACTCAATAAACATACTCCCGGATTTTTGGCGTTCCGTTTCAATGGCTAATCCCATGTTATATGTTGTAAATACTTTCCGTGAAGGAATGCTTGGAATTAGCGATGTTTCAATTTCATTTTCTCTTTCGATGATAGTTTTATTTATTGTTTGTTTTTCATCATTATCTTTATATTTGCTCAATAAAGGTATTGGTATAAGAGAATGAAACCTAAATTTCTTGGAAAGAATAATAAAAGTCAAAATAAAAGAGGTAAAAATCTTCTAGATATTATTGATAGGGTATCTTTAGATATTAAATATGGATTAGATATATGGAATGTTTATGATTTTATGTATCTTGATAATAATAAAATTCCAAGTCTTAGTGTATTAGAAATATCTATTCCAGCCAGCTCAAAATTTTTAATTGAATCAAAATCCATGAAGTTATATCTAAATCATTTTTATAACAAATCATATAAATCAAAAAATGAAATTATTAGAAAAATTAAAAAAGATATTGAAAGTAAAATTAAAATTAGAATAAAAGTTAATTTTATAGATACCTTCATCAAGGAACCTAAATTTATATATTTAAATAATTTTAAGTTAAAGAAAACTCCAATTAATAAAGTCATTAAATTCAATGGATTTAGATCTATATGTCCTGTTACATCTCAACCAGATTTTGCAAACATCTATATATACTCCAATGAAAGTTTTGATTCTCTTTGGTTAAAAAAATATTTAATCTCGTTTTCAGATCATGGTGGCTTTCATGAGCAATGTATCGAATTAATATTTAAAGAATTAATAAAAAAGTATAAGATAAAACATCTTGAAATTTGTGGTCGTTTTCAAAGAAGAGGTGGGATTGATATCAATCCAATTAGGGGGACTCATCAAAAAAAGATGTTTATAAATTTTCGAGAGTTTAATCAATAATAACTTTCAATAAACAAGGAGATAAAATGAAAAAATTATTACTATTAACCCTAACATTTTCTTTACCACATTTATTTGCGGAAATTTGGGAAGATTACAAACCTTCAGAAACGCAAATTCAATTAACTGTTATCGATGTTCAATCTAATTATTTAGATAATTATTTAGTAAATTTAAAAAGAACTTGGGTTAGATCTGTAGAAATTCAAAAAGAATTAGGTCATATTATGGACTACGGTGTTTATGTTTCAGATGGTGCAAGCAGCCCAAATGTTTGGTTAACTATTAGTTATAAGAACATGGCTGCAATGGAACAAACGAAAGAGAAATATGATGCAGTTAACAAAGTTCTTGAAGAAAGATATGGTGACGACGAAGAAGAATTAGATAAAATCTCTAAAGGATATGAAGAAATAAGAACTATGATTGATAATCAAAGGATAAATCAAGTAATTTTTGAAATGTAACTAATGTTGCCTGCTTAATTAAAATAAGCAGGCATTTTTTGGCGGAAGGTGAGGGAATCGAACCCCCGCGCCGTTGCCGACGACACCTTTCCAAGGTGCTGCATTACCGCTCTGCCAACCTTCCTAAATCAGCCGATAATTATACTTCTTTAACTAGACTTAATCTTTCAAAATATATTAATTATTGACTACTGTATATATATACAGTAATATATTAATATGAATAACTTATTATATTTAAATAACGACCCAATTATTTTGGAACTTAACAACTCTGTTGATAAAAATTCAACCATGAAGATGGTTGCCTTCAAACATTTTAATAATGATATGAGCTTACTTAATAAATATTTAGAAGATAATAACTATCATATTAATTCAGATGCTTATCGAGGCAATCTAATTAATCCAAAGTCGCAATTAGAATTTACTTTTTAATTGAATAAAATTTATTTAATTTACAACCTTAAGTGTATATAATTTAATTTGGTGTCTTGTATAGAAGTTTTTTAAGGGGACTCTTATACATTTTATTACTACCCTGAACATGGAGGTGGTCCTATTAGTATTTATTTAACAACAGGAGACGGAGGATTTGCCTTTTGACAGGGGTAAATTTTTAGTTTCCGACTAACAATTGTTACTAACAAAAGTTAGTTTTTAACCCCCATTTATATGGGGGTTTTTATTTTTTTATGGAACTTAAGTATTGGTTAGTTTTAACACTTCTTGGGGCTATTTGGGGTAGTGCATTTATTTTTATAAAGATCGCAGCTCCAGAGTTTGGTGCCATACCTTTAGTTCAAGCTAGACTTGTAATCGCTTCATTAGTTTTTTTACCAGTTTTATTAAAAAAAGAATATTTGCAACTATTAAAACCTGCGTGGAAACATTCACTTGTTTTGGCAATAACAAATAATGCAATACCTTTTACTCTTTTTTCGTATGGAAGTTTTGGTGCTGATTCAAATATACTAGCAATACTCAATTCAACAACCGCATTTAATACAATGATTATTGCTTTTTTATGGTTAAATGAAAAAATTACTTTAAAACAGGTTTTTGGTCTTGTGCTTGGTTTTATAGGAGTAATTATTTTAGTCAATCCTGAATCGTCGACAACTCAAATTTTCTCGGCATTGTTATGCTTAGTAGGGGCAGCTTGCTATTCCTTCTCTACTGTATTTATTCAAAAATTTTCAAAAACTATGGATAAATTTGTACTGATAGGTTGGTCAATTGTATTTAGCTGTTTCATTATGGCACCATTTACTTTATGTAATCTTCCACCTGTTCTTCCATCATCAAAAGCTATTTTATCTGCTACATGGCTTGGCGCTGTGTCTACTGGACTTGCATTTTTTGGTTATGTATATTTAATTGAAAAGATTGGAGCAGTTAAAACATCTACTGTTGCATATTTTTTACCTATTTTTGGAATAATATGGGGTGCAATTTTTCTTAAAGAAATTATATCAATTGGCATCATTTTAGGATGCATGACAATTCTAGTTGGTGTTTTCCTTGCAACATCAAATAAACGTAATAAAATTCCAAGAGAATTACATGCAAACTAAAACCTTAAATATATTGCTACAAGAAGCAAATAATTTAGTCGAAAGACTAAATTATGCAGAAGCATTAAAATTAATTGAAACTTCTAAAACTATCATAATCGATGTACGTGAAGAATCAGAAGTTTTTAATCAAGGAATAATAAAAGGAGCAATTCATATTCCAAGAGGATTAATAGAATTTAAATTAGCACCAGATTCAAGTGATAACCCCATGCATATTGATGATGAAACTAACTTACTACTATATTGTGCAGGTGGATATAGGTCAGCTTTAGCTGCGAAAACCTTACTGGATCTTGGATATAAAAATGTTTATAACATTGGTGGGTTTAATGAATGGTGCAATTCAGGAGGAGAAATTCAAGCCCATTTATAACATTTATTGTATAATTTACAAATAAACTTGGGGGTTTAATATGCGCTACATAATTGGCACTTTTTTATTTAGTTTTTTAATTTTACCAGCAATCGTCCATTCTCAAGATTCTACTTTCAGTGTGGAGGAAGTTATTGTTACTGCAACAAAAACAGAAAAAACATTACAAGAGGTTCCTGTTGCTGTTTCAGTAGTGACAGCAGATACTATTGAAAAAGCAAACATTACAGATATTTATGATTTGAGGTCAATAATACCTTCATTAGACTCAAGAAGGTTTACAACGCCAACAGAGGCAACATATGTTATTAGAGGATTTGGTAATGGTTCTTACAATCCAGGCATTGAACCCTCTGTAGCTGTATTTATTGATGGTGTTTATCGTTCGTCAATGCAAGCACAAATTGCTGATTTGCCTGCAATTGAAAGAATAGAAGTTTTGAGAGGACCTCAAAGTACGTTATTTGGAAAAAATGCTACAGCTGGCGTTATTAATGTTGTTACTAAAAAACCTTCTTTTGAAAAATCAAGCTATGTAACGGCATCAGTTGGATCAAATAATATGAAAAAGTTTAAATATTATACAACTGGACCACTTAATGAAACAGTTGCATATAGCCTTTATGGCAATTTTCATAAAGCAGATGGCCATTCTGAAAATATGATAACAGGTAATACTTCAAATACTCGAGATAGATTTTCTTTTAGAGGAGAATTATTTTTTGAATTATCAAACGATGCTACCTTGAGAGTTACTGGTGATTTTGATGAATATGATGAGATATGCTGTGCTGTAGGAAGTGCAAATTATGGCGTTGGAAACCAGGTTCAAGCTCTGTTAGGTGGTGGAATAATTCCAAACGATCCTTTTACTGAAAAAGTGTTTTTTGATTTTGATCCTGTAACAGAGGGAGATAACTCGGGCATATCACTGCATTATAAAAAAGATAGAGATGGAAATACTTTGGAGAGCATAACTTCTGTAAGAAATTCATTTAATGAAAATGTTCAAGATGTTGATTTTGATGGGTCGCCAACTGTTGCTCCAAGCCCGTTATCAAAAGATTTAGAGGCCGTTACTCAAGAATTTAGACTTTATTCAAATAATAACGAAAAAGTGAATTGGTTGGTTGGAGCATATTATTATCAAGAGGATATGGTCTTTAATGAATCTATATATTTTGGTCCAACATGGAGAACATATGTAGATGCATTCCTTCCTGCAGGTACAATCAGTGGAATTGCTGCAGCCTTTGGAATACCAGACTCTGTTCTTTTTGCAAGTGGTCAAGGTGGTACTGAATCAGCAACACAAGATAATACAACTACCTCAATATTTGGACAATTAGATATTAAATTATCAGAAAAACTAAGTGCTATTATTGGCGTGAGTTACATGGAAGATGAAAAGACTGTTTCATATTCCCAGATCAATACAGACGTATTATCAAATTTGGACTTTATTGGAGCAGGTACCTTGGGTTTAATAGCTGCTGGTTTCCCACCTGCACAGGCCTCAGTTCTAGCTCTAGATCCAGCATTTAATCCCCTTGCTGCTTTAACAGGACTTCAATTAGTTCCGCAGTTTACTAATTTCCCAAATGCAGCTCAGGATGGAAAAAGTAAAGATGATAATGTTGATTACACATTTAAATTATCATATTCAGTAAATGAAGCAATTTCAGTTTATGGAGGTATTTCTACTGGGTTCAAAGCATCTGCTTGGAATATTTCACGAAACTCAGATGCTGATGCAACTGAAGTAGCAGGTTTAATTGCAGCTGGGACACCTCCCAGTCCAAATAGATCAGTTGGAAGAAGATATGCTGGACCAGAAGAGGCTGAGGTAGTCGAATTGGGAGCAAAAATATATTTACCGTCAGGCTACTTGAATATTGCAGTATTTGACCAAACTATAGATGGTTTTCAATCAAATACTTTCATTGGAACAGGTTTTGTTTTAGCAAACGCAGGTTCACAATCTGCTGATGGTTATGAATTTGATCTAGTTTATTCACCATTAGAAAATATTGATATCACCATGAGTGGTACATTTTTAGATCCCATTTATGATTCATTTCCTGGATCTGCATTTGGTGATTTAACAGGAACAACTCCGTCGAATATTCCAGAGGATACAATTGCTACATCAGTAACTTGGAACTGGAATATGAATGGATGGGATGGCTTTACAAGACTATCTCATCTTTACTCAAGTGAAGCTGTACTACTTGAAAATACACAAGCACAAGCAATCATAGAATCCCAAGGAAACGGTACTAGAGAAATGGACACTTTAAATTTCTCAGCGGGAATTGAAAAAGACAATTTATCTGTAAGTTTATACGGACAAAATATTAATGATGATGAATATTTAACGTCTGCTTTTGTCGCAGTTGTTGATTTCACTCAAACAACTTATTTTGGTTATCCAAATAACTATGCTACCTATGGTTTAAATGTGAACTATAAATTTTAATTGTCTAAACAAATAAAAGGGGATTCATTTGAATCCCTTTTTTATTGGCGCGCCCGGGAAGATTCGAACTCCCGACCCCTTGGTTCGAAGCCAAGTACTCTGTCCAACTGAGCTACAGGCGCAAAGAATGATATAGATTAGTTCAATCTAGAAAAAGTATCAAAATATTTTTTTATAAACATTGTCATAAGATATATCAAATTTTATAATTATTCTTGAATTGTTATGGGGAGCAACAATGAAATACCTAAGAAATACAGTATTATTATTTGTAGTTTTATATATAGCTACGCTTGGTCTTATAGCAATAGATGTTTACGACAGTAGACCTGTCTTAAGTTTATTTAAAAAATTACAATCTAATTCTGCACTTGAAGTTGTTGATTTTTCTACTGAAAAACCACAAATTCAAAAAGCTAGACCTACTCCAAATGTAAATAGAAATCCATATTATGGAGATTTGCATGTTCATACAAAATATTCTTTTGATGCATATGTATTTGGAGTTACTGCATCTCCTGATGATGCATATCGATATGCTAAAGGAGCTAGCATAAAACATCCTCTGGGATATGAAATGCAATTAAGAGAACCTTTAGATTTTTATGCTGTTACAGATCATGGTTTTTATATGGGCATGATTCAAGCTTATGCTGATACTTCTACAGATATTTCTCAAAATGAATTTGCAAAACCATTTCATGATTTAAATAGACTAGATAATTTAACAGTTGAGTCTGCTGGGATCAGATCAAATATATTTAGTTCAGTTCTTGGTGCAACAATTATTCAACCCTATCCAGATTGGCATCCTAAGTTATTAAAGGCATATTTTTCTCGAAATACTCAAGGAGCATTAAAATCTTTTGATTATAATATCCATAAATCTGCGTGGGCAGATGTTGCACGATCTGCAAATGAGCATAATGATCCTGGTAATTTTACTACTTTTATAGGATATGAATTTACAACATCTACAGATATTGAAGGCGGGAATTTGCATAGAAATGTTATCTTTAACTCATCTAAAGCCTCTGTAAGGCCATGGACAAGAATAGACTCAATAAATCCTGAGGATTTATGGACGTGGCAAGACAATCTAAGAGAAAGAGGAGTAGATACAATATCAATGCCACATAATTCCAATGGTTCTAATGGTCAAATGTTTGAAATGGAGACATTTAAAGGAAATGCTCTTGATATAGAGTATGCAAATAAAAGGATGAGAAATGAACCAATAGTTGAAATAACTCAAGTTAAAGGAACCTCAGAAACACACCCTCTATTGTCACCAGATGATGATTGGGCAGATTTTGAAATAATGGATACAAGGGTGGGAAGCATTCCTCCCACATATAGTAAACCCTCAGGGTCATATGTTAGAGAAGCTTATTTGAATGGTTTAACTCTAGAATTTACTAGACAGGGAAATCCATATAAATTTGGATTAATTGGCTCAACTGATACTCACGTTGCTGCCGCTTCACTTGATGAATCTAATTATTGGTCAAAAGTAGGACTACTTGATGGTACACCTGAAAGCAGGGGTTCAATTCCTCTTGCAGAAGAAAATGTTGCAAGATTAGAAGAATACATGAGAGCATTTAATCAACCAATGAGCACGGTGAATTTTGATGAGGGTCAGTATGCAAATACAGGTTTTACACAATGGGGAGCTTCTGGCTTAGCAGTTGCTTGGGCTGAGGAGAATACCAGAGAATCCATTTTTAATGCATTCAGAAGAAAAGAAACTTTTGCGACAACAGGAACAAGAATAGCTCTAAGATTTTTTGGTGGCTATAATTTATCCTCAATTGATCTTAATTCAGATACATTGGTAAGCGAAGCATATGAGAAAGGCGTAACAATGGGTTCCGATTTGCTTAATGATGATAATAAAACTCCTGAATTTATTGTTTGGGCTCAAAGAGATAAAAATGGCGCCCCACTGCAAAGAGTTCAGATCATAAAAGGATGGATTGATTTCAACAGCGGAAGACCGTCTGAAAAAGTTTTTGATATAGCTTGTTCGGATGGTTTAGAACCTGACCCAATCACAAACAGATGTCCAGATAATGGAGCAAAGGTTAATATAAATGACTGCTCAATAAGTTCAAATGTTGGTTCATCTGAGTTAAAAACCGTTTGGAGAGATCCAGAATTTAAACCAACTGACAAAATATTCTATTATGTTCGTGTGCTTGAAAATCCATCATGCAGATGGAGTACATGGGATGCAATTAAATCAGGATTTAAACCAAGAGAGGACCTACATGAAACAATACAAGAAAGAGCATGGTCATCTCCAATTTGGTACATTCCTGAGGAATCAGATGTTGAAGTAGTTCCTCTTGGTGGAACAATAGAGCTCAGAACCATTGATTAGACATAATTAATTAAATTGAAATATAAAATACCTTTATTCTTTGTAATCGGCCTTATTTTATACTTAGTCGACGTAATATTTAATTCAGGTAACGAAAAAGAAATTTTTATAAGTGATCAAGAAATTATTAGTCTTGTTAGCGCCTGGAAGTCTCAAGTTGGTAGAAATCCAAACGATGATGAAATTGCAAGAATTATAAATAATCTTGTTGAAGAGGAAATCTTGTACAGAGAAGCACTTAAACTAGGTTTAGACAAAGAAGACAGGATCATCAAAAGAAGACTCGCTCAAAAAATTTCATTTCTTAAGCAAGAATCAAATCCTAATTCACCATCAAATGATGAGTTAATTAAATTCTTTAATGATAATAGAGAAAAGTATTTTATTAGTGCAACATATACATTCACACATTATTTTTTCTCATCAGAAAAAAACTCTGAAGAACGTTCATTAGCTGCTTACAAGGATATTAACAATAACCAAAATATTAAGGCTGATCCTTTTTTCCTTGGAAAGAATTTTGTAGACGTTAACTTGCGAAAAATACAAAGTGAATTTGGGGATGAATTTAGCTCTTATTTTAACAATATTGAATTAAATAAGTGGATTGGCCCGATTCAATCTCCTTTTGGGCATCACATTATCTACGTAAATAATTATAAAAATGCATATCTTCCAGATATTAATAATGTCTTAAAGCAAGTAGAAATAGATTTATTACAAGACAAACGAGACAAAGGCTTAAAAGAATACCTTAACAATATTAAATCTGAATATACAATATATATTAATCCTGAACTGCAAATTTAATGAAAAAGTATATCTTTTCATTTTTTTTAACATGTGCTTTAAATATTTATCCTCATGAATTCAATCCTGCACATCTCATTGTGGAAGAATCAAGTGATAAAGATTTTGTTTATGAGGCAACGTGGATGTATCCTTTCAAAAATATTGGTAAAAGAGCTGAAGTTTTCTTTCCTCAAGAATGTCTTTCAGAATCAAGTGATCTTTATTATCAAGGTAAATATATAAATGAAAAAATTTCTTTAGATTGCTCATCTAGCCTTAAAGGATTATCGATTGAAGTCGTTAATCTGAGTGTTTTAACAGATGCATTAATAACTATAAATTTTAATGACAGCACTTTTGAAGGCTTAATAAATGTTCAGAATAATATTCTTGAAATACCTGCCGAGAGTAATTATTACCCATTATCATATTTGCAACTTGGTTTTTCTCATCTCTTCGATGGATTAGATCATATTTTGTTTATATTTGGATTGCTTTTTTGTATATCTGGGTTAATTAATATCATAAAAACTATAACTGCATTTACAATTGCACATAGTATCACTCTTGGTATGACAGTTTATGGCTTTATTAAGCTACCTCAAGGAACCATTGAAGCATTAATTGCATTAACAATAGTCTATTTAGCATCAGAAATATATAAAAATAAAGGTTCTTTAAAAACGCCATGGGCAATGGCATTTGGATTTGGTTTGTTACATGGATTAGGATTTGCAGGTGCTCTTATTGACATAGGTATATCAAATAACAGAATGCTTTTGTCATTATTATTTTTTAATATTGGTATTGAATTAGCTCAAATAGCATTAATACCAATACCCTTACTGATTATATATATTTCTAAGAGGATTCAGCACCTTAAAGAATTAAAAATATTTGCAAGCTTACTTATTGGTGGTACTGGTTTTTATTGGTTAATAGACAGAGTAATTAACATTATTCAGCAATAAGTTTTAAAAAGTAAAATATGTATTACCAATAATATAACCACAAAAAAAGAAAGCTAATGCCCAAAAAGGTTCATTTTTACAAAAATAGTATAGCTTTTCCAAATAATTGTTCATGCAGACTAAAATGCAATTTACATGCCGAATGTTTTGATGAATATGGCGCGCCCGGAGAGATTCGAACTCCCGACCTCTTGGTTCGTAGCCAAGCACTCTAATCCAACTGAGCTACGGGCGCGATTATTAAATTTTACGGGCTTCTTCAGGTAACATAACAGGAATGCCATCCTTGATAGGATAAGCCAAATTAGATTCCTCACATACTAATTCATTAGTTTCTTTATCGTATATTAATGATTTTTTTGAAACTGGACACACTAAAATAGTTAGCAACTTTTCATCAAATATTGTCATAGCAAAGAAGTATACATGATGAATGAAATTTTGTTTATATGTGCTATCTTAGTATTTTTTATAGATATCTTTTTATGAATTCACTCAAACTTGAAGCACTTAGTAATTTCCCTTTGATTAATCCCGGAGATGATCTTAGTGAAATAATATATAAAACCATTATTTCTAATGAATCTATTATTAATAATAATGATGTTATTGTAATAGCCCAGAAAATTGTATCTAAAGCTGAAAACAGATACCTTGATTTAGATGATATTACTATATCAAAAAAGGCAAAAGATTTAGCAGATGAATTAAGTAAAAGTCCAGGCTTAGTTCAGGCGATACTAAATGAATCAAAAGAAATAATATCTACAAAGAAGAATGTAATTATCGTGGAGCATAAACTAGGTTATATTAATGTAAATGCAGGTATTGATTTATCTAATATTCCTAAAAAGAAAAATCTAGCATTGTTACTTCCAAAAAATCCTAAAAAAAGCGCTAAAAAAATACAAGAAAAACTAAAAAAGAAACTCAATAAAAATATATCAATCATTATTTCAGATTCAATGACAAGGCCCTATAGAGCTGGTGTTATTAACTTTGCATTAGCTAGTTATAATCTTCAAAGCTTAGGGGATCTAAAGGGATATAAAGATATTTATGATGAACCACTTAAGGGTACTGAAGTTGCTTATGCAGATGAGTTAGCAGCTGCAGCTGGGATCCTCATGGGACAAAGTAATGAAATGAAACCTATTATTATTATCAAAGGGTTGAACCAAAAAAGACATGAAGTAAATAATGCTTTTGATTTGATTGTTGATAAAAATGAGGACCTATACAGATAATAATATAAACATATAATTAGGCTATGAAATTAAGTGTAAACCTAAATAAGATAGCTCTTTTGAGAAATGCTAGGGGTGAAAATTATCCAAATATTGAATATTTTGCTAATAAAGCAATAGCATTAGGTGTAGATGGGTTAACTCTTCACCCCAGACCAGATCATAGGCATGCAACTTCTAATGACGTTATAAGGTTATCAAAACTCACCAAAGAGAAGGGTGTAGAGTTTAATATTGAAGGTAATCCATTCTCAAAACCAAAAAATGATTTTTTAGGTTTTTGTGAATTAGTCGAGATTATTAAACCAGATCAAATAACGCTTGTGCCAGATAGCATTGATCAAATTACATCGGATCATGGTTGGTCATCTGGTAAACATGATGATGATCTTATAATCGTTATAAATAAATTAAAAGAATATTCGAATGATGCACCCATAAGCTTATTTATTGATAGTATTGAAGGTGTTGAATACGCATATGAGATGGGAGCTACATTAATAGAGATTCATACTGGAAAATTTTCTAAAGCTATTGAAACAAAGAATATCAAAGCTGTGGATGACATTGTAGAAATAGTTAAGATTGCAAGTAAATTAAATTTGTCTGTTAATGCTGGTCACGATTTGAATTTAAATAATTTAAGTTATTTAGTTGATATTGGAAATATTAATGAAGTATCTATTGGTCACGCTATAATAGTGGATTCACTTCATTATGGTTTTGAAGAAACAATAAAGAAATATTTAGACATCATCAGGAAATAAAATGGATATAGAAGAAAAGCTAAGAGAACAAATTAAAGAGAATAGTATTTTAATATACATGAAAGGAACTCCCTATGAACCAAAATGTGGTTTTTCAGCTCGAACTGTACAAACGTTAATTGAATGTGAATCACAATTTAGTTACGTTGATGTTTTGGATAATAATGATGTAAGAGTTTCTCTACCTAAAGTTTCTGATTGGCCAACATTTCCTCAAGTATTTATTAATGGTGAACTCGTTGGTGGTGCTGATATCATCGCTCAGATGCATGAAAGTGGCGAATTAAAGAAGCTTATTGATTCATTAGAATCTTAACTGTCAAAGCTATTTACAATTTTACAAAAAACTTCTGCAGTTACTCCTGTATCATATGCTGCTGAGTGAGCTTCGTCATTATCATAATTTATAGATAAATGTTCACAAATTCTAGCTAGTACAGTTTGCCCGGTTGCAAGCACACCTAATGAAACAGTATCAATTACTGAAAATTTATGAAAAGGGGTTTTTTTTATATTATTTCTTATCACAGAAGCATCTAAAAAAGATTTGTCAAAATGAGCATTGTGTCCAACTAATATTGCTCTTGAACACTCATATTTGTTTTTTGTTTTATTTATTATCTTGAATAAGTCATTTAGGGCATCTTGTTCATCAACAGCATTTCTTAGTGGATGATCTAATTTAATTTTAGTAAAATCAAGTGATTCCTTTTCTACTATTGATCCTTCAAATGGATTTATGTGGTGTCTAAATGTTTCACCTGGATAAAATTTATCATACTCTTCTTCAATCAAAGTGATAGCAATTTCTAGTATTGCATTTTTTTCAGGATCAAAACCACCAGTTTCAATATCAACAACTACTGGAAGATATTTTCTAAATCTATTTTTTAACACCAAGCTTTTCTTGTAATTTTGAATTTGAGGTAGTGTAGCCAAATGGCACTCGTTCACCAGGATGTATTCTTTTATATGCTTCCTGCACTGCAAGGGTAGTTTCGTGGAATCCTGACAAAATCAAATCAAGCTTACCTGGATAATCATTTATGTCACCAACTGCAAATATTCCTTCTTTAGAGGTTTGAAAGTTTTTAGTATTTACTTGGATTTTTTTTCCGTTTAATTCAATATTCCAATCTAATATTGGACCAAGTTTTTTGTTGAGACCAAAAAGAAATAATAATTCATCTGCTTCATATGATTCAATTTCAGTAGTTTCAAAATTTTTTAGTGTTATTGAATCTACTTTTTGATTACCAACAATAGAATCGATAAGATAGGGTGTAAGTAAATTAACCTTATTATCTTTGACTAAATTTCGCATAAGTTCCTCTGTATGCTGAGCACCTCTAAAAGCGTCTCTTCTATGAACTAAGTTTACTGATTTTGCAATTTTTGATAATTCAACAGTCCAATCTAGAGCTGAGTCACCTCCACCAAATATAAAAATATTTTTATTTTTATATTTTTCAATAGAACGCACAGAATATTCAACTCCGTTTGAGAGAAATTTATCTGGATCTTCTATATTAGGTGGTCTCCTTGGCTCAAATGAGCCAGCACCAGCTGCAATGAAGATATTTTTTGAAATAAACTCTTTATCTTCTGTTGTTTTTATTTTCCAAAATGTATCATCCTCATGAGTTATTTTTTCAATAGAATCAACTCTTTCTGATAGATGTAATTCATAATCAAATGGTTTAATTTGTTGTAGTAGGGCGTTAACATGCTCCTGAGCAGTTTGAAATGGTACACCTGGAATATCATATATTGGTTTTTCAGGATATAACTCAGCGCACTGACCTCCTGGCTTATCAAGATTGTCAATGAGTGTACAATTTAATCCAAGCAAACCAGCTTCAAATACTGTGAAAAGCCCAACTGGACCAGCGCCAATAATTATTATGTCAGTTTTACTCATTATCTTACTTTCATACCAGGCTTTGCACCGCTATCAGGTGACACCAAATAAATACCCTCATCATTACTTGAGGCAAGCACCATACCTTCTGATACACCAAACTTCATCTTCCTAGGTTCTAGATTGTTAACTAATACAATATGCTTATCAGTAAGCTCATTAGGTTCATAAGCATTTTTAATGCCAGCAAATACATTTCTTGTTCCTAAATCACCAACATCTAAAGTAAGACGTAAGAGTTTATCAGCACCTTCGACATGATCTGCCCTTACAATCTTAGCTACCCTTAAATCAACTGCTGAAAATTGATCAATATTGATTAAATTTACATTATCCATATCTTCTTCCACAGGAATTATTATTTTTTCTAGTCTATTTAGCAATGGTTTATAAGTATTTATTTCTTTTATTTTTGTTTTCTCAACATCATCAAATGAAATCTTTTCTACATTTAAAAACTCAAATGCTTTTTTAGTTATATTTGGTATTACTGGATTAAGATACACAGAGATAATGAAAAAGGCATTTATAGCAGTTGAGCTAATTTCAACAGCTTCATCACGATCTTTTTTCCATGGAGTTTCTTTATTAATATATTTATTTATCTCATCTGCTAAATCCATAATTACTCTTATTAATTTAGAGTACTGTTTAGATTCATATAATTTTATAACTTGATCTTTCATTAAAATAAAATTATCGAGCACCTTATCATCAACATTAGCAGATAAAATGTTTTTATTTTTTTTAAGAAATGCGGCCGATCTGGATGCAATATTTAAATATTTACCAACTAAGTCAGAATTAATTCTTTGAACATAATCTTCAAAATTGAGATCTATATCTTCAACCTTATTATTGAGTTTTGCAGCAAAGTAGTACCTCAAAGTTTCTGGATTCGTAATATTTGCAAATTCTTTTGCCAGAATACCTGTACCCTTTGATTTTGACATTTTTTCTCCATTTATGGTTAAAAAACCATGAACATTTATACCATCAGGTAACTTAAAATTTGCAGCATTTAAAAGGGCTGGCCAAAAAAGTCCATGGAAATAAGCTATATCTTTTCCAATAAAATGGTATATTTCATAATCTGAATTTTCTGACCATAAATCTTCCATATTTAAGTTATTTTTTTTTGCCCAATTAGATATTGATGCAAGATAACCAATTGGAGCATCAACCCATACATAGAAGTACTTATCTTTCTCACCAGGTATTTTAAAACCAAAATAAGGTGCGTCTCTTGATATGTCCCATTTTTTTAGGTCATCAGACAACCACTCTTTTAATTTATTTTTTATAGACTCTTGCAGGTCTACTTTGTTTAAAAAATCTTTTAGCATTTTATTTTTTTGAGGAAGATCAAAAAATATATGCTCACTCTTTTTTTTAATTGGAGTTGAGTTAGATAAGATAGAAATAGGATTTTTTACGTCTAACACATTATATGAAGCACCACATACTCCACAATTGTCTCCATGTTGATCCTCTGCACCACACTTTGGACATGTTCCCTTTATATATCTATCGGATAAAAATAGCTTTTCTTTTTCATCGTAATATTGTTCGATTGAAGATTTTGATATTAGGTTATTATTTTTTGCACATTCATATATATATTCAGAGAATTTTTTATTTTCATCACTATGTGTTGAGTAAAAATTAGCAAAATTTATATCATAAAGTTTATATGTAGACTCGTGATCTTTATAAACATCAGCAATTAATTCTTCCGGTTTAATTCCCATTTCGTTAGCCTTTAACATTACTGGTGTTCCATGGGTATCATCTGCACAAAAAAATAAGCATTCATTATTATTAAGTTCTTGAAATCTAGCCCATATATCAGTTTGAACAGCTTCAAGAATATGACCCAAGTGAAGTGGAGCATTAGCATAGGGCAATGCTTGGGTAACCAGTATTTTTCTAGTAGTTTTCTTAGAATTGTCCATTTATAAACTGTATTATATGTGAAAACCTTAGTTAATATGCCTATAAAAAAAATAATCGCAATTGGTTCAGCAAAAGGTGGAGTTGGCAAAAGCTCAATAACTGCTTTGTTGGCACTTAGTTTATCAAAACATAAAAAAGTTGGAATTTTAGATGCTGATATATATGGACCAAACCAAAATATTTTATTCAATCTTGATTCAAAGAATGTAATTACCAATAAAAAAATTATGCCAGCTGAAAAAAAAGGTATAAAAATAATTTCTATGGGCAATATATTAAATTATGAGGATGCTGCTGTATGGAGAGGACCAATGCTAAGTGGCGCTATAAAAAAATTAATAAATGATACCGTTTGGGATAATTTAGACTATCTATTAATTGATATGCCTCCTGGAACTGGCGATGCATATTTAACTGTTTTTAAAGAACTTATTGTCGATGAATTTATATTAATTACTACACCAAATAAATTAGCAATTTCAGATATGCAAAAAACTATAACAATGTTGAAAAAATTAAATATAAGCATTTTAGGGTATATTTGTAATAATATATTCAATGTTAAAAATTTTGATAACAGTTTTTTTTTACTAAACAACATTCATCATCTTGGTACATATGAGTTTGATAAAAATATCCTAGAGTTTAATTTAGATTGTAATTCTCGAACTACTAACAAGATATCTAAAACAATCATGTCAGATGTATAATTAATTGTGAAATTTTTACATCTCTTTTTTATATCTTTTATGGTCAATTATGCACTAACAGATGAACTAAAAGATCCATATGAAAATTTCAATAGAAAAACTTTTGAATTTAATGAGAAACTTGATCAAAAGATTTTAAAACCAATTGCACAGACATATTCAACTCTTCCTCCTGAAGTTAAAAATGGGGTTTCTAATTTTTTCAATAATCTTGAAGATGTGGAGACTTCAATCAATCAATTGCTTCAAGGTAAACCAAAAAAATCAATAAATGATTTTTCAAGATTTATTTTAAACTCAACAATTGGTTTAGCTGGTTTAATTGATGTTGCCTCCAAAATGGGCCTTGATAGACATGAAGAAGATTTTGGTCAAACACTTGCAGTATGGGGGGTAGGACAAGGTCCCTATATTATGTTACCTGGACTTGGTCCCTCAACATTAAGAGATACATTAAGCAGGCCTGTGTCTTCATTTTCGTCAGTCACTTTTCATATGACTGATACTGATGTAAATATTGCTCTAAAGACTATCGATGCTATAGAAACTAGAGAGAGATTATTGGATGTTGAATCTTTACTTTCTGGTGATAAGTACTCATTTGTCAAAGATGCCTACATTCAATCTTTAAATTACGAAATTGCAGATGGCATCAATGTTAAAGATGATTTTATTGACGATATGGAAGATTTTCTAATAGACTAAAAGTTCCTCTAATTCTTTTTTATTATTTTTTAAATTATCATTTTTTATTATTTCTAAGATCTTAATTCTGAAAGCTTTGGCATATTTATCACCCTTTGATAAACCAAATAAATGTTTCATCATTCTATTTAGACTATGACCTTTGAGCATTTGTTTTTCAACATACTCAAGGTACAAATTGAGTATTTCTTTTTTTGAATTTATTGATGAATCTGTTTTATAAAATTTAGTTTCAATCTCTCTTAACATGAAAGGGTTATCATATGCTGCTCTTCCAATCATAACTCCATCAACTTTTACCAAGTGAGTTAATGAATCATCAATATTTTTAATTCCACCGTTTATAATTATTTCTAATTCTGGGAAATCTTGTTTTAGTTTATAAACATAATCATATTTTAACGGTGGAACATTTCTATTTTGACGTGGGCTTAGACCTTTTAAAATACCATTCCTTGCATGAATTATAAAAACATTAACTCCAGATTGTTTGACAATGGAAACAAAATTATAGATAAATGCGTAGTCATCATTATCGTCTACTCCAAGCCTACATTTTATTGATATAGGAATATTTACAGAGTTTTTCATATTAGTCAGACATTCTGCGACTAAATTTGGCTCAAGCATTAAACAAGCACCAAACTTACCTTTTTGAACACGATCAGAGGGACATCCCACATTTAGATTAATTTCGTCATATCCATATTCTTCGCATCTTTTTGAACATTCAATTAAATGAGAGATATTCGAACCACCTAATTGAACACCTACTGGATGCTCTTCCATATTAAATTTTAGTTGATCAAAACATTTTCCATATATCAATGAACCAGTTGCAATCATTTCAGTGTATAAAAATACTCTTTTTGATATTAAACGTAACAAGTACCTATCATGCATATCAGTGCATTGCATCATTGGCGCAACACAAAACTTTCTGTTGAGATTATTCACTAAAGAAAAATATTAATAGCTACATATCCTACAACTGATAAAACAATAGTATATGGAAGTGCCATATAAACCATTCTTAAATAGGAAAGATTAATTAATGGAGCTAGTGATGAAGTTAACAAAAATAAAAATGCTGCTTGTCCATTAGGGGTAGCAACACTTGGTAAATTTGTTCCTGTATTTATTGCAATTGCAAGATTATTAAATTGAGTTTCAGTAATAACTCCATTATCGAAAGCGCTTTTAACTTCATTAATATATATAGTTGCTACAAAAACATTGTCACTTATTGCTGATAGAAATCCATTTGCAACAAAGAACAATGAAGGTTGGTTTGAGGGATCTTGAGATAAAACATAATCAATTACAGGCGAGAAAAGATGTTGATCATGAATTACACTAACAATTGCAAAAAATACAGCAAGCAATGCAGTAAATGGAAGAGCTTCATGGAATGCTTCACCCAGGTGATGTTCTTCGGTGATGCCCTTAAATGCTGTTAATAAAATTATCACGCTTAATCCAATTAAACCTACTGCAGCTAAATGAAATCCAAGCGCAATAACCAAGAAAACCGCTACAACAGACTCAACTAAAAGTTCGGCTTTGTCTTTTGCAGTAATGTTTTCTTCTCTATATATGGAGTAATCATTAAAAATTTCTCTTATATTCGATGGTAATTGATTGCCAAATCCTGCGATGGAAAATCTTTCAATTACAAAGCATGTAAGAATACCAGCAACAAAAACTGGCATTGTTATTGGAGCCATTCTTAAAAAGAATTCAACAAATTCCCAACCTGCAATTGTTGCAATCAATAAATTTTGAGGTTCTCCGACAATAGTACAAACTCCTCCAAGAGCAGTACCAACTGCTCCATGCATAACTAAATCCCTTAAAAAAGCCTTAAAACTCTCAAGTTCTTCGAGCTTTAAATCACTCATAGCCGCATTATTATAATAATCATGAGATTCGTTAGAAAACGATCCTCCTGATGCAACAGAATGATAGATTCTATAAAAACCAATAGTCACTCCAATTAATACAGCAGTTACAGTTAAAGCATCTAAAAATGCTGACAAAATTGCGGCCGAAATACAAAATAAAAGTGATAAAAGAGTTTTTGAACGAATATTTAATAATAATTTAGTAAATATTGTTAACATAAGATTTTTCATGAAATATATTCCTGCAACCATGAAAACTAATAAAAGTATTACTTCTATATTATTTTCAATTTCATGAAAAACAGATTTTGTTGATGTCAAACCCATAATAATAGCTTCTAGAGCAAGTAATCCACCAGGTTGGAGTGGGTAGCACTTTAAGGCTAATGCCAATGTAAAAATGAACTGTAGAAGAAAAACCCAGCCAATAATAAAATTTCCATCTAAACTAAGATAGTTAAGCACAATTAATAATGGTGGATTAATTATGAGAAAGCCTATTATGGTAGACTTATACCATCCTGGGGCATTTCCAAGAAATAATTTTTGTATTTCGTTATACATTAGGACATCTTAAATATTTATATATTATGCATTTTAAAAGATTTTTAGAGATAAATGGTAAAGAAAATAATCATTTTATTGTTTTTAAAGATAATAAAATAATCTATGAACCTAATTTTAAAACATTCTTATTAGAGAGTAGTTATTTAAATATTAATATTGAAAATTCACTTGTTGTTGGAATAGCTGAGGCAGAAAAAAAAATATATGGAGTAGATATATCTGGACATGACAACAATATTAATATTGGATATGAGTCTTTAATTGAATTAGATGTGAGACATTTGTTGGCAATTTCTAAACCTGAAGACATTGCTTTAATGGGAAGGGCTAATCAACTTCTTCATTGGATAAAAAGTAATAAATATTCAGGATATTCAGGCAAGTTAAATAGATTTGATATTGAAGAGGAGGCACTAAGGTGTCCAACTTCATCTAAAATTATTTATCCTTCAATTTCTCCTTGTGTTTTGGCTATGGTTATTAAAGGAAATAAAGTTTTATTAGCAAGAAATAATCTTTTTCCAGAAGGTTTATTTAGTGTATTAGCTGGCTTTGTTGAAGTTTCAGAATCTGCAGAAGAAACGGTCAAACGAGAGGTTCTTGAGGAGGTTAATTTAAAAGTAACGAATCTTAAATATTTTGGAAGTCAACCGTGGCCGTTTCCATCACAATTGATGTTAGGTTTTTCATGTGAGTATGAATCAGGTGAAATTAAATTAGATAAGAAAGAGATTGCAGAAGCAAATTGGTATAGATATGACAAATTACCCTATGTACCACCTAGCACTAGTTTATCAGGCCTATTAATTAACTCTTTTGTCGAGGATCATTCTTAGCTCTTGTCGGAATGACTTTTTTTGGTTTTTTGTCTTTAATTATCTCTTTCATAGCAGGCTCTTTGGTCTTTGTTGGAGTTTCAGCTAAATTTACTTGTTTTTTAATTTTATTTTGATTTTCTTTTTTTAAATCTGGTCTTCGAACATTATTTTTTGGCTTGACATTCTTCTTTCGACCTTCATTAATTTTATTTTTGTTTTTATTATTTGTTTTGGGTTTATTAGAGTTTTTTTGAAATTTTTTATTCTTATTTGTAGTTTTTTTTCTTTTGTTATTATTAATTATCCTTTTATTTAGTCTGCGTGGTTTCTTTTTTTGTTCTACTTCTTCTGCTTCAAGACCAGTTATTGATTTCAACCATTTCATTAAACCAGCCTTTCTAGTTTTTGGCATTTTAGGAGGTTTCACACCATCAACTAAAGGTTTCATAGTTTTTGATTTGTTATTCGCGTCTCTCCAATTAATATCAGGTTCAGGACTTTCTGGAGTAAGATTATATGATTCTGTGTTTTTTATGTCTGATGCTTTAATTCTTATAACTTTATAATAAGGCCTAGATTTATATGGATCAGCGATTACTAGCACTTTGATTTTATTAGATTTTTCAATATTAATAATGTCGTATCTTTTTTCATTTAGGAGATAGCTTGCAACATCTGATGGAACATAAACATGAATCTCACCAGTATTTTCTTTAGCTGCATCTTCACCAACAATTCGTAATATAGATATACCAAGCGATCTTGGACCTCTAACAAGAACATGTTCAATATCATATGATTCATTTAAAGATGGTCTCAATCTTTGTCTTGAAATTTCTAGAAGGCCAAATCTTGATATGCTTGATATTTGAACTCTTGCTCTATCAGAGTATATTGCTTTTCTGAATGCTGATTCAACTTTGTTTTGATTTTCTTCATTTAGCATATCTATAAAGTCTATTACTACTAGACCGCCAACATCTCTTAATCTAAGCTGTCTAGCAATCTCAGTAGCAGCTTCTAAGTTTGTTTTAAAAGCTGTTTCTTCTATATCTTTTCCTTTAGTAGATCTAGCAGAATTCACGTCAATTGTTGTCATTGCTTCTGTTGGATCAATTACAATAGATCCACCAGAATTTAGAGATATTTCTCTTTGAAAAGCAAGTTCAATTTGTGATTCTATTTGATATCTATTAAACAGCGGAATCTCTTCATTATAATATTTTACCTTCTCAGCATGATCTGGAATGACAGCCTCAGTAAATTCTTTTGCTTCATTAAATACTTGCTCGTCATCAATTAAAATTTCTTCAATATCGTCTTTAAAATAATCCCTAACAACTCTTACAATTAATTTATCGTCTCTAAATATTAGAGATGGTGAAATAGCATTCGGTGTCGTGTTATTTATTTCATCCCATAATGCCAACAAGTATGCTAAATCTAAACTTAACTCTTCAACACTCCTTCCTAATCCATTTGTTCTTACAATAGCACTCATATTTTCAGGAATATTTAGTTTATCGAGAGTATTTTTTATTTGATCTCTTTCATCACCGCTAATTCTTCTCGAAATACCCCCTGATCTTGAAGAATTAGGTATCAAAACTAAAAATCTTCCAGCTAAGCCAATTTGAGTTGTTAATGCTGCTCCTTTTGTGCCTCTTTCTTCTTTTGTGACTTGTACAATAATTTCTTGTTCTTCCTTTAACGTACAAATATTTTTTCCTTTTTTATCTTTCTTAAAAAATTCTTTTGATAAATCTTTTAGTGGAAGGAAACCATGTCTCTCAGATCCAAAATTTACAAATGCTGCATCTAAACTTGATTCAATTCTTGATACAGTTGCTTTAAAGATACTTCCTTTTAGCAGTGTCTTCTCTGATGATTCTGTATCAAAATCATAAAGTTTTGCACCATCAACTAGTGCTACACGTAATTCATCACCATATGATGAGTTTATTAATATTCTTTTCATCTGTTCTCCCTGTAACAGGAAGATAATTCAGCAGTGCGCTTTTTGATAAGCTTCATTCAGTAAGTCTTATATCCTTTGCTTACGTGAATAGCTCTATTCAGAGCTTTAGTAATTAACTGTTGTATATATCTTTCTTAATTAATTTACTAGGAATACCTAGTTATTTAATTGTATATCCTATAGATTTGTAACATGACTGTCAAAAATATTAAGATTAATGAAGATAATGAAGGAAGAAGAATTGATAATTTTTTAATATCTATACTCCCATCAGTTCCAAGAAGTAAAGTTTATAATATTATTAGGAAGGGTGAAGTTAGAGTAAATTCATCAAGGATAAAACCAAGTTATAAACTTAAAATTAGTGATAAGGTAAGAATTCCTCCTAACCTTGATATTTTAAAGAATAGCTATAAATCCATAAAACAAAAAGAGATCATAAAACATACTCAAGACATACTTTTTGAAAATAAAAATTTTTTAATTGCCAATAAAAGGAATGATATAGCCGTACATGCTGGCTCAAAAAATTATATAGGTTTAGTTGATATATTTAGAAAAAAATATGGTAAAAATATCGATTTATGTCATAGACTTGATAAACATACATCTGGTTGCATTGTTTTTGCAAAAAATAAAAAAGCTGCAAAACATTTCAGCAAATGTTTATCATCGAATGAAGTTAAAAAAACTTATTCTGCAATTTTAAAAGGCTCTTTTAAGGGAGTAAAACTTATAGACGTACCTGTATATAAAAATATAAACTCAAACACAAAAAAAGCTATTTCAAAATTTATTTTTAAAAAAAAATTAAAAAACACTACATTAGTAGATATTCAAATCTTTACAGGAAGGACTCATCAAATAAGGATTCATGCTGCTGAGATTAATCATCCAATAATTTATGATAAAAGATATGGAGATATTAATTTTGATGAAAAATTAAATATAAGTAATTACAAAATGCCGCTTCATTCAAAAAAAATAAGCTTTCCAGGTTTAAACAATAAAATGATTAAAACAAATGCAGAATATCCAATTGAATTTAAGAACTTACTAATGAATCTTAATTAAAATTTCTATGAATATTTATAAAACTTTGATAGGATAGCTTTTTTTAAGGCTTATTATGGCAGTACAAAAAAGTAAAGTTACAAGATCTAGACGGGGGCAAAGAAGATCTCATGATGCTCTTAAATCTAGAACTTTGTCAATAGATCCTGTTTCTGGTGAAAAACATTTACGTCATCAAATGACAAAAGATGGTTTTTACAAAGGTAGACTGATAAAAGATCTTAGAAAACCTATCAAAGAAGAGTCTGAAGAAGTAATATCTTAGTTATGCCTAGGCATATAAGCTTTATATTTCCTGGTCAGGGCTCTCAACACCTCGGAATGTTGGATGATAATTTAAAGAAATTATTATCCTCATATAAAGACGAAATTAATGATTCCCTTAGATTTAATTTAATAGATATTATTGATAATGGACCAATTGAACATCTGAATAAAACATCTATTACACAGCCAGCAATACTTTTAACGTCCTATCTTTATTTTAGAAACATTTGCAAAGAACTAGATATTATTCCAAATATTGTTTGTGGACATTCCTTGGGTGAATATTCAGCCCTAGTGGCTGCAAATTGTATTTCATTAAAAGATGGATTGTCATTAGTAAATAAAAGAGGAATATTAATGGAAAATTGTACAGAGGGTTCTATGTACGCTATTTTAAATACAGATATTAATGTTATATCCAATTTATGCACAAAAGTAGAAAATAAATTAAATACTATTGTAGTACCTGCAAATCTTAACTCTGCATCTCAAACTGTCATTTCTGGAACTAATGAGGGAGTCTCAGAGGTTGTTAAGGAACTAAAAAATGCAGGTTATAAAAAATGCATCAAACTTAAGGTAAGTGTAGCTTCACATTCACAAGTAATGAATGAAACTTTGGATAAATTTAAAGATGAAATAAGTAAACTAAAATTTAAAAATCCAAGATATGAGATAATTCATAATGTAGATTGTCAAATTACAGATAATGTCGAAAATTTAAAGAATAAATTATTAAATCAACTTGTCATGCCAGTACAATGGTCAAGAACTATGCAATATATAAAACAATTTAATGGAATCGTTATTGAGTGTGGTCCAAGTAAAGTATTATCTGGATTAGCAAAAGCTAATGGAATTGGTAATGTTTTTGCATCTTCATCTGAAAGTTTCTTTGATGATATTAGGAAAGTTTTATGAACAAAAATGTATTTATTTCTGGTGCTTCAAGAGGAATTGGTAGGGCTATAGCCTATCACTTTGCAAATAATAATTTTGTTGTAGTCGGCACCTCAAGAAATGAATTTGAATTTGATCAAAAAAACGAAAATTTAATTCCTCTTAAATTAGATGTCACTTCAAGAGATGATATTGCAGAGTGCTTTGAAATGCTGAAATCAAAAGATTTGTTACCTAAAATACTAATAAATAATGCTGGAATAACTTCAGATCAGATATTTCTAAGGATGAAAAATGAAGACTGGGACAATGTAATAAATACAAATTTAAACGGAGTATTTAATCTTTCTAAAATTTTTGTTAAAAATATGATAAAACACAAAGAAGGTAGAATTATAAATATCTCATCTATTTCTGGTTTAATGGGGAATCCAGGACAAGTTAATTATTCATCATCAAAAGCAGCATTAAATGGATTTACTAAATCTTTAGCAAAAGAATTAGGATCAAGAAATATCACAGTTAACTGTATTGCTCCTGGATTTATTGAAACTGATATGACCTCATATATTCATGAGAATGAAAAGAATAAACTTTTGAATAGCATTCCACTAAAGAGATTAGGTAAAGCAGAAGATGTTGCAAAATTAGTCTCATTTCTGGCATCAGATAAAGCTTCATACATAACGGGTCAAACAATTTCAATTGACGGCGGTTTATTGATGAACTAATTTATATGTGCATCTTTGAACTATTAGATGTAAAATGAGTCAAATTAATATAGGGTTTTGGAGTACTTATGAGTGTTGAAGACAGAGTCAAGAAAATTGTAAGCGATCAATTAGGAAAGTCAGTTGACGAGATTCAGAGCGATTCATCATTTGTTGATGATCTTGGTGCTGATTCTTTAGATACGGTTGAACTTGTAATGGCGCTTGAAGAAGAGTTTGATCTTGAAATCGCAGATGAAGATGCTGAAAAAATTTCCACAGTTAATGAAGCAGTAGATTATATTAATTCTAATTCTGAATAAACATATTTTTTATTAATCGAATTTAATGTTTACAATAACTTTGGTTATTTAAACATTTAAAATGTATTTAATAAGATTTAGTCTATTTTTATTTATATTATCAATTTCAATATATGCCCCTTATAAAGCATTTATTAATGACATACCTCAGAAAAATGATTCAATATTAGAAGTCAATAGTGGAGAAACCATTAGGGATGTTTTTTCAAAGTTCTTGCCCATGAACTATTTCAACAATTTTTTATCTAAAATATATCTATATTTTAATGATATACGATCAATACAAACTGGTGAGTATCAAATTGGTAATAAATCTTTTTCAGAGATTGTTTCTGCATTGCAATATGGTGACACGATAACGTATAAACTAAAAATAAATGAAGGAATCACAATTTATGAGTTAGAAAAATTAATTAATGACTCATATTTAGATAACAATTGTAGTTTCTTAAAATGTATTGAAACAGATTTGCCATTCAAAGAAGGTATTATGTATCCAGATACCTATTTTTATAAAAAAGGAATGCAGGCATCGGAAATATTAATAAAAAGTTACGAAAGATTAAATAATTATTTAAATATTAAACTTAATTCAGTTAATACAAAAACGTCATTAAAAAAGGCTGATGTATTAATATTAGCATCAATTATTGAAAAAGAAGCTGGAAATAATAGTGAAAAGCTGAATATCGCCAGTGTTTTTCTTAAACGATTATCTATAGGCATGAGGCTGCAAGCTGATCCAACTATTATTTATGGTTTATTACCAAATTTTGATGGTGATATAAAAAAATCTGATATTCTAGATAAAAATAATAAATACAACACATATATGATTTACGGATTGCCACCATCACCAATATCTATATCATCTATGTCATCTATAGATGCAGCAATTGATGCAGTACCTGGAGATTATTTATTTTTTGTTGCTGATTCTCCAACTTCACACTATTTTTCCAAGTCATATGATGAACATCTAGAAATGATCAACAAATTAGGTCTTAATAAATGAAAATTATTTCATTTGAGGGTATTGAGGGAGTTGGGAAATCAACTCAAATAAAACTACTAAAAGATTATCTTGAATCAAAACATTTTCTTGTTGATACATATAGGGAACCTGGCTCAACTGATGCTGGTGAAAAAATTAGAGATATTTTGTTAAATTCTAAAAATCAATTATCAGATGAAGCTGAGCTTTTATTAATGTTTGCTTCAAGAGTTGAACTTATAAAACAGAAAATACAAACTAGTAAGTCAGATTATTTACTATTAGATAGATTTTATGATGCTTCAATAGCATATCAGGGGTACGGTAGAAAGTTATCTATGTCATTTATCGAGTCACTTATCTCGTTTATTAATTGTCCAATTCCAAATTTAAGTATATTGCTAGATATTTCTGTTGAAGAAGGCTTTTCAAGAAAAACAAATGATCAAATTGATAGGATAGAATCCTCAAGCAAAATTTTTTTTCAACGAGTAAGAAAAGGCTATATTAAGATTGCTAAAGATCACAAAGATAGATTTATAAAAATAAATGCCTCTATGGATATTGAGGAAATTCATAATGAAATTATTAATCACATAAACCTATAGATATGAATATATCTAATTACGATTGGCTAGAAAAAATTTATAACAAAATAAATTTTGAAAGACTACCTCATGGAATAATCATCAATGGTCCTGATGGTATTGGTAAAGAAATACTCGCAACACATATTGCTCAAAAGCTTTTGCTAAATAAAATAACAAATAATTATGATAAAGGTTTGGTTGACTCAAATACCCATCCTGATTTATTTATTTTAAATAAAGATAAAATTCTTTTGAAACACATAACATATAGAAAAACTATTAAAAAAGAAGACTGGGACAAACAGTTAGGAGATAGGAATATTAACCAGTTCTTATCAGTAACTCCTTCTGTAGCAGTTAATAAAGTTGTGATTATATTAAATGCCCAAAATATGAATCTTGCATCTCAAAATGCAATACTTAAATCACTTGAGGAACCCGCACCAAATTCATTTATTGTTTTTACAATTAACAGACCAATGTCTTTGTTGAAAACTGTCTATAGTCGATGTCAAATAATAAGTATTCCAAGTCTAGATGAAGCTTCAAAAGATCAATGGCTCACTAGAAACGGAATTTCTGACTATAACTCAAGTCATTTTCCAAGTTTTATATCTCCATTGAAGATTCTTGAAGAGATTCAAGACAATCAACATTTAAATTTTATAGATTTTATTAAAATTATTTCTGATTTTATTGAAAATAAAATTGATTGTAATTTTGCAATTAAAAAAATTAGTAATTTGAATATTGATTTAATTACAAAAACAAATTACCTGGTTGAATTTCTAAAAATCATTCTTAAATCCCGTATATTATCAGAGGACTTATCAGGTCTTTATAAGAAATTTAATGACTCAAAATTTAATAATTTAAAGATATCAAATATATTGAATGATTTAAATAATTTAAGAAGTGATTACTTTAAGGTCCCTCAAATAAATGAAACCCATGTTCTAAATTATTTTTTGAGTGAGTTAAAGAGTTCTATTAAGATATAGTTACAATCTTATTAACATCTGTTGTTATAATAAATTATGAAAAAAAAAGTAGAAATATACTCTAAATCTAATTGTTCATTTTGTGTTATGGCTATGAATTTCTTTGATGCAAAAGGCATTAAATACGACGTCTATTCTTGTGATGATCCTAATATTTTTCAAGAAATGTTAACAAGAAATCCTCAAGCAAGAACCGTACCTCAAATTTTTATAGATGATAAATTAATTGGTGGTTATACTGATTTAGTCGAAAATTATACGGAATAAAAAACATGGAACAATTTAATACTTTTTTAGTATTGCTTGATAGCAATCTTAGCGGTTCTTGGTGGTTTCCTGCACTTTTAATAGGTACAGGTATATTTTTTACTATTTATTTAGGTTTTCCTCAATTTAAATACTTTAAGAGTGCATTTAAAATTGTTTCTGGTAAAAACAATGATGAATCAGATGGAGAAACAACAGGATTTCAAGCACTAACAACCGCAATGTCTGGTGCTGTTGGTACTGGAAATATTGGTGGAGTTGCTCTAGCAATATGGACAGGTGGTCCGGCAGCAATATTTTGGATGTGGATTACAGCAATATTTGGAATGACTACAAAGTATGTTGAGGTAACACTTGGACATAAATATAGAACTAAATTAAGTGATGGCTCTATATCTGGTGGACCAATGTATTACATTGAACAAGGTCTTGATTTTAAATGGAATGGCATAAAGTTTCCATCCAAATTCGTAGCAATTTTATTTGCTTTTTTCATGATGATAACTGCTATTGGATCTGGAAATATGCCACAAATCAATAATATCGCTCTTGTAATGAATACAGAATTCTCAATACCAAAGTTATTTACAGGTTTATTTCTAGGAATTTTATTGTGGATAATCATTATTGGTGGAATTAAAAGAATTGCATCGGTAGCTAGTAAAATTATTCCTATTATGGGCCTTATATATTTTGGTGGCGCTCTGATAATCCTTATAGAAAATTATCAGAATGTTATTCCATCATTTAATGCAATATTTTCACAATTATTTACTGGTTCTGCAGCTGTTGGAGGATTTCTAGGCGCCAGTTTTGCAATGAGTTTAAAATATGGAGTTGCGAGAGGACTTTATTCAAATGAAGCTGGTCAGGGCTCATCACCTATCGCTCATGCATCATCAAAGAATAAATCAATTGATCAGGGAGTTGTTTCAATTTTAGAACCTTTTATAGATACAATTGTAGTATGTAGCGTAACAGCATTAGTAATTTTATCTAGTGGGGTTTGGACACAAAAATTTGATACAACATTTTCAAAAACAGATTTAGTTATACTTCAAGGCACTTACAGTGATGAAAAAAATATTGATGGAACATATTTGTATCCAAATCAAATCAATGAACTTACAAATTATGTTCAATCTATTAATTCAAATGTAATTGAATATAATGGGCTACTCGAAGTTGAAGAGGGAACAATAACTGACAAAAATATTACAGTTATTCATTCAAGATCTATCGCTGAAGATATATCTGTAAGAGATAGTGATTTTGATGGTGAGTTATATTCAGGCTCAGTTAAAGTAGTAAACGGAAAATTGGCAGAACAAGTTGTATTTAGTGGAAAATCTCTTGTTAGTTCTGCTGAGTTAACAGCAAAGGCATTCTCACAGGGAATTATGGGTGAATGGGGTGGAAAGCTTGTTGCAATAGCTTTGTTGCTATTTGCTTTCTCTACCTCCATAACTTGGTGTTATTACGGCGATAGGTCGACTGCGTACATTTTTGGAGAAAGGGGCGTGATATGGTACAGAAACTTTTATGTGCTTTGTTTTGTGCTTGCAGCTGTAATTGATACCACTGTTGTATGGAATATTGCATATGTAGTTGTTGCATTGGTATCAATTCCTAATCTTATTGCTATGTTTTTCTTGCGAAAAGAGATGAAAATTTTATCAGATGAATTTGTAATTAAATAAAATACATAAATTATTCATAATGCATAACTTAAGATATTTTATTTTTCTTATAGTGGTTTCATGTGGCGGTGGCACATCGTTGGTTTTAGATGATGAAAGTTCTTCCAATAATTCCATATTTCAATATGTTTATATCCCGCCAACTGGTAAATCTAATGAAAACTGTGTTTCAAAAAGCAACAATGTTACGTGGCAAGAGGATTTTACAAACTCAGAATTAGATAATTCTAAATGGTCTTATGACGAAGGCTGTAATAATAATGGGGGTGGGTGCAACGGAAATAACGAATATCAAAACTATACTGCAAACGATAAAGAAAACTTGTTTATTGAAAACGGATTATTAAAAATTCAACCAATATATGAAATAAATACAGGCTCTGATAACGTCACTCAGAATTTTACATCCGCAAAAATTATGACAAAAGATAAATTTGCTATTGAAGTTAACTCTAGAGTAACAGCATGTTTTAGAGTACCAGAAGGAACAGGTCTATGGCCAGCAATATGGATGTTGCCATTTGATAATACTCCTTGGCCTAGCGGTGGTGAAATTGATTTATTAGAAGCAAAAGGTAGATCATATCCTGTTGATGGACTGCCTGATCAATCAACTATAGTAAGTTCAGCTGTTCATTTTGGAACAGAATGGCCTGATCATAGGTATATAGTTAATGAATTTAATTCATCTATAGATAATTCATTTCAAGATTATTTTCATTCAGTCACTTTGATTTTTCTACAAGACAAAATTGATATTTACATTGATGATGAGACATCACCACATCTATCAATTGACCCAGTTACTTATCCTCTTAATCAATATAATTATCCATTTAACAGAGAATATTACTTGATCTTAAATGTTGCTGTTGGAGGTAATTTTGATGGTGGTCGTGTTGAACCTTCAGAAATCTGTAGTGATCCAAATTGTTCAAATTTTAATGAAGATCCAGATACCAAAAGATTTATAGTCGATTGGATAGAATATGAAAAATTAGATTAATTTTTTTGAAGCAAAGAAACGATTTCTAAATGTTGGGTATTAGGGAATTGATCAAAAAGCTCTATTTTTTTGATTTTATGTTTTTTTAAAAAATTGATATCTCTTAAATAAGTTTCAGGATTGCAAGAAATGTAGATTATATTCTTAAAATTACCAACCATTTCAATTGTTTTTTTAGTCAAACCTGATCTAGGAGGATCTACAAGTACATGAGAAAAATTATATTTATCAATATTAATATCTTTTGTTCGATTGAATTTCCTTCCCATTAATAATTCATATACTTCATCATCTGAAAGCCTCACATAAGTAACATTAAAAATATTATTTTTATCTAATCCTTTTTTTATACATTTAATAGATTCTCTATTATTTTCAGAGGCTAAAATTTTATTACAAGTGTATGATATCGGCATAGTAAAGGTTCCAATTCCACAATATAACTCAAGAATATCCTCTGCATCATCTATGAATTCAACTACTTTTTTAATCATATAGTCCAACAAAAACTTATTAGGTTGATAAAAACAATTGTCTGTTTGATATAGATTTATGTTTTTATATTCAATCGCACTCTTAAAATATTTACTTGAGGTTGAGAATAAAAAATTTTTTGACCTTAATATTATCTTAATCTTAAGTTGTGATGACAAATTTTTAATTTCATTTATCAAATCATCACTAATTTCTTTGTGATAAATCAAAGTTACCATTACCTCATTTAAATTATTTGTTCTAAAATTTACTTGAAACAGTTTAGTTTTGATCCTTTTTGACTTATTTATTTGCTCCAATAAAATTGGCATTAAGTATTGTATTTGCCTAGCAGCACTCCTAAAAGTAGTTATATAAATTTTTTCTGAGCCTTGATACATAACGTATTTATCATTTTGATAAGTAAATTCACATCTGTTTCTATAAGACGAGGATGGACTAAAATATGTAATTACTTTATTGGGAAATATAGAATTTAATTTTTTTTTAAATCTTTCTAATTTATTCATATAATTGAAATTGTAATAATTAAAATTAGTACTATAAAAACAATATTAAGTGTTATGAATAAAAATATTACTTTCATCAAAGTTATTTTTTTAAGATCTTTAGAAAGTTGTTCTTTTTTCCTTATTCCTAAAAAAGAACTTATAATTCTTAATAACCACATTTATACATGAGTAAATTAATTAACATTACAAGGTCTGCTGAAGAATATCTTGCTAAATTAATACAAGACAAAAATGAAACAGATTTATCAATAAGAATCTTCATATCTGATCCTGGTACTCCCAAAGCTGAGACTTGTCTAGCTTATTGTAAACCAGATGAATCAATGCCTGATGACATAATTATCAATTTGGAGCTTATTAATGTAAATCTTGAAAAAAGAAGCATACCATTTTTGAAAGACTGCGAAGTAAATTTTGATAATGATACTTTTGGGGGTCAACTTACAATTAAGGCACCAAATGCTAGAGTGCCAAATATATCACCTGATAGTCCTGTTGAGGATCGGATAAACTATGTAATTTATAATGAAATCAATCCGATGTTGGAATCTCATGGTGGAGAGGTCAGTCTCGTAGAATTCAATAATGAAAATATTGCAGTTTTACAATTTGGAGGTGGTTGTCAAGGTTGTGGAATGGTTGACTTAACCTTAAAAGATGGAATTGAAAAAACTCTAGTCGAACAGATCCCTGAAGTAAAAGCAGTTAAAGACACAACAGATCATTCTGTAAATGATAACGCATATTATAAATAACTAAATTTCATTTATAGATACAATAACTCCAAAGTGGGGATGGTCAAAAAAGTGAATCTCATTATCAAAAATTCTTTTTTCAACATCAATAAATATTTTTATATTATTGTTACTATTTTCTAAAGTGCCTAAATACGATTTTAGAACTATGTGCATAAATCTTTTTTTGTAAAATTTTAGAAAAAATCCATATTTTTTTTTGTCTTCATATTGTAAAAATTTTGATGATTCTAAACTTGGTATTGTTTGTATCCATGATTTGGAGTCAATTAACTGATATTCAGAATTTTGATTAATCTTATTTTTTAATTTTTCTAATATATTTAAGTCTGAACTATCTCTAAAAATAGGTTCTGGTAGCATCGATAAACTAAGCTCATTATTACTGAATAGATTTTCATAATAGCTAGACATATTTGAAAAATTACTATATTCGAATTCTTTTTTTGAAGAATTTTGATCAGACAAATAAATAATATCCTTAAAGGGTATCTCTAATGTGCTTTTGAAGGTTTCATTAGTTTCAAAGTCAGCGTACTTGAAAATAATTAATTCAACTTTGAATTCATTAATAGCATTATCTTGACCGAATAAAAGACATGGCAACATAAATAAAAAAAGAAAATTAAATTTATAACAATTCATCTAAAAGTAAATTAACATTTTTTCTTCTAATATTTGAGTCTAATTCATTTAATTTATATATAAACTTATGACTTCGATCAATTTGATATTTTTCTGGATACTTAGCAGCTAAATTAATGAGCTTATTTAATAACAAGTCACTAATATTATTTGTTAGTTCTATATTGGTATTTTTTTGATTAGATTTGACAGACTTGATTCCATTTTTTACTAATCGTAAATTTATTTTTTTATTATCAATTAAATTTAATGTTTCCTTTGGTATTTTTCCACATCTATCTTCTAAATTTGAAGATAAAATTTTAAGGTCATCATGTGATTCAACATTATTTATTTTTTTATAAATTTTTAATCTTTCAATAGGCGAGGGCAAATAATTCTCATTTATATAAGCTGAATCATAAAAATTAATTTCTATATCGAGATTTATATTGTTAACCCCTTCTTTTTGAGATTTAATCGCATCTTTTAACATTGATAAGTATAAAGACATTCCAATATTATCAATATGACCACTTTGTTTATCACCAAGCATCTCGCCTCCACCTCTTATTTCAAGATCTTCTTGAGCTATCATGAAACCCTCTCCGAGATTTGAATGTCTTATTATTGAATCTAACCTATTTCTTGATAACTTTGGAATATCCATAGTCGGTATTAAAAAGTAACAATAACCTTGTTTTTGAGATCTTCCGACTCTTCCGCGTAATTGGTGAAGTTGAGAGAGCCCAAAATTATGTGAATTTATTATTATCATAGTATTTGCATTTGAAATATCTAAACCCATCTCAATAATTGTTGTACATATCAATCCATCAATTTCACCATTTTTAAATTCATTCATTATTTTTCTAATCTCTACTTTAGATAACCTTCCATGAGCAATTGCTACATTGAAATTAGGGAGTATATAATCTATTTCTTTTTTCAGAGCTTCCATTTTACTTATATCATTTTGAACAATAAAACATTGTCCACCTCTAATCTTCTCCCGTGAAAGAGCTTCTTTAAGAAGTTGAGATGTTTGAACTTTAAGAAATGACTTTATACTGACTCTATTAGCTGGAGGAGTCTGCAAGAATGAAAACTCCTTTAATCCTGAAAATACTAGATTCATTGTTCTTGGTATTGGCGTTGCTGATAAATAAAGAATATGAATATTTGATTGTTTATCTTTAATATAATTTTTTTGTTTAATACCAAACTTGTGTTCTTCATCAATCACAAGAAGTCCTGTATTGCCAAAATTGATATTGTTGTTAAAAACAATATGTGTGGTTATTAAAATATCAATTTTTTTACTATTAAACTCTTGAATAATCTTATCTTTATTTTTTTTTGTGTTAAACCTATTTAATTTTTGAATAGAAACCGGAAAGTTTTCAAATCTTTTTAAAAATGAATTATAGTGTTGCTCACACAAGATTGTACTTGGAGTTATGACTATAACTTGTTTATCAGAAAAAACTGAAATAAAAGCAGATCTCATTGCAACTTCTGTTTTACCAAATCCGACATCACCACACAAAACTCTGTTCATTGGTTTGACTAAAGATAAGTCTTTTTTTATTGATAAAATTGATTCTAATTGATCTGGAGTTTCAATATAGGGAAACTCATTTTCAAAATCTGATAATAACTTTTCATCAACTTTTAAACTTGTTGAGTTTGAGTTATTCCTTCTTGATTCAATATCTAATATTTCTGCAGCATGATCAAATACTCTATTAGCAGCTTTTTTCTTTTTTACCGACCACTTAGATGAGGAAAGTGAATCTAAATTAACATCAACATCAGCATTTTTATGATAATTTGAAATTTTACTTATATTTTTTAAGGGCACATATAAAATCTCATTGTCTGCATAAATTATTTTAAGATATTCACCAAACCTATTATCTGCCTTAATTAACTCCAATCCGTCATATATACCTAATCCGTAATCCTCATGAATGACAAAATCTTTTTTATCAAACAAATCATATAATCTCTCCTTTTTAATTGTTTGTCTGTTTGAAACTTGGATTTTATAGGTTGATTTATTTACGAATTCTTTATGGATAATTAGTATATTTTTATCAAGAACATGCATAGGTCTTACAATTTCACCATACATTATCGATATATCTTTATGTATTTCATTTATATGATTAATCACTGAAGCTTTCGTGGAATACTTCACTTTTAATTTCTCAAGTTCTGATGGAATAGATGTGATGATTACAACTTTTTTATCAATCACTTTTGATAAAAGAGATTCTTCTAATTCTTTAAAAGAATTATATTTAAAGTTAATTTCATCAGTTTCTAAAGTATGTATTGATGATATAAACTCAAAAATATCATCAGAATTTACAAATAAATCAGATGGTTTTATTAGTGGTCTATTTGAATCATTTGTTTCATCTTTAAATCTCTCATTTATTAACAATTCGTAATTTCCAACTTCATCAATTAGTTCATCGCACTTTATATAGTCATATTCACAAAAAAGCTCTTTAAATGAGCATGTTTCATTAAAAAAAAAGGGGAAATACACCTCAACACCCTCAGGGTTTTTAAAATTCTTTATTTCTTGAAAAATACTGCAGTATCTTTCATCCTCATTGACAAAATAATCTCTCCATCTATCAATAAACATTGATATTTTATTATCATCAAGGTTAAAAAAACTTCCTTTGGATAGAGAAAATTTATCTAGTTTTTTGATAGAGAGCTGTGATTCAACATCAAAGAATCTTATTGATTCTATTTGTTCATCAAATATCTCAATTCTTAGTGGATTTTTATACATAGGAGAATAAATATCTGTTATTCCACCTCTTACTGAATATTCGTTGATATTTTCTATATTTACTTTTTTTTGATAGTTTAATGATTCAATAATTTTAATTAAATTTTCTGTTGATAGTTTGTCACCTAAATTAAAATTTTCTCTTGATTTATAAAAATGCCTATTAGGAAATTTCTCAAATAAATTTTTTACGGAACTTATTAAAATATGTTTAGTTTTTTTGCTTTCATTAATAATTTTAAATCTTTCTTTCGTAATTTTTTCAGGAATTGAAAAGTGATCATATGGAAGAATATCATTTTCAGGAAAGTAACTTATTAACTCTTTATCCATTAATAGACATAATTCGTTATAAATATATTTTGATTCAAAGCTATCCTTTGCAATCAGGCATATAGAATTAGTAGATTTATCAAAATATTCGCTAATACAATATGCATAATTTTGATAATTAATTTGTTTATTTTTAAGCATCTAGTTGTGTATAATGAGGTCCTTATTCTATCAATCAAATTAAATATATAAAGAAATAATTATGGATATAAACTTTAGCAAAGAAGATAGTGCTTTTAGAGATGAGGTTAGGGATTGGCTCTCTAATGATTATCCTAAGCATGTAAAAGAAAAAACTGATAATGGTATAACAATCACTAAAGAGGATTTAGTTGATTTTCATAAAGCATTATCTAAAAAGGGTTGGATGGGTTATAACTGGCCAGTTGAATATGGTGGAACTGGATGGTCTGCCTCAAAATTATATATATTCAATAAGGAACTTGGTTTGGCAGGTTGTCCTCCAATACTACCATTTGGTGTTGGAATGGTTGGTCCTGTTATTTATACCTTTGGTAATGAAGAGCAAAAAGAAAGATTTTTACCTGATATTCTAAATTTTAATACTTGGTGGTGCCAAGGTTACTCAGAACCAGGATCAGGATCGGATCTAGCGTCACTCAAGACCAAAGCTGTTTTAAGAAACGATCTTGATGAAGATTATTATGTTGTGAATGGCTCAAAAACATGGACAACTCTTGCGCAAAATGCAGATTGGATTTTTTGTCTTGTAAGAACAGATAATAGTGGAATAAAACAAGAGGGTATTTCATTCTTGTTAATTGATATGAAGTCTCCAGGTATTGAAGTTAAACCGATTATAACTATTGATGGTGATCATGAAGTAAATTCAGTGTTTTTAACTGATGTAAAAGTTCCAGCCAAAAATCTTATCGGTGAGGAAGGAAAGGGATGGACATACGCAAAATTTTTATTAGCGCATGAGAGATTTGGTATTGCAGGTGTTGGCGCATCAATGCGACAACTTAATAGACTAAAAGATATTATTTCAAAATTAGATAATCCTGATTTAAAAAGGAAAGTTAATGATTTAGAAGTTGCACTCTCAGCAATTGAAATTACCGAGTTAAGATTGCTATCTGCATTAGAAAATGGTGGTCATCCTGGTGCAGAATCATCAATATTGAAAATCAAAGGAACTGAAATGCAGCAAGCTTTATCTGAATTATTTGTTGAAGCTTCAGGGGAATATGCTCTTATGTATCCTGGTCCTAAAGGATATGAGAATAATGATAAACCAGCAGGACCTGACTATGCTGCAGAGGGATTATCAGGATTTTTGAATTTAAGAAAAACTTCTATATATGGAGGAAGTAACGAGATTCAAAAAAACATTCTTTCTAAGTTTGTTCTCGGTGTCTAATAATGAACCTCAATTATAACGAAGAACAAACCATGCTTCGTGAACAGATTCAAAAATTCTGTGAGTCTGAATATGATTTTTATAAAAGAGAAGATATTGTTAAATCATCGGCTGATTATGACGAGAATGTTTGGAAGCTTTTTGCAGAGCAGGGTTGGTTATCCATGCCATTCTCTGAACAATCAGGCGGTCTTGGCTTTGGGCCCATAGAGCTGTCTATATTGTTTGAGGAATTTGGTAAAGCATTGGTTATAGAGCCATATTTGTCTACTGTTGTTTTATCAGGCACTTTATTAGATAACTCTACATATAAAGATAGAAAAGAAATTATTGAACGAATATGTAATGGAGATATTCAAGTTTCTTTGGCATATGCTGAAGCTGAAAAAGGTTATGATTATTTATCCTCCAATACAACTTTTGATAATAATCTACTTAATGGTACAAAAACTCTTGTTCTTAATGGTGCAAATGCTGAAAAATTAATAGTTACATGTGTTAAAGATGATATTTTTAATATTGTAATTCTTGACTCCAAAACTGAGGGTGTTTCAATTAACTCATTCTCAACTGTTGATGGTCAATCTTGTGCTGAGATATCTTTTGAAAACGTTAAATTGGACGAAACAAGCGTTATATCTTCAGGCGAAAACGCAATAGATTTAATCAAACAAACAATAAATCTTGCAACACTTTGTGTTAGCGCAGAAGCTGTTGGTTGTATGGAATCATGCTATACAAAAACTTTGGAGTATACAAAAGGTAGAGAACAATTTGGTCAACCAATATCAAGTTTTCAAGTTCTTCAACATAGAATGGTGGATATGTTTATTGAATCTGAATTAGCTAAATCTCTTCTTATTAAAGCTATGCTTGAAGTAAATAATAGATCTGATGATATGTACAAACATGTTTCTGCACTTAAATCATATATTGGTAAATCCGGAAAAGTCTCTGCAAAAGAAGCTGTTCAACTCCATGGAGGTATGGGAGTTAGTGAAGAGATGATGATTGGTCATTATTTAAAAAAAATGGTTTCAATAGACGCACTATTTGGAAACGCAGACTATCATTTAAATTCTTTTTCATAGATTGCTTAGGTATTTTTTATAAACCATTTATAATCACAGAATGAGCGATAATAGGGATATCAATCTTCAGTCTTCAAAAAGACAAAAACGCATATTACCAGAGGATTCCTTCGGTGATTGGAAATGGAGAGAAGGTCTGGCTGAACTAATGGTTCCTATAATAGGGTCACTATATCGAAACGGTATCAATATTCTTATTTACGGTAAGTCTCTTGTAAACGAGTCTCCTGTTGCAATTATGAAAGCACATAGATTTGCCAGACAATCTGATAACAATGAATTGAGTGAATTAGAAACTTTCCCTATCCTAGAATATATAAGTTCATTAAATCTTGCTGATTGTGAAATTGATATTGGTGAAATTGCAGTTAAATGTCCTTTTTTTGCGGATATTAAAAAAGATCCCTCTAAATTGCCTGCCTATTTAAATAAGGAATTAGAATCTGTAATAGATAAAAAATCTGATAGGCCTGAGGAACCCGCAAATATAGTACTTTATGGTTTTGGAAGGATTGGAAGACTTGTTGCAAGAATGATGACACAAACAACAGGTCCAGGTAATTATTTTAAATTAAGAGCAATTGTAATTCGTAAAGCTACCGATGATGATATATTTAAAAGGGCTAGCTTATTAACTAAAGACTCTGTTCATGGTCCTTTTGATGGAACTGTAAGAGTTGATGAAGATAATTCATGCTTAGTTATAAATGGTAACCCAGTAAAGATTATATATGCATCTGGTCCTAATCAAGTTAGTTATAAAGACTACGATATAAATGATCCTATTGTTATTGATAATACTGGTATTTGGCGTGATGAAAAAGAATTATCTGTACATATTCAATCTGGCGCATCAAAAGTTATATTAACAGCACCTGCTAAAGGTAAAATTAAAAATATAGTCAATGGAATCAATGATTCTATTATCAGTGAAGGTGATAATCTTATTTCAGCTGCTTCATGCACTACAAATGCAATAGTTCCAATATTAAAATCTATAAATGATGAGTTTTCAATAAAAGGAGGCCATATTGAAACTGTTCATGCTTATACTAATGACCAAAATCTAATAGATAACTTTCATAAGAAAGATAGAAGAGGTAGAGGAGCTCCTTTAAATATGGTTATTACATCTACTGGTGCCGTTAAAGCAGTTGCAAAAGCTCTACCTGAATTAGAAGGTAAATTAACTGGTAATGCAATAAGAGTACCCACACCCAATGTTAGTTTGGCAATTTTGTCTCTTGAATTAAATAAAAAAGTCACAACAGAGATAATTAATAATTTCCTTCGTTCAATTGCATTTCATTCAAAATATAGAGAAATAATTGGATACGTGAATTCTTCAGAGGTTGTTTCTACAGATTTTTATTCATCACCTTTTGCAACAATTGTGGATTCTCAAGCCACTATAACGAATGAAAACAGAATTACACTATATTGTTGGTACGATAATGAATATGGTTATACCAAACAAGTTATAAGTTTAGCAAAAAAAATAGCTAAAATTGATTTACCAAGATTACCTAAACCAATTAAATAAAAACATAGAATCAAAGACACTTTAGCTTTATAATTCTATTGTTTTTATTGTTACAAAATAACTTTATAAAGGCACACAAAAAGTGATAAAAATATCAAAAGGTCTTGATTTACCCATATCAGGAGCGCCATTAAATTTAGTTTCAGATGAACCAAAGGTTTCATCTGTAGCAATGCTATCTAATGACTTTGTAGGTATGAAACCAACAATGCTTGTAAAAGAGGGTGATTCTGTAAAAGCTGGACAAAAAATCTTTGAAGATAAAAAAAATATTGGTGTTTTTTATACATCCCCATGTGGTGGAATAGTCAGAAATATAAATAGAGGTGATAAAAGAAAATTCTTATCTATTGAGCTTGACATTGATGATACTAATGAAGCATTCAAATTCTTTGATATGGGCAACACATCGAATGAAATTAAAGAATGTCTCATAAATTCTGGTTACTGGAATTGTTTTAGAACTAGGCCTTTTAACAGGACACCTAACGTAAATGATGTTCCAAGTGCTATCTTTATTAATTGTTGTGACAGCAATCCTTTGTCAATGGATCCTTACAACATAATTTCCGTAAATGAAGCTGATTTTAGAGAAGGCCTTAGAGTTCTATCTCAATTATTTAAGTGCAATATGAATCTGACATATCAAAATGATAATTTTGATATATCGAATGAAGATTTTGAATATTTTCAATTCAAAGGACCCCATCCATCAGGTCTATCAAGTACACATATTTCTAAAATTTATCCTGTAAATCTTAATAGAACTGTTTGGACAATTAATTATCAAGACATTATTTCAATTGGTTTCTTGAAAAAAAATAATAAAATAAGAACTTCAAAATTAATTTCTTTAGGTGGGCCATCTGTTCATGAACCATCGTTATTAAATGTAAGAGTTGGAGGAAATATTGATGAAATATGCGCTGGAAAACTTAAACCAAATTCACGCATAATTTCTGGATCTGTTCTTCATGGACACGAATCAGAAGGTGTTATGAATTATCTTGGATTTTACGATTCACAAATTTCAGCTATACCAGATGAAGTAAATAATATTTTCATGAATTGGTTAATGCCTGGCTCATCTTTACATTCGAAATTAAATGTCTTCATTTCATCTTTTATTAAACCTAAAAATTTTATTTTCAATACATCAATTGGAGGAGGAGATCGAGCTATAGTACCAATTTCTTCATATGAAGAAGTAATACCAATGGATATCTTGGTAACACAATTACTAAAAGCCTTAGTGGTGTCTGATATAGATATGGCAGTTGATTTAGGAATGCTAGAATTAGTCCCTGAAGATCTTGCGCTCTGTTCATACGTTTGTCCGAGTAAATATGATTATTCATCAATACTCATGGATAATTTAAATAAGTTGTATCAAGAATCATGAAAGTACTGAGAGATTATCTTAATAACGTTAAACCAAATTTTGTTGGCGGCGGTAAATATACAAAATGGTTTCCACTTTTTGATGCTTTTGAGAACTTATTTTTTTCATATGGAAAAAAAACATCAAATCCAATTCATGTCAGAGATGCTGTAGATATTCAAAAAGTCATGGTAACAGTTTGGCTTGCTGCATTCCCTGCAATGTTTTTTGGAATGTATAATCTTGGAGCAAATTCATTAGAATATTTGGACTTAATTGGACAACAAAATACTGGTGATTGGCACCATTATTTTGTAAGCATTGTGGGGTATGATTCAAATAGCTTTTTAAGTAAATTATGGTTTGGTGCCTGTTATTTCTTACCTATTTATTTTGTTGTTTTTGCTGTTGGAATTGCTTGGGAGGCATTATTTGCAATTATTAGAAAACATGAAATTAATGAGGGTGCCTTTGTATCTACAATTTTATTTTCACTCACTTGTCCACCAGATATACCTCTTTGGCAAGCTGCAATGGGTATTTCGTTTGGCTTAGTTATTGGGAAAGAAATTTTTGGAGGAACTGGAAAAAATTTCTTAAATCCAGCATTGACTGGAAGAGCATTTTTATACTTTGCATATCCTGCTCAAATTTCAGGTGATAAGGTTTGGATAGCCGGTATATCTGATTATAATTTAATACCAGAAGGTTATAGTGGCGCTACTGCTTTAGGAGTTGCTGCTGAGAGTGGAATGGCAGGCATAACTAATTCTTATACATGGATGGATGCATTTTTAGGAAATATACCAGGTTCTGTTGGCGAGACATCAATTATTGCTATATTAATTGGACTCGCTGTATTGTTAATTACTAAAGTTGCATCATATCGAATTGTGTTAGGAACTTTTGTAGGAATGATCTTGATGTCGTCAATTTTAAATATTGTTGGTTCTGAGACAAATCCAATGTTTGCAATTCCTTGGTATTGGCATGCAGTAATTGGTAGTTTTGCATTTGGTCTTGTGTTCATGGCAACTGAACCAGTTTCAGGATCAGGCACCAATACCGGAAGATGGTTATATGGAATAGTTATAGGAATAACTGTAATATTAATAAGAGTTATAAATCCAGCATTTCCTGAGGGAATGATGTTAGCAATTTTATTTGCAAACCTTTTAGCGCCTGTTATTGATCACATGGTTATTATGTCAAATATAAAAAAACGAAAGGCTTTATATAATGAATGAATCTATAACTAAAACTATTGGTGTAGCATTTGCTGTATGTTTAATATGTTCACTTGTTGTATCAACATCTGCTGTAAGCTTAAGAGACCTACAAAAAGAAAATAAACTTAATGATAAAAGAATTAAAATTCTTCAAGTAGCTGATATATATAATCCAGATCAATCAATCTCTGAACAATTTTCTCAATTAGAATCAAAATTTTTAGACTTCAATACAGGCATGATAATGAGCGAGTTCAATAATTACAATATTGATGAATACGATCAAATACTTGTAACTAAAGATCCAAATTTATCTTCAAAAATTCCACAATCAGAAGACATAGCAATAATTAAAAATAGAGAGAATGTTGGTAAGATTTATTTTCTAAGAGATCAGATGGGTAAAATTGATAAATTAATTTTACCGATTAGGGGTTATGGTTTATGGGGAACTCTATATGGTTATATTTCAATAGAGGATGATTTTAATACTGTTTCTGGTATTGAATTTTATGAGCATAAAGAAACGCCTGGATTAGGAGCTGAAGTAGATAATCCAAAGTGGAAGTCTCAATGGAAAGGTAAAAAAATATATCAGGGTAATCAAGTTACTCTTGAAGTAATCAAAGGAAAAGTTGAGAAAGGTGATAAGGAAGCAGTGTATAAAGTTGATGGTTTATCAGGGGCAACAATTACTAGCAGAGGGGTAACAAATATGGTTGCTTATTGGTTTAGTGAATCTGGATATTCAAACTTATTTAAAGAACTTGATTATGAATCTTAAGAGATATAGGGAAGTTGTACTTAATCCTCTAATTAAAGAGAATCCTATTACGCTTCAAATTCTTGGTATATGTTCAGCATTAGCTGTTACTAATAATTTGTCAGTAACCCTTGTTATGTGCGTTGCAGTGATAAGCGTTATTTCATTTTCAAATTTATTTATATCGTTAATTAGAAACTACATTCCTTCAAGTATTAGAATTATTGTTCAAATGACCATCATTGCATCTCTTGTGATCGTAGTGGATGAGTTACTTAAAGCATATGATTATGAAACCAGCAAGAAGCTGTCAGTCTTTGTAGGATTAATAATTACCAATTGTATTGTAATGGGAAGAGCTGAAGCATTTGCAATGAAAGAAAAGCCCTTACTGAGTTTTTTAGATGGTCTTGGTAATGGTATTGGTTACAGTATTATATTAATCGCTGTTGCTACAATACGAGAATTATTTGGTGCAGGCACATTATTTGGTTATGAGGTATTACCTCTTATATCAAATGGTGGTTGGTACATGGGAAACAATTTACTTTTACTTCCTCCAAGCTCATTTATTATAATTGGACTTTTTATATGGTTAATTAGGTCTGTTAAAACAGAGCAAGTCGAGGAAGATGATTTTGAGTTATCTGAACATTCAACGAGCCCTGATTTAACTAAAAGAGAAATAAATGTTTGAACATTACTTAAATATTTTTATAACCACTGTATTTATTGAAAATATTGCTTTGTCATTATTCTTGGGAATGTGTACGTTTATTGCAATATCAAAAAAAATTGATGCTGCATTTGGGCTTGGTGTAGCTGTTATTGTCGTTTGTTTAATAACAGTGCCTTTAAATAACTTAATTTATAACTATATATTAAGAGAAGATGCATTAACATGGCTTGGCATTGAGGGTACAAATTTAGAGTTTGTAGAGTTAATTAGTTATATTGGCGTAATTGCAGCAAGTGTTCAAATTCTTGAAATGTTTCTAGATAAATATGTACCAGCTTTATATAACGCTTTAGGACAATTCTTACCTTTAATAACAGTTAATTGTGCAATACTTGGAGCTTCTTTATTTATGGTTGAAAAAGATCTTATGTTTACAGAAAGTGTTGTCTATGGCTTAGGCGCAGGCTTTGGCTGGGCGTTAGCGATAGTTGTTCTTGCTGGAATAAGAGAAAAGTTAAAATATTCAGATATTCCTGAGGGTTTAAAAGGACTTGGTATGACTTTTATTATAGTTGGTCTTATGAGCTTTGGTTTTATGTCTTTTGGTGGGATAACTCTTTAATATGAATATAGATTTAATTTTAGGTGTAACAGCTTTTAGTGGGATAATTTTATTGCTTGTCATGGTTATTGTTTTTGCAAGATCTAAGCTAGTATCAACAGGTAATGTATCAATTGAGATAAATGGTGATAGTAATAACCCAATTGTTGTTCCAGCAGGCTCAAAACTTTTACAAACTCTTGCAGATAATAATATTTTTCTAGCATCAGCATGTGGTGGAGGCGGTACTTGTAGTCAATGTAAATGTCAGGTCTTTGAGGGTGGAGGATCTATATTAGCAGCAGAAGAATCTCACTTTAACTCATCACAACAAAAAGAGGGTTGGAGACTTTCTTGTCAGGTGCCTGTAAAAAATGATTTAAAAATAAATGTTCCTGAGGATGTGTTTGGTGTTAAAGAATGGGAATGTGAAGTTATATCAAATGAAAATGTCGCAACATTTATTAAAGAACTTATTTTAAAACTACCTGAGGGTGAGAATGTAGACTTTAGAGCAGGAGGCTATGTTCAGTTAGAGGCACCAGCATATAATTTAGATTATAAAGATTTTGATATTGAAAAAGAATATCACGAAGATTGGGATAGATTTAAAATTTGGGACAATAAGTCTATTACCAGTGAACCGGTTGTAAGAGCTTATTCAATGGCTAATTATCCTGAAGAAAAAGGTGTTATTAAATTTAATATTAGAATTGCATCTCCTCCACCAGGTCAAGATGTACCACCAGGTTTGATGTCCTCCTGGACATTTGGTCTTAAACCCGGAGATAAAGTAAAGGTCTTTGGTCCTTTTGGTGAATTTTTTGCTAAAGAAACGGAAGCAGAAATGGTTTTTGTCGGTGGTGGTGCGGGCATGGCACCAATGAGATCTCATATCTTTGATCAATTATTAAGAATTAACACTGATAGAAAGATTACATTTTGGTATGGAGCTAGAAGTTTAAAAGAAATGTTTTATGTAAATGAATTTAATGATTTAGCTGAGAAATATGATAATTTTGAATGGCATGTAGCATTATCAGATCCGCTTCCTGAAGATGATTGGAATGGCGAGACTGGATTCATACATAATGTCCTATATGAAAATTATCTTAAAGCTCATGAGGCACCAGAAGATTGCGAGTATTATATGTGCGGCCCACCAATGATGAATAAGGCTGTAATTGATATGCTAATTAATCTTGGAGTTGAGCCCGAAAATATAGCACTAGATGATTTTGGTGGTTAATAAATAATTCAAGTGTCGAGATATTTCTTCTCAAAATTAATTGCTCTTATAACAGGTATTATTTTACTTGTCGTAGCATATATTCATAATACTAATTCATTATATTATTTATCAGGAGATGCATATGGGACTTCATGGTCAATCTCATCATCTGAATATATTGCAGATAATCATAAAGATGAAATAAGAAATATTATCAGTGATATTGATTTTATAGCCTCAAATTACAAGTCTGAATCAGAAATTTCACAGATCAATATAAATTTTTCTGAATCTCAATTTATTTCTAAAGACTTATTTAATATCCTTAAAATTGCAAAAGATGTTGAAATTGTATCTGAAGGATCTTATAACATTATGCTTGGAAAAGTTTCAAGTAACTTAGGTTTTGCACCAGATTTTGGTCAAAAAGTAGTTCAAAAAAAAATATCCTCTTATGAACTTGATGAAAAAAATAACTCTTTAATTAGATACTCAAATAACTGGTTTGATTTATCGTCAATTGCAAAAGGATACGCAGTTCAAAAAATTCATGATTATTTAACTTCAAATAATTTAAATAATCACCTAATAGATATAGGAGGTGAGTTGGTAATAAGTGGAACTAAGAAAGGAGAACCATGGAATATTGGAATTCAAAACCCACTTGCAACAATAGAATCATCGACTATAACTATAAATAATAAGAATCATGATTTTTTATCTATTGCTACATCAGGTGAATATAGAAACTACAAATTTGACGATAAAGGCAATAAAGTTACACATACTATAAATCCTAAAACTTTATCATCTATTACCAACAATATTTTATCAGTAACAATTGTAAATGAAACATCAGCAACTTATGCTGACGCATATGCGACAGCATTTAATGCAATGGGAGTTAAAAAAGCTATAGATGTTGCTAACAATAACAATATAGCATCTATGATCATATTTAAAAATGAAGATAATGTAGATATTATTTATTCAGATAAATGGTATGATTTATTTCTATGAGTGAGTTATTTTTATCTTTTTTAATAATATTAATAGCATTTTTTGGTTTTGCTATTGGTCTTATATTCAGAAATCAGCCAATAAAAGGCTCCTGTGGAGGAATGGCAAATTTAGAAAATGGCTCTACTTGTGATATTTGTGGAAGGACCGACCCTCAAAATTGTAAAGACTAAGTTAACTTTATAATGGTTAAAGGTCATTGCGATGCACAATTTTTAAAACTCAAATCAATTCTTGAAAAACAATTAAATTCTAATTATGAACTTGGAGCATCTGTTTCAGTAGAATGGCAGGGTAAAGAGGTTGTAAATCTTTATGGTGGATTTAAAGACGAGTCTAAAAATTGTCAATGGACTGAAGATACAATTGTAAATGTATTTTCAGTTACCAAAGCAGTGTCAGGTATATGCATAACTAAATTGATAGATGATGGGCTTTTAGATGTAGATCAAAATGTTAGTTATTACTGGCCTGAGTATGGGTGCAATGGCAAAGAAAATACAAAGGTTATAGACTTTCTAACTCATAGAGCCGGTATGTTTGGTTTTCAGGATGGTATCCCAAAAGTTCCATGGAGTGAATGGGATATTTATGTAAAAGCTCTAGAAAAACAAAAACCTTTTAGAGAACCTGGTACATCGCAAGGCTATCATGCTGTAACCTTTGCTTGGCTTGTTGGAGAATTGTTTAAACGAGTTGAAGGAAGAACTATTGGTGTTTATTTTAAAGAGGAGATAGCAGAACCTTTTAATATTGATTTTCATATTGGTCTTAATGATTCACAAATTAAACGCTGTGCCTCAATCACTTCTTTCAATAGGTTAGATTCAATAAAACCTCCTATTGAATTCATTAAATATTTTCCAAATTTTTTATTAAACAAAGCTCTTATTAATCTAAAAAAATCATTTGAATCTAAAGATTTTTTAAAAGCTTTCATGCCTGAACCTTTTATTAATAATGGACCAAATTCCTATGATTTTAGAACCTCAGAATTACCAGCTGGTAATGGACATGGAACTGCATCAGGATTAGCTAAATTATTTGGTATTTTATCAACGGGTTGTAAAAGAAATAACAATATATTAATGAGAGAGGATTCGCTATATAAAGCAACAAGAATTTATTCTAGTGGACCAGATACTGTCTTATTTGGTGTGCTGCTTAATTTTGGATATTGTTTTATGCTTGAAGGAAACAAAAAATCAGAAATTAATTTTGCACCAATATTCTATAAAGGAACATTTGGCCATGCTGGAATTGGTGGATCAGTGGCATTTGGTGATATAAAAAATCAGATAGGCTATAGTTTTGTTTGCAACAAACAACAAAAAAATAAAAATCTTTATAAAACATCAAATCTTTTGACAAAAGCTTTATATAAAGCAATAAGCTAGAATTGATTCATTGTATTGTCTTTGCCAGCTGCCTTTAGTGCTGCATCTCCTGCAAAGTATTCTTTATGGTCATCTCCCATATCTGAACCAGACATATTTTGATGCTTAACGCATGCAATGCCTTCTCTAATTTCTTTTCTTTGAACATTAGCAACATATCCAAGCATTCCTTCACTACCAAAATATTCTTTTGCCAGATTATCAGTTGATAGGGCAGCGGTATGATATGTAGGCAAAGTAATTAAATGATGGAATATTCCAGCCTCTTTTGAAGCATCAGCTTGAAACGTTCTAATTTTATCATCTGCTAATTTAGCCAAGTCTGTTTCATCATATTTTTCATTCATTAGGTCATCGCGATCATAATCAGAGATATCATCTCCATTTTCTGACATTGAATCATATACCTGCTGCCTAAAATTCAAAGTCCAATTAAATGATGGGCTATTGTTATAAACAAGTTTTGCATTGGGCACTACTTTTTTAATTTCTTGCATCATTGATGCTATTTGCCCAATATGTGGCTTTTCTGTCTCAATCCATATTAAGTCTGCACCATTTTGGAGGCTTGTAATTGAATCTAAAATACATCTTTCTTCACCAGTACCTTTTCTAAACTGATAAAGATTTGAGGGTAGTCTTTTAGGTCTAACTATTTTACCTTTTCTATTTATCATTACATCACCATGTTTCATGTTTGACTCATCAATTTCATCAACATCAAGAAAAGAGTTATATTTATCTCCTAAATCACCTTCTTCATTAGTTATTGCTAGTCTTGCTGTTAGCCCAGCACCAAGTGAATCAGTTCGCGCAACAATAATCCCATCATCAACTCCAAGTTCTAAAAATGCATATCTAACTGCATTAATTTTTGCTAAAAATTCAGCATGTGGTACTGTGACTTTTCCATCTTGATGACCACATTGTTTTTCATCAGAAACTTGATTTTCTATTTGAATTGCACAGGCCCCAGCTTCTATCATCTGCTTAGCCATTAAATAAGTTGCCTCTTCATTACCAAAACCAGCATCTATGTCAGCAATAATAGGCACAATATGTGTTTCATAGTTGTTAATCTTATTCTGTATATCAATTTTTTCTTTATCATTTGCATTATCTAAATCTCTAAACAGCCCACCTAACTCTCTTGCATCTGCTTGTTTTAAAAATGTGTATAATTCACTTATTAAACTAGCTACTGATGTCTTCTCATGCATTGATTGATCAGGCAAAGGACCAAATTGTGATCTAAGGGCTGCAATCATCCATCCAGAAAGATACAAATATTTTTTATTATTAGAGCCAAAATGTTTTTTAATTGATATTAATTTTTGTTGGCCAATAAAACCATGCCAACATCCTAATGATTGAGTATAAGCAGATGTATTTTTATCATATTCATCCATATCCTTACGCATAATACTTGCAGTATACTTAGCAATATCAATTCCAGTTTTAAATTGATTTTGTAATCTCATTCTAGCAACGTAAGTTGCATTGATTGAACTCCAATTTTTTGTATTTGAAGATAATATAGATGATGCATCATCAATAGATTTATTATATTTTGACATTTAATTTCCCCATTTATGTAGTGAAGTAAATAATATTAATAAATCTATGTCAATACATATCAATAATCTTATTAAAACTGGGAATATATAGGTAGTTTTACTACAAAACAGGTATTTTATAGTTTATTTGCTATCCCAATATACTTTAATGGAGTTAGCTTTAACAATTTATCCTTAGATTTATTTGAAATATCAAGACTATTTATAAAATTTAAATAATCACTTTCAGTCAGTTTTTTTCCTCTAGAGATATTTTTAAGTTGTTCGTAAGCATTATCAATTCCCTCATATCGCATAACTGTTTGAATAGCCTCAGTTAAAACTTCCCAATTATTATTTAACTCAAGATTTATATGAGATTTGTTTGGAGTAATTTTATTGATTCCATTTAAAAGAGATGAAATAGCTATTTGTGAGTACCCAAATGAAAGACCTATATTTCTTATTACAGTACTATCAGATAAATCTCTTTGTAATCTTGATTTAGTTAGTTTATTTACAAAAAATTCATTTAACGCATTCGATAAACCAAGATTACCTTCAGCATTTTCAAAATCAATAGGATTCACTTTATGAGGCATTGTCGAGGATCCTACTTCATTTTTATTTAGTTTAAGACTAAAAATGTCATTGGAAATATAAATCCAAACATCTTGTGATAAATCTATACAGATATTATTTATTCTTGTAAAAGTTTGAAGTAATTCAGCAATCCAGTCGTGAGGTTCAATTTGTGTTGTTAATGGATTTTGATTTACCTTAAAAGATTTTATAAATTTTTTTGTAACTAATTGCCAATTAAGATCAGGAACAGCAATATCAAATGCATGATAGTTACCAACAGCTCCGCTAAATTTTGCCATAGGTTCTATTAATTTTACTTTGCTAATTTGTTTATCTAATCTTTCAGAAAAAACCTTTATCTCTTTTCCTATTGTTGACGGGGAGGCAGCTTGTCCATGTGTTCTCGATAAAAAAGGGATTTGAGACCAACTTGAAGATAGTTTTTTAAGATTTCTATTTAGTGTTTTTATATTAGACATATAAACATCAATTCCATCCTTTATCATTATTGCATATGACAATGAGTTGATATCTTCACTGGTTAAACCGAAATGAATTAAGTGAGTATATTTAATTAATGTTTTATCTTTTTTAAAATAATTTTTTATAAAATATTCAACTGCTTTTACATCATGATTAATCGTATTCTCAATTTTTTTTATTTTTAAGACACTTTTATTGTCAAAATTATTTTTAAATTTATTTATTTTCTTTATAGACTCATTGCTTATTTTTAAGAATTTATTTGGGTAGTTTTTGCATAAAAACAACAACCATTCTAACTCAATGATAAATCTTATCTTTATAAGTCCATATTCTGAAAAGATTTTTCTTGTTGGCTCAATTTTAGATAAATATCTATTATCAAGAGGTGAAATATTATTATGATCAAACTTCATGAATACTTATCATTATGCGCTTTTAGAAATAATTCCACCACCTAAACAAAGATTTTTATCATAAAAAACTGCAGATTGACCAGGTGCAACTCCTCTTATACTTTGATTAAATTCGACAGTAAATTTTTTATTTTTAACAAAGATTTTACATTCAACTGGTGTGTGTTGGTGTCGTACTTGGATCAAACAAGTTTTTGGAAATAAATAATCAATCTCATTAATCCAGGAAATTTTGTCACACTCTAGATATTTACTAAATAAAAGTTCATTATCAATACCTTGGCAAACATATACTTCATTTTTTTTAATATCTTTATCAAAAACATACCAGGGTAAATCCTCCTTACCTTTAAGACCACCAATTTTTAAACCTTGCCTTTGACCCTTGGTATATAAAGTTGCACCATCATGCTCACCTATTTTTACTCCATATTCATCAATGATTGGCCCTTTAGTTAGGTTAATAAATCTTCCAAGAAAATCTTTCATATTTCTTTCACCAACGAAACAAATACCCACTGAATCTTTTTTAGAAGATATTGGTAGATTAATTTTTTTTGCTATATTTCTTACTTCATTTTTTTTAATGTTTTCAAGTGGAAAAATACATTTACTAAACTCTTTTTCTTTTACTTCGTGAAGAAAATAAGTCTGGTCTTTATCATTGTCTTTTGCTCTACATAAATAGTCTTTTCCATCAATTCGTTTGATAGATGCATAGTGACCTGTTGCAATAAAATCTGCTCCTATATTAAAGGCATACTCAAGAAAAGACTTAAACTTAATTTCCCTATTGCATAATATGTCTGGATTTGGTGTTCTGCCTAACTTGTGCTCACTCAAAAATTCTTCAAAAACCCTTTCCCAATATTCATTAGAAAAATTTGCTCTATGAAGAGGAATATCAAGAATGTCACAAACCTTTGAGGCATCTTTAAAATCTATTTCTGAGCTACAAACCTCACCTGGTTCGCTTTGCCAGTTCTGCATAAATAATCCTATAACTTTATAGCCTTTTTCTTTTAATAAATATGCCGAAACAGAAGAATCAACACCTCCTGACATGCCAACAACGACTGTTTTTCTGAGATTATTCATGTTACTTAAATACATTCATAAATTAATATTTTAGGAGTATAATTAGCTCGGATTTTAACTGCAAACAAAGTTTATTAAGATCTATTATTTTATGCCTTATAAAAAAATAAAAATACCAAAAAAGGGATCTAAGATTTCATATAAAAATGGAAAAATTGATGTTCCAGATAATCCTATAATTCCATTTATTGAAGGTGATGGGATTGGCGTTGATATCACACCACCTATGATTAAAGTTGTGAATGAAGCAGTAAAAATTGCCTATAAAGGAACTAAGAAAATAGAATGGATGGAAGTATTTTGTGGCGAAAAAGCAACAAAAATATATTCAAAGGATACTTGGTTGCCAGATGAAACTATTGATGCTTTGAAAGAATATGTTGTAAGTATAAAAGGACCATTAACAACTCCGGTAGGTGGTGGAATTAGATCTTTAAACGTGTCATTGAGACAAATTTTAGATTTATATGTATGCTTGAGGCCTATAAGGTATTTTGATGGTGTTCCATCTCCAGTAAAAAAACCAGAGGATGTTGATATGGTCATTTTTAGAGAAAATTCAGAAGACATATATTGTGGTGTTGAATTTGAGTCAAATTCTAAAGAAGCTAAAAGTCTTGTTAAAACATTAAAATCCAGATTCGAAGTTTCAAAAATTCGTTTTGATGAAAATGTTGGGATTGGAGTAAAACCTATTTCAAAAGAAGGAACATTTAGATTGGTTAAAAAAGCAATTGATTATGCAATTGATAACAATAGATCATCTGTAACTTTAGTTCATAAAGGAAATATAATGAAATTTACAGAGGGTGCTTTCAGAGACTGGGGCTATGATTTGGCTAAAAGTATATATGGGGGTGAGGAGATAGATGAAGGACCTTGGCAGGAAATTACAAATCCAAATAATGGTAAAAAAATTGTAATAAAGGATGTAATTTGTGATGCATTTTTACAACAAATTTTATTACGCCCAACTGAATACGATGTTATTGCAACGATGAATCTTAATGGAGATTACATATCAGACGCCTTAGCTGCAATGGTTGGAGGCATTGGAATTGCTCCGGGTGCAAATATCTCAGATGAATACGCTGTTTTTGAAGCAACGCATGGCACTGCACCAAAATATGCAGGTCAAAATAGAGTAAATCCTGGAAGTTTAATTTTGTCAGCAGAAATGATGTTGAGATATATGGGTTGGACAGAAGCTTCAGACATAATAATGTCATCTATGGACAGAGCTATAAGTGCTAAAAAAGTAACCTATGATTTTGCAAGAATGATGAATGATGCTGATCTTGTCTCTTCATCTGGATTTGCTGATGAAATGATTAAAAGAATGTGATGTGGAAATTATCTCAGGATAACGATAATAATGGCTCCTCATCAGATTTAGGTGCAGTTGTTCTTGAGAAAGAACCAGATGTTAAAGAACCACCATCTTATCAAGTTGTATTGATAAATGATGATTTTACACCAATGGAATTTGTTGTTTTTGTACTTCAAACTATTTTTGGACTCACTCATGAGAAATCTACAGAAATAATGATGGTAGTTCATACAAAAGGTAAGGGAGTTTGTGGTATATTCTCTAAAGAGATCGCGGAAATGATGTCGTATGAAGTTAATACAATGGCAAAAGATCATGGCCATCCTCTTTTAAGTGAAATAGAACCATTAACAGATTAGTTTATGTTTAGTAAAGAATTAGAATTATCAATTGCAAGCTTATTCGATAAAGCTCACGAAGCAAATATCCAATATATTACAGTAGAACATCTTCTATTGATGATAACTAATGATTTTGATGTTAAAGAGTTTTTCAAGTCACTATCAGTAAATATCGACAATCTTAAAGATGATCTAAATATACATTTATCTAAGAACGTAGTTTCTAAAATTGACCAGCAAAAACCTGTTCAACCAACCTTGGGCTTTCAAAGAGTACTTCAAAGAGCTGTTTTTCATATCCAATCATCAGGTAAGGGTGTTGTTAAGCCTATAAATATATTAGTTGCTATATTTTCAGAAAAAGAGTCACATTCTGTTTTTCTGCTAAATAAATATAAATTAAGTAGGCTTGATGTTGTAACTTATTTATCTCATGGACCTAAAGAATCTAAAGATACACAGACTTTAAATGAAAATGTAAACAAAGATGATGCTGAAAATTTATCTACAGAAAATGAATTTCTTATAAATCTCAATAACCAGGTAACAAAAAATAAGATAGATAAAATTATTGGTCGAAAGAAAGAGATTGAGAGACTAATTCAAATATTATCAAGACGGAATAAAAATAATCCATTATTGGTAGGAGAATCAGGTGTTGGAAAAACAGCAATAGCTGAAGGTCTTGCATATTTAATATCTAATGGAAATGTTCCAGCCATAATAAAAAATACTGTTGTTTACTCGCTAGATATTGCAGCTCTTATTGCTGGAACAAAATATAGAGGCGATTTTGAAAAACGCCTTAAACAAGTCTTAAACTTTTTATCTAAACAAGAAAATCCAATTTTATTTATTGATGAAATTCATACAATTATTGGTGCTGGATCCGCGTCGGGAGGTTCACTTGATGTATCAAATTTACTTAAACCTGCACTTGGTAAAGGTGAAATAAGGTGTATAGGTTCTACCACTTTTCAAGAATACAGAGGAATATTTAATCAAAATCAAGCTCTATCAAGAAGATTTCAAAAAATTGATGTAGTTGAGCCTTCATTTGATGAATGCAAAGAAATACTTAACGGTATAAAAGACGTGTATGAAGATTATCATGATGTTGAATATTCTGATGAAGCAATAATTTCATCAATTGAATTATCATCAAAATATATTAATGATAGATTTCTGCCAGATAAAGCTATCGATGTAATTGATGAAACAGGCGCATTGTTAAATATAAATAGAAAAGATGAGAAAACAATTAAGATATCTAAAACTGATATCGAGACAACTATATCAAAAATTACAAAAATTCCTGAACAATCTATCACTTCAAATGATAAAAAAAGTCTTAAAAATATTGAAGTGAACTTAAAAAGAGTTATTTTTGGTCAAGACAAAGCAGTTGAAACATTGTCTAATGCTATTAAATTATCTCGAGTAGGCTTAAGAGATGAGAATAAAACAATAGGTTCTTTTTTATTCACCGGTCCAACTGGTGTTGGTAAGACAGAAATTTCCAAACAACTTTCTGAAATATTAGGCATTGATTTAATTAGATTTGATATGAGTGAATATATGGAAAGACACACTGTTTCAAGACTGATTGGCGCACCTCCTGGATATGTTGGATTTGATCAAGGTGGTTTGCTAACTGAAGCGATTGTTAAGTCGCCGCACTGTGTTTTGCTTTTAGACGAAATTGAAAAAGCTCATCCTGATATATTTAATATACTTCTTCAGGTTATGGATGCCGGTCAGCTAACAGACAATAATGGTAGGAAATCAGATTTTAGAAATGTTATTTTAATCATGACAACTAATATTGGAGCTGAGCTACTAAGCAAAAGAAATATAGGCTTTGCAGAGTCCTCAAATGAAACTGATGCAATGAATTCACTTAAGAGATTATTCTCTCCTGAATTTAGAAATAGATTAGATGAAACTATTCAATTTAATTATCTTGACACAAATGTAATATTATCGATTGTTGATAAATTCTTAACAAAGCTTCAGGCACAACTAGATAAAAGAAATGTTGAGATAGTTGTTTCTAAAAAAGTTATTGAATGGATTGCAAAAAATGGTTACGACAAAGAAATGGGTGCAAGACCAATGGAAAGATTTATTTCACAAAATATCAAAAAACCACTTGTTGATAAATTATTATTCGGGAGTTTAAAGAGTGGGGGTGTTATAAAGTTAGAAATCGAAAAGGGTGAATTAAAATTTATTGATACTAAAACAAAAGTAAAAGCTTAATTATCTTCCTCTAAAAGTTATTCTACCAACGGTTAGATCATATGGAGTCATTTCAACTTTTACCTTATCGCCAGTTAAAATTCTTATATAGTGTTTTCTCATCTTTCCAGAAATATGGGCTGTAATGACATGATCATTTTCTAACTTTACTTTGAATTTTGTATTTGGAAGAGTTTCAATAACCTCACCTTCAAATTCTAACTGATCTTCTTTGGACATAATTTTATTTTACACTAATTTCTTTTATGTAATTCATTTAAAATCATATCAAGAAAAGGAGATTTCTTGTTTTGATAAAATTCATCTATAACGTTAAATTCCCTTTCTGTGTAATAGTCTAAAATACTATTCTTATAGCTATCTCTTTTTTGTAAATTCTTCCAATAATTATTCATTAAAGGTGTTATAGATGTATCTAAACACTCTATAAGCTTCAAATCATTTAATCTATTAAATAAACACATCATATTTATATCAATATGTGTAAAGTTCTTATAAAAATATAAATTATCTTTGGATAAAAAATTTTCAAACTTAACTAATTCATCTACAAATTTTTTAACAGCAATTTTTGGTAGATTCTTTGAGAAATTAAAAAAATACATAGCTATAAAAAAATATTTTCTATCTCTTCGAGGATGTTTAAAAAAAATCTTCAGTATTGATTTAAAAGGTAACTTCTTAACCATATGTTGTATCAAAGGTGCAGAAAATACTGGCAATATAGTTCCAATTGTAGATGCAAATTTAACTCCCTCTGTTATGGTGGTTTCTTTAATTAATGAACTCGATTTGTCATTATCAACAGCATATAGATTTACTTCATTATTATTACTAAGTGCATTTAATTTTTTTATTATCTCTTCACTATTGCATGTGATATCACCATTGATATTTATGACTGGCACAGTGCCCAGTGGGTTAATTTTAAGAAATTTATCTTGGATATTTTCTCCTTCAGAATATTGATCGCACAATTTAATATGCTCACTTTCAAAAGGAATATTTATTTCATCTAAGGCAACTCTGACCATTTGACTGCATAAAGACCAATTAGCATGATAGAGCACTACTTTATTCAGAGACATTAAAAATTTAATCTTTAAATTTCTTTTTCATATTTTTAACTGCCTCAAGGCCTGCAATTGGCTTTTTACCTTCAGGAACAGTATTACCTTTAATGATTAAATCTTCAAAAGATGAACCAGATTTAAACATCTTATATAGTATCTCTACATCCATATTAGTTCCAATAGGTTCATCTTCAAAGTCTGGAGAAATATTTTGTTTGAATTCATCAGCAGAGGTAAAGTGTTCAAAGAATATTTCGACAAGATTATTATCTGGATCTTTATAATATAGGCCACTTATCCAGCCATGATTTACAGTCCAAAGTGGGTTCAATCCTCTTTCCTTAGCTTTAAAATAGAATTCGAACCACTTATCAATTGGATTTACTCTGTATGATATATGGTCTAAACCTTCAATAGAAGGTATTTTTTTATTTAAAAATATTTTTAATTTCATCACATTTTTTTGAATAAAATTTAAACTATTTAATACATCAGATGTATTTGCTATAGCGATTCTGTGGTGTTCATCGTCATAGGCAAGAAATGTAATTAAGTCACTTTGATACAGAGGCTCACATCCAAATAGTTTTTTATAAAACTCAACCATATTTTTGTAGTTTGTAGTTTTAAATGCAATATGATGAAATTCATCTGGAGAATATTCAGATTTAAAATTTTTATATAAATTTTTATTTAAAATTGTCTGCATAATATATATTTTTAAACATTATACAAAGATAATATTTTATTTATACTAATAATATGAAACTTATAACATTTGTATTTAAAAATGATTTAAACACACCTAAAATTGGTGCATTTTATAAAGATACTGTTATAGATTTTTCTTCTGCTGATCTTCCTAGTAATATGATTGATTTTATTAATCTTGGTCAACAAGGTTTAGATATCGCAAATGATTTTATTCATCAAGAAAAGGGAATGTGTGATAAAAATGAAATCAATTTAAAATCACCTATTTTATATCCAAAAAAAATCCTAGCTGTTGGATTAAATTATAAAAAACATGTTGAGGAAGCAAAAGAATTGAAAGATCATCATAGTAATGAGATTCAACTTCAAGATCAGTATCCTAATATATTTAACAAACAAAATTCATCAGTTAACGATCCTTATAGTGATGTTCACAGACCCAATGCTTCTGAGTGGTTGGATTACGAGGGTGAAATGGGTTTTGTAATAGGAAAAGAATGTAGACATGTACCATATGATTCTGCAAAAGAATGTATTTATGGATATACAGTTGTAAATGACTTTACAATACGAGATTGGCAATTTAGAGGTCCGCCTCATACGATGACCATGGGAAAATCATGGGATACTCATTGTCCATTTGGTCCTTGTATAGTAACTACTGATGAAATCAATGATCCACATAATCTTAATTTAAAAACTCTTGTTAATAATGAAGAGAGGCAAAATACAAATACTAATTTAATGATTTATGATTGTTTTAAACTTGTAGAATATCTTAGTACTGCTTTTACATTAATGCCTGGAGATTTGGTACCAACAGGAACACCGGAGGGATCTGCTTTATCAACTCAAAATTGGTTAAAACCAGGTGATAAAGTAAAAGTTGAAATTGAAAATATAGGCTTTATTGAAAATAATATTATTCAAGAGCCAAAATCTACTACTAAGTATTAGAATTGAAAAAATACGATGTTGCTATATGTGGTTATGGACCAGTTGGTTCTGTATGTTCAATATTGCTTGCGCAATATGGTCTTAAAGTCTTAGTTATTGATAAAAGTATTGGGCCCAGTCCAACTGCAAGGGCAATTAATACAGATGGCGAACAACTAAGAGTCTTTGATAAATTAGATATTGGTAATAAAATTGTTGAAAATTCAAACCAAATTGAAAAAGTACATTTTTCAGATTCAAATTTAAAACCAATTCAGTCATTAAACCAACCAATTGGCGAGTCTATAATGGGTTGGCCAAATCAAGTTTTATTTTACCAACCAGAATTAGAGTTTTTTATTAGAGAAAAAGTAAATAGTTATAAAAATATACATGTAATTGAATCATGTAAGCTTGTAGATTTTGAGTGTTGCAATGAGTCTATTAATATTGAATGCATTAAAGATAATGAAAATTTTACTTTTAATTCAAAATTTTTAATTGGTTGTGATGGCGCAAGTAGTTTTGTTAGAAAAAAATTGCGTATTGAATTAGATGATTTTGGTTATAATCAAAAATGGTTAGTTTGTGATGCGCATTTAACAAAAGATTTAAATCTGAAAAATGAGTTAATACAAGTTTGTAATCCAAAGAGACCTTGTACTTTTTTACATGGAAGAAGAGGGCATTTAAGATTCGAGTTTAGAGTAATGCCTGACGATAATTTAAAAGACTTAGAAAATAAAGATTTCGTCTGGAATTTATTATCACCGTGGATTGATAAAAATAATGCAAAACTTGAGAGATCTGTTATCTATAATTTCCATGCATGTATAGCTAATAAATGGCAAAAAGGAAATGTTTTTATTGCTGGTGATTCTGCTCATCAAATGCCTCCTTTTATGGGTGCTGGCATGGGAACAGGAATAAGAGATGTTGCAAACTTAACTTGGAAAATTAATTTAGTTCTAAAAAATATTGCTAAATCAGAAATATTAAAAACCTATCAAAAAGAAAGATATCCTCATGCTAAATGGACAATTGCACAGACAGTTTCAATAGGTGAGTTAATTGAAGGTTTTTGTGCAGCTGAAGAGGGTAAAAAATTTATTCCTGAAAAAAAAGGATATGATGTTAAATTTCCGCATATACCTTCAGGTATATTTACTAATCCTGAGGATAGAATTACTGGTTATCCTGTTCCACAACCAACTCTGCATATTGATAACAAAAAAATAAAATTAGATAAAATTATTAAGTCAAAATTTGTAATTATCTCTAATGTTAAAAAAATTGAAGTTTCAAATAAAGCAAAACAAATAATTAAAAATTTAAATATGGAACATATTTGTATAAATGAAAATGATGATCCAGATAATCGATTAACTAATATTTTTAAATTATATGATTTTATAATTGTCAGACCTGATTTGTATGTGTATGGTGGTTCAAAAAAAAATAACTTGTCACAAATGATTGAGAGTTTAGAAGCTACTTTTTCGTTAGTTATCTAAATATTTTCTTTCGTTTAAAAAATATGTAATAACATGAAAAAGTTAATAATATTAGTAATGGTATTGTTATTTGTTTAAATGCTAAAAACATAATCCAAGTAAAAACAATTGCTTGAACAAATGATGAATGAAATTCCTTTTCTTCATAAGTCCTATTGAGCCATGGATCGTCTTTAATACCATTGTATTGATCTCCGTATAAATATGCATGTGTTGCATTAAAATATTCAGGAGCTAAAACAAATGGCATTTCCTTCAAAGTACTTTTCATTTCATTAAAAATATCTGGATAGATATCGGATAAATCTTTTGTTTCATATGGATCATTTTGAATGTCATATAATTCAAATACTGCATCTGAATCATTATCATAAATAAAACGTCTATAATAGAGCTTCCAATTATCATTAAATAGTGCTCTCTCATCATTAATGATGACATTTCCTGTAATAGAATTTTTAGGAGGTTGAATATTATTAGTAATTAAGTCGTCCCACCGATCAACTCCTGTGAAGATATCTGTATCTAATTCTATTTTTGCTGCAGATAGTATTGTTGGTAATATGTCATCAGTAAAGAAAAATTGATTAGAAAGTGATTTTTCAAGAACACCATTATAATAAATTATTGCAGGAACTCTTATTCCACCTTCATATGTTGAACCTTTACTTCCTTTAAGCCCAAGTGTATTTCCTCTTGAGTTAAGGATGTCAGCAGCTACAACACCAGCAACTGGATCAATATCGTGAACAGGACCATTATCAGAAAAAAATATAATTAATGTGTTATCAGATAATTCGTTAGCATTAATCGAATCAATAATTCTTCCAATAGCTCGATCTAAAGCAAATATATTTGCAGCATATATTCTTTCTTTTTTATCTTTTATATGGCTCATCAATTCGATATCTTTCTCTTCAGCTTGAATAGGAGTATGAGGAGCATTAAACGCAACATATAAGAATAGGGGTGATTCGTTATTTTTTTCATTAATAATTTTTATTGCTTCATTCGCAATAAGATTTGTTGAATAACCATCCTCATACAAAACTTCACCATTTCTATGCCAATCCATCCGACCAGAAACAGCATGGTCAAAATAGCCAATTCCACCTCCTAAATGACCATAGGTGATATCAAACCCTCTGTTTCCAGGAAGATATTCATTTTTATACATACCAAGATGCCATTTACCAACTAGAGCGGTTTCATATCCAACATCCTTTAAGTATTCTGGAAGTAATTTATGATTTAGAGGTAGTCCATATCTTTCCATTGCTGGATTATCAAATGGTCTTATCATTCCATTTTGAAGACTATTAATACCAGTAAAAAGGGCAGCTCTAGTAGGACTACAGGTTGGAGCACTATAAAATCTATTCATTTTAACTCCAATTTCTGAGAATCTGTCAATATTAGGTGTTGATATGGGGCCACCATTATATGAAACATCACCCCAACCAAGGTCATCAGTTAAAATGATAACTATATTAGGTCTTTCGAGTGAAAGAACATTTATTGAAAATATTAGGATAAAAAGAATTTTATACATTTAAAAATAATAAAGAGTCTTAATTGAAATAATAAATGATTAAGATAGAATTTAATATCTTTAATAATTTTAAATCTAACAATGAATAATATAAAAGTATATATGATTGCTAACTTACAAATTCACGATGCAGATATATATCGTGAATATGAAAAAGGTTTTTTCCCAATTTTAAAAAAACATGGCGGAGAGTTCATTACTTTTGACGATAATATTGAACATTTTGAAGGCGATAATCCTATGAGCGGTAGAGTAATATTATTTAGCTTTCCTTCAATTAAAAATGCTAAGGAATGGTATGCTGATCCGGAGTATCAATCTTTAAGTGAATATAGAAGAAAAAGTGTTAAGACAACATTGACAATGGTAAATGGACTTGCTCCAAGATAGCTTAGAAATGTTTTGATGAATATATCAAGTGAAATAAAAATTTATAAATCAAAAGAATTTGTTATACGAATAATTAAAAGTGCCAATAATTTAGAAAAATTTCATCCTTTTTGTATTAAAAATGAAGTTGAAAATTGGAATAATGAAGATTCAGTTGATTATGTTCATTACTACAGCGGAAAAATATACAAACGTAAATTTATAAAATGGAATGATGACGGATATGTACTAGAAATATATGAAGATAGGAAACTTGCAACTATTACATGGTTAGTAACTGAAAATGGAAACTCATCCAATATAAAAATAAGTGCAAATCTTTTATTACCATATAAATCTAAATTTATTAATGGTTGTGTATTTCACTTATATGTAAAATTTGTTCTAAAGAGTTATCTTAATTCTGTAGTTAAAGGGCTTAAATATTACTCAGAAACTAATAATATTGTTATTAAAGATCAATTTGGTAAACATATATGGTATTCAGAATTTGATAAAAATTTAATGCCTATAGTATAAATATTTAACATAATATATATTATGCGAACTTAAATATTGTATGTAATGTAGAAAGTTTATTAAAATATGGCCTTATTGGCCCTAATATCCCCTTTTATTAAGTTAAGAACTTTCTATATAAGATGGTTTTAGGCCTGGAAGATTCTTATAATTTGTAAAATATAAAATATAAAAATGTATAAGATTTTACTACTAGTTATAATATTAATTTCATCATGCACAGATGAAAGACATAAAATGAAAACAGTTACAGAGAAGCAGCCATATGAACTTGAACAGCATGGTGATATAAGAATTGATAACTATTATTGGATTAGAGATGATTCAAGAAGTGATCCAAAAGTAATTACATATTTAGAAAATGAAAATGATCTAGCTAATAAATGGTTTGAATCTAAAAAAGACTATCAGTCCGATATAGTTAAGGAGCTTATGGAACAAGTTCCTGATGAAGAAGTAACATTTCCAATTAATAATAATAAATATAAGTATTATCAAAAAATAGAAAAAGACGATCAATTACCCCGTTATTTTTTTAAAGATGAAGATAATAACGAGGTTTTATATTTAAATCCAAATTTAAACCTTAAAGATCAAAATTATTACTCTATTGGATCAATTGCCCCCTCTCCTAGTAATTCGTTTGTTGCCTATACAGAGGATGATAACGGTAGACGTGAATATACTTTAAAAATTATTAATACCAGAAGTCTTAATATACTTGACGATAATATTATAAACATATCAAATAATATTGTTTGGTCTAATGATAATAAATATATTATTTATCTAAAAAAGGATCCTATTACGTTGATTGCTGACTCTGTATATGTTCATAAAGTAGGAACATTGCAGGATGATGATGTTTTAATTTACAAAGAAAACGATAAAGAATTTAATATTAATCTGTATAGATCGAAAACAAAAAAATATGCATATATCGATATTGATTCAACTAATTCTAATGAAATTAGACTTATTAATCTTGATGATCCAACTAATGATCCGTTAATTTTTATTACAAGGTCAGATAATCATCTATATTATTTAGAACATATTAAAAACGAGGAATTTATTGTTAGATCTAACAAAAATGCTCCTAACTTTAAGATATTAAAAGCTAAATCAATTGGTGATGATATTGATAATTTTGAATCCATCATTGAACATAGTAATGATATTTATATAAATGATACATTACTTGTAAATGAGGATTTAATCTTAGAAGTTAGAAAGTTCGGACTCCCAGAAATTACTATTCATAATCTATCATCTTCAGCATCTTATGATATTAAATTTCCAGAAAATGCTTATGATGTAAGTCTATCCCATAATAGTGAGATAACTAATGACAATTTTAATTACCAATATTCAAGTCTCATAACGCCAAGAACTATTTTTAATTACAACTTAATAATTAAAGAATCTACATCATTACTTTCAAAAAAAATTGTTTCATTTAATAAATTAAATTATGAAACAGATAGATTTTTTATTACAGCTAGAGATAACGAACAAATTCCAGTTGTAACCGTTGCTCACAAGGATACAGTTTTAGATAGTGCCCCTATACTATTCTATGGTTATGGCTCCTATGGGATTAATACAGATGCGCAGTTTAGAGAATCTTTAATACCCCTTCTAAATAGAGGTTTTATATTTGCTATTATCAATATTAGAGGTGGTGGTGAAATGGGAAAGGAGTGGTATGAAAAAGGAAGAATGTTTAATAAGATGAACACCTTTTATGATTTTAATGATGGAGTTAAAGAAGTTCTAAAATTAGGAATTGGTGATCCCGGAAATGTTTTTGCTAGAGGCGGAAGCGCTGGTGGTTTATTAATGGGAGCTATAGTAAATTTAGAGCCTGAACTATATAAAGGAATACTGTCTGGCGTCCCTTTTGTAGATGTTTTAACGACAATGTCTGATCCATCTATCCCCCTTACGACATTTGAATACGATGAATGGGGTAATCCAGCAAACATCGATGAGTATAATTATATAAAACAATACTCTCCTTACGACAATATAGATAGGCTTAATTATCCCTCAATTTTTATTACGTCAAGTTTGTTTGATTCACAGGTTCAGTATTTTGAACCTGCTAAATATATTGCAAAACTCAAAGAATACAATCAATCGGAAAATGTTATTTTAATGAAAATGAATCTTATTGGAGGCCATGGTGGCCTTAGTGGCAAAATTAATCAATTCAAAGAAACTGCTGAAGAGTTTAGTTTTATTTTAAATTTATCAGATGCGGATTAGGAATATTTATTTTATGTTCAATATTTTGCATTTTGGTGTCAGTGATATCAATAAATATAATATATGCAAAAAATGTCCTAATATTACTCACATATTTACATGTTTTTATATTTTTTTTTCAAATGATTACGATCTGATACTCAAATTCAAATACATAACTACTCAATAGAACTTCTTATAATCCTTAATTCTTTTGTAAGGACACTTCCAATTGCAGTATGTGACAAATTTTCTCTTGTAATACCAATTATGTCAGCTATGGTCTCTGCTGCGTATATTCCTGTACAGTGACCACCCATAAATTTAGTTAAGCCATTATCTTTTAGCCAATTAGCTGTTGTAGATATTGTATTATCACTAGCCTTAAACAAATGAAATCCACCTATTGCACCATATACTGGCTCATTTTTTATTGATTGAAGTTTCATTGCAGTATTTATAATTCCTGAGTGACCACATCCTGACATCATTATCCAACCATTATCTGTTAACATACCAACAGATTGATCATCCCGGATTATGTCTGGTATTGTTAAACCCTTATCAAGATAAAATCCTTTTGGCCCATTATATTTTTCAACAACCCTTTCGACTGTCCCAGTAGCATAAAGATTATTCGATATCTTTTTGTAGTCATCTAATATGATGAAACTTATGCCCTCTTCTTCCGCAGCTTTTTTGAATTTAGATGAATCTCTATAGTTTCCTGGACCCTCCATTGAACCATCCTTGTAATATCTTTGATCAAAAAAACCTCTAGCTACATAAACTTCAGAAAAAGCATCTGCATTTAACTCTTTATATACTTGTCTTAATTTTATTAATCCGCCTGTGTGATCACTATGAAAATGACTCAGTACTACTTTATTTACTTTTGAAAGGTCTTTGTTTAATATTTTTGCATTATATAAGACAGTATCTTCATGGAAACCAGTATCAAACAAAACTGACTCTTCATCACTTTCATAAAGCGCTGAAAAACTCCATTCGCCAAAACCACCATAATTTGAAATATTTGTTGCCAAAACTGTAATTTTATATTCGGCTGAAACATTTACTGTTAGAAATAAAATTAAGAAATTTAAATATCTAATTCTTTTGGACCACATAATGCTACCTTAATACTTGATGCTCCACCTTCCAATATTGGATCTAAATTAGTAAGTAAGCCTGTCTCAATTCTCCAATTGAGATACTTGGCCTGATCATCCAATGACTCCCAATCTTCAATTAAATGAACTGTATTTGATGATTCATCTATATAGGTATCAACTGATATACATCCTTTATATGCACGAGTATCAGGCAATGCATCTTTCATTGCATTCTTGAGTGTTTCTAATGTGTCAGCTTTAGCTGGAAATGAAACAATAACTAAGTTTTTCATATTTCCTCCTTATTTTATAAATTCAGTGACTTCCTCTAAAAACCTATCAAACGATGGTTGATGGTTATACATCATATGGCCAGACTCAAACTCTGAAAATATAACTCTATTCATGTCTACAGAATTATCATACATGAAATTTTCAGCTGTAAAACATGGCGTAGCAAGATCAAAAAGCCCACATGAGACGTAAACTTTAAAATCTTTGTTATATCTTTGTGCCCTTGCAATATGTGGAACAGTATTTACATATCCAAAATCATTACCTTTCCATTCTTGAGGATGTTTCCAGCTATAAAAAACTTTTGAATCTCCACTCTGATACAACATATCCATTTTTACTCCTATCTCACCAAACCAAGTATGAATAGCAGTTACATATGCTGACATAAAACCTTCACTTGAAACATCAGTATCAGAATACTGGCCTCCTGCAATATAGTCAGCATTTTTATATCTTGAATCTAACCTACCCACTGAAAAACCCTCATCTCTCAATAATTCTTTTCTAAAACTTGATGGATCAACTCGCATATCAAAATCTTCAACAAATCTCTTACTGAGACCGGTAAAGTACGAATATTTTTGCATAACAGCATTTTTTTCACTTTTTGATATTCTTGTTCCTTTTAAAAGAGCTGGCCCATATTCATTTAGACTAAAATTTTTAGATTCAACGTAAAAGTCATTTAATGTTTTATTAGTATCAATTTTTCCATGATAGTATGCTGTTGCAGCATACGATGGGAGAAATCCATAGTGAGGACTATTATTTCCTGGATGAAATACTAAATACTGATAGTCTGAGGCTGGAGCAACCATAAGCAATCCATTAACCTCGATAGGAGTAATGTCACCTGATCTTAACTCTGATACTAGTAATGGACCTCTAATGCCTCCATAACTCTCACCTAATATATATCTTGGAGAATTCCATCGATTATTATCCGTAATCCAACGTCTAATAAATTCTGCAATTATTTTTGGATCTTCGCTTACACCCCAAAATTCTTCACCTTTATGACAACCTATTGCTCTACTATATCCAGTTCCTACAGGATCGATAAAAACTAAATCTGCATCACTTAATGGTGATAAATTATTGTCAATAATGTTGTAAGGAGGACCACCGTCGTCTGTTGCATTACTTGGTACCTTGATAACCTTGGGGCCAAGAACACCCATATGCAGCCATAATGATGCAGAGCCTGGGCCCCCATTAAAGCTAAATATTATTGGCCTATTTTTATCAGAATTTATTGCAATATACTCTGTATAAAAAAATGAAGCCATTGGCATATTAGGATTTTCTTTTTCATAAATAACTTTTTCTTTAAGGCTTGCTGAATACTCTATTTTCTTTCCATTAAACGTTCCATTAAAAGTATTTGTAAATGATTTTTCATTTATCGTTTCTTTTGTAATATTTTTACAACTTTCATCTTCTAGATGATCATCTCCAATTATTAAAAAAGAAAAAAATACTAAGAAAAAAAATTGAGTTTTTAACATACAATTTTTCATATTAACTCCATTAACTTATAATTTATTATATTATTTCTAATAGAAATTTGTACTTTATAAGGAGATTAAGGTGTTAAGAAAAATTTTACTATTTTCTATTTTTTCAATAAATTTAGACTCTTCAACTTTAATGAATCCAACGTCATTATCTAAAAATTTATATGATGGGGTTATTCTTGAGGGTTCATATTCAAGTAATATTGATAGGCCTATTAATTATCTAGGTTTTGAAGTTGGTGAGCGTGTCGCATCTCCTTTGCAAATATCAAATGCAATTATTGGTTGGTCAAAACAATCTGATCGAATGATTGTAAAAGAATATGGCAAAACCCATGAAGGACGCCCTCTTTATGTTGTTTTTATATCCTCCCCATCAAATTTAGCAAAACTGGATGAAATAAAAGAAAATGTGAATTTGCTTGCTGATGGGCTAAATACAAATGGAAATAAAGCTCGATCAATAATTAAAGATTTACCTGCAATAGCCTGGATGGCATATTCAATTCATGGCAATGAGACATCTGGAGCTGATGCAGCAATTGCAGCTATTTATCATTTCATTGCAAGCAATGATGAAGAAACTTTAAAGATGCTTGATGATATGTTAATTATTTTTGATCCTTTAATGAATCCGGATGGTCGTGCAAGATTCTCTAAATCATTAGAACAATATAGGGGAACATCTCCAAATTATGATGATCAATCACTTCTTCATACAGGGGATTGGCCATATGGAAGAACTAATCATTATTTTTTTGATTTAAACAGAGATTGGATATACCAAACACAACCTGAAACAAGAGGTAGAGTTAAGTTAATAAACGAATGGAGACCTCAAATACTACTTGATGCTCATGAAATGGGTCCACAAGATACATTCATGACTGGTCCACCAAGAGAACCAATTAACAAAAATATCGATAATGATTTATTAAAATGGGGTAATATTTTTGCACAGGATCAAGGTAATGCTTTTGATGAGAGAAATTGGCGATTTTATACCGGTGAATGGCATGAAGATTTATATCCTGGATATTCATTCTACATCCAATTTAGAGGCACACTTGGTATTTTATATGAACAATCTAGAATGGCTGAAGATGGAGTTAGAAGACCTGAGGGTACAATTCAATCATATAAAGAATCAGTTCATCATCAATATATAAGTACAATGGTGAATTTAAAAACTCTTCAAAAAAATTCAAAATTAATGTATCAAGATTTTTGGGAGGGTAGAAAATATAATGTTTCAAGAGAAAGTATTTATGCAAATAGATCTTTTGTAATTCTACCAACTGATAATATAGGTAGATTAAATATTCTTATTGAGAAACTTCAACTTCAAGATATTAAGCTATATAAAAACGACAAACCTATCTTAGTTAAAAATGTCTTAAAACAATCAGGAGAAATTTTAGAAAATTATACAATTCCAATTGGGAGTCTAATCGTACCAAATCGTCAATCCGAAGCTCCATTAATTGCAGCAATGATGGAGTTTGATGCAAAAATAGATGAATCTGTTCTGGTAAAAGAAAAACAAGCTAATTTAAGAGATGGCTCTTCTATTATGTATGATACAACAGCATTTAATTTATCAATGATGTATGGTCTTGATACCATTACAGTTCCTGAAAATCTAACTTCAAACTTAATACCTTGGAAGTCAAAATCCTCATATTTAGAATTCGAAGAAAATGCAGTTATGTGGTCAGTTAATGGAGATGATGATCGTTCTGTAGCTTTTGCAGCACGTTTAATGGAACTTGGAGTTGAAGTAAGAGTTATCAATAAAAAGACTTCTCTATCTGGTCATGATCTGCCAAGAGGTAGTGTTGTAGTAATTAAAATGGATAATCCAAAATTAGTAACATTAGAAAAAATAATCAAAAATGTTGCTATACAACTAGATATATCTGTCGTATCAATTGAGTCAGGGTTTGGTCCAGAAGAGCTACCAGACTGGGGAGGAGAACATTTTGAATTGCTTGAAAAACCTCAAATTGCTATTTTAAGTCACGAAGGTTTTAATTCTTATGACGTTGGTGTTTCTTGGTGGTCAATTGACCATCATTTAGGTATTAGGCACAGCCAAATAAATAAATCAAATATAAACTACACTGATTTGAGAAGATATAACACCATAATTATACCTAGTGGCAGATCATTGTCGGAAAGCACCAGAGAAATCCTTTCTAATTGGATTAAACAAGGAGGAACATTAATTGCTCATAATCGAAGCGTAAGACAATTTACAGATGATGAAGGTATCGGAAATGTTAAACAACTGCAGTATACTTTTGATGAAAGTCAAGATTTCAATATTGATCTTCAAAGAGAGTTATTTTCTTTAAGCGAAGACATAAGTATAGATAAAACTTTGAGCAATAAAGTTAATACTGAAATTTCTTATCCTTGGGAATCTGTAGAAAATAAACTTTCTTCTGAGGAGCTTAAAAGTCGTGATAAATGGCAATCACTCTTTATGCCGTCAGGATCTATAGTTAGTGCAAGGTCAGATCAAAAACATTGGCTTACCTATGGTACTAATGAAACATTACCAGTTTTATATAGCAACTACCCTATTCTGATGACTGGAGGAAGCTCTCAAGCTGCAATTAGAATAGGAGAAATTATTGATTCACAAGATTTTGAAGACACAAGATATCTAAATTGGTCATCAATACCATCAAAAACGGACATTAACATAAGAATGAGTGGTTTGGTCTGGCCTGAGGCTGCACAAAGGATTGCTAATTCTGCATATTTAACAAGAGAAAGACTTGGCCTTGGACAATTAATTTTATTCTCCGGAGAACCAAATTTTCGTGGTTCAGCTCTTGGAACTAATAGACTTTGGCTAAATGCAGTGGTTTATGGGGCTGGATTAGGAACTGTTAATAATATTGATCTATAAAATTTATTAAATGAATCATTTAACAAGTTTATGGAAAATTGCTACTGCTTACTTGGTTGGTAGTTTTGCTCTAATCCAATTTGTAAATATTGCACTACCTTATTTTGAAATAGAAGAAATTCTTGGTTTTAATTCAAACGCAATAATGAGATGGTTATTTATTGGTTTACCTATTGGCCTACCCTTAGTAATGGCAATTGGATTTTTTTTAAATAAAAAGGGGCTTATAAGTAATATAAATGAATTCAATAATAAGCATGATATCGATGGTTCTTATAAACAAAAAATAGCAGTTTTACCTTTTAACAACTTGAATAAAGATGATGATGGAGCTTTTTTAGTTGATGGGATAGTTGAAGATTTAATAACAGAATTTTCAATGATTAAAGAAATTGAAATATTATCTAGACAATCTTGTTTTGATTTTAGAGAAAAAGATTACTCTTTAGAGCAATTTAAAAAAGATTTTGAAATTGATTATGCTGTTTCAGGAAGTATCAGAGTTGTTAATAATAGAATAAGGATATCTGTTGAGTTGTCAGAACTTAATGATGGAAATGTTATTTGGGGTAATAAATACGATAGAGTAAAAGAGGACATATTTGATATTCAGGACGAAATAGTAAGAAAAATTACTATCTCATTAATTGGCGAGATTGAATTATCTAGTCTTGAAAGAGCTAAGAGAAAACCAACAGAAAATATGAATTCTTATGAATGTTTATTGAAAGGAAAAGAACTTCATCATAGATTTACTAAAGAAGATAATCAGGAGTGTATTAAAGCTCTAGATTTATCAATTAAAGCTGATACAAATAATTCACAAGCATATGCTTGGAAGGCATGTGCACTAGGACAGGCATATGGAAGAGGTTATAGAAATGATATTGAGCAGTTGATGACTGAAATAATGTTAAATATAAACAAAGCAGTTGAATTAAATAATAATGATTTTGAAGCCCATAGAATGTTAGCTGAGGTTCATTTATCACTACATGATTTTGACAAAGCATTAGATCACGGATCAAAAGCTTTCAAGTTAAATCCAAATGATCCAAGAGTGAGTTCAGTATATGGAGAAATATTAATAAGAACAAAGAAATTAGATGAGGGTATTTCATATCTTGAAAAAGCTTATGAACTAGATCCAATTCCACAAGGTCAGAGCACTTCTGATAGAAGAATATGTGCTCTTTTAACCGGTTATTATATTTCAGACAATTTTGAAAAATGTTCAGAGATGATAAATAAAATTGTAGATATTGATTTTAAATCATGGTTACTGTCATATGACATTTATAAAAAAAATGATTCATTTGATAAAAACTATGATTGGTTTAAAAAGGGCCTAACTAAATTTGAGAATATCGATGCAAAACTTGAAGTAGATAGATTTCATCTCAATGATATTGATTTAACAAATCAATTAATCGAAAAAGCAAATAAAATTTTAGCTACATAATTAAATAAATTTTTTAATCTGTTAAATTAAGCTGCTGTAAATCCACCGTCACAGACATATACAGAACCAGAACAGTTTGATGATTCATCGGAACCTAAAAACAATGCTAAATTTGCAATCTCTTCATTTGTTGAGTATCTGTTTGTTGCAACCATACTATTAACAATATCTACAACCGATGAAGGATCATCAGGGTTTAGTTGCTCTCCAATAGAATCCATCATTCTGTTATCAACGGGCCCAGGTGCTAACGCATTTACTCTTACGTTCATTGGTCCATTCTCCAAACATGCTGTCTTAACCATTCCACATACAGCATGTTTACTTGCAATATAAGGACATAATCCATTAAAACCAACCAAACCCGCTGTTGAAGCAACTGCAATAAATGATCCACTTTTTTGTTTTTGCATTATGGGGAATGCGTATTTCATATATAACCATACTCCAATTACGTTTGTATCGATAACATCATTAAACTCTTCAACAGTAAAATCTGTTAAGGGTTTAACAATTCCCTCTGTGCCAGCATTTGCAATCACAATATCCACAGAACCAAATTTTTCATAAGTTCTACTGATACATTTACTAATTGCTGATTCATCTTTTGAGTCAGCAACACAAGTAAGAGCATTTGATGGATTATCCAAAGATTTCATTAAAGATATTAATTTTTCTTCAGACCTTCCAACCATTACAAGATTAGCACCCTCTTCTAAATATCTTTTTGAGGTTGCAGCGCCAATACCACCAGTTGCACCTGTAACAATTGCAGTTTTACTATTTAATCTCAAATTAATCTACCTTATTAATTAATGAATATTGATTCTGAAGTTCGCCATCTAAATTCAAGGATGCATTTACTTTAACAGTATCCTCACCAGTAAATGTCCAACCAATAGATTCAACATAATTATTAACTTTTGGATCATATCCAGGTGTTGGGTCAGATTTTAATTGAATAGAATTATTGTTTAAGGAGGCAACTGTAAACATTGGCTCTGTCCCTAGGGCACAATAGTGTTTAATAACAAGTTCCCCATCCTTATCTGAATATGTTGTCATCATTTCTACACCATCTTCAACAAGTTTTTCAACAATTGTATTTCCATTTGATACAAGCTTGAATTCTGAGGACGTATCTACAATTACTCCAGATTCTTGATAAAGTTTACCCTCCCATTTACCTAGCATTTTTTTTATTTGATTAAATGCATCACTATTTTTAACTTCTCCCATATCAACATCGCCAATAGTTGTATTATCAGCGTTTGTAATCAATGAGGTAAGTAATATCACTGTTAATAAATTTATTTTCATTAATTTTCTCCCATTTATTTTAAATACATTTAAAATATAACAAAAATTGCGATGTTTTGTATTACAAAATAACATCTATTAAATATACTCAAACTAAATGATCTATAAAAATATTCTTGAAACTATTGGTAATACTCCCTCTTTTCAAACTAGTAATATATCTATTAATGGTACAAACATTTATGTAAAAGCTGAATATTTTAATCCAGCTAGTTCTGTAAAAGACAGACTTGCAATCAGTATTATTGATAATGCAAAAAAAAATAACTTACTAAAAGATGGTCAAACAATTGTTGAAGCCACAAGTGGAAACACCGGTGTTGGTCTCGCTATGGTATGTGCTGCTAAAAAATATCCATTAGTAGTAACAATGCCTGACAGTGCATCAGTCGAGAGAAGAAAACTAATGAGATTTCTTGGAGCAAAAGTTTTGCTAACACCAGCATCGGAAGGTGGTACTGGAGCATATGATAAGGCAAAAAAACTTGTTGAAAAAAATGATTGGTTTTTTGCTAGGCAATTTGAGACTGAAGATAATGCAAATATTCATGAAGAAACAACTGGGATAGAAATTTATAATGATTTTAAAAAGATTGGATTGGATTACTGGGTGTCTGGATATGGAACAGGTGGAACCTTTACAGGAGTATCAAGAGTACTAAGAAATAAAATGCCAAATACAAAACTAATTTTAACAGAGCCTGATGTTGCGCCTCTTGTTGCAAGCAAAAACGTTCAGAAAAGGAATTCTGATGGTTCTGCTGCTGAGTCACATCCATCATGGAATCCACATCCTATACAAGGATGGACAACTGATTTTATTCCTCTTGTTCTTCAAGAATCAATCGATAAAGAATATTATGATGAACTTATACCAGTATCTGGTAAGGATGGAATATATTGGTCATGTGAATTAGCAAAAAAGGAGGGAATTATCACTGGTGTTTCTGGTGGATCAACTTTTGCCGTAGCTGTTAAAGTGGCAAAAAAAGCAAAACCAGGCTCAAACATATTATGTATGATTCCTGATACTGCAGAAAGATATATGTCTAGTATTTTATTTGACGAAATTGATTCAGAAATGGACAAAGTAGAAAGGGATTTACTTAATTCTGTTTAATATTAAATTTCTTTAGCTGGAATCCCTGCCACTGTAACATTGTCGTCAACATCTTTTAAAACCAAGCTACCTGCGGCAACCTTTGAATTTTTACCAATTACAATGTTGCCTAGAATAGTACTAGATGCAAAAATAGAAACACCGCTTCTAATTTTTGGATGTCTATCCCCCACTTCGAAACCCTTTCCACCAAGTGTTACCCCTTGATATATAGAAACATTTTTATCTATTTTTGAAGTCTCGCCTATCACAACACCTGTTGCATGATCAATCATTACACCGCCAGCAATATTTGCAGCTGGATGAATGTCAACACCAAAAATCTCAGATGCTCTATTTTGAAAAAATAAAGCCATTGTGTGTCTATTATCATTCCACAAACAATGAGCAGCACGATATGTAGCAAGACCTTGAAAACCTTTATAAAAAAGTATTGGAGTAGAGAAATACTTACAAGCGGGATCATGATCTTTAAAAAAAACAAGATCATCTATTAAATCTTGTTCTATATGATCACATTTATTATATACTTCTAATATAAATTCTTTAATTTTGTTTGAAGATAAAGCATCGCTATTAAGTTTTGATGCAAGAACAGAAGCAACCGAATTTATTAAACTATCTTGAGACAGGACTAGTTGATTTAAGTAAGGCTCAAGAGATGGCTCGGCTCCTATTCTGAGATTTACCTCATCTCTTATAATTTTCCAAATATCTTTATTCATTTATAAATTTATACTATGAACTTGGTATATTATTCTACAAATAATCCAAAGCCCTCTTGAAGACCTATAATATCGTTATGAGTATTTTTATTTTTTGATAAATAAAAATCTTTAGACTCTTTAGTGAAAAGAATATAGTTTAATAAATCTGTATCTTTTTTTGAAAAGTCCTTTAAATTATTTTCATTACAAAAATTTGAAAATTCTTTTTTATATTCATCAATTGACATTTTTATTGGATTGTCATTTTCAATATAGTCTTTATCTATTCTTTTTAAAAGTTCTTTATTAATTTTTCCTGGTATTTCACCATACTTGCCATTCACGAGATCAACAAATTCTTTATTTAAAGTTTTATACCTTTTATTGTCTAAAACATTCATAAGTGCCTGTGCGCCAACAATCTGAGAAGATGGTGTTACTAATGGAACATATCCTACATCTTCTCGAATTCTAGGTATTTCGTCTATTAAATCTTTTAATTTATTTTGTTTTTTTAAATCAACGAGTTGTTTTTCAAGGATACTTAACATTCCACCAGGTACTTGATATAAAAGCATATTAATGTCAACGCCTCTCATAGATCCTTCAAATTCAGAATAGTTATCCCTTACTGTATGAAAATGTTCTGCAATTTTAGTTAGCAACTTCATATCGAATGGATTATCTTTATCTTTATATATCATTGAAATAAAACTTTCTGTAGCAGTATGAGCATATAAATTACTGAATGATGATATAGATGTATCAATGTTATCTATGCCCGCTTCATATGCTTTAAGATTTGTTGCATCAGCTAAACCTGTAGTGGAGTGAGTATGGAGGTGTAATGGAATATTAATATTTTTTTTTAGTTTTTTTATCAATTCAAAACCAATATTTGGCCTCAACAATCCGGCCATATCTTTTATTGCTAATGATTTAGCTCCAATATCTTCAATACTTTTAGCAAGTTTTATCCAATATTTCTCATCATGAACTGGGCTGGTGGTATAACAGATTGTCCCTTGAGAATTTCCACCTTCTTTATTCACATATTCTATTGACGATTTAATATTATTTACATCATTTAATGAATCAAAAATTCTAAATATACTTATACCTTCTCTAAAAGAATTTTTTATAAAAAGTGATATGACTGAATCATCATATTCTTTATAACCAACTAAATTTTTTCCTCTTAGAAGCATTTGTAACTTAGTATTTTTAATATACTTCTTAAAAACTTTTAACCTATCCCATGGATCTTCATTTAAGTATCTAAGACAACAATCATAAGTAGCACCACCCCATGCTTCTAATGATGAATACCCAACTTTATCAAGTAACGACAATACAGGAATCATATCTTTTGTTTTCATTCTAGATGCTATTAATGACTGTTGACCGTCTCTAAGAACAACCTCTGTTATCTTAATTTTTTGTTTAGTCATATGTATTTTGCTCAATGTATATTTTAGTTCATATTGGTATAAATAAAAAATCCGCCATAAAGACGGATTTTAAATAACTATTTTTGAGTTAATCAATAAATACAGTATGATCCTTTCCAGGTTCCGCAACTCTAATTACTAATAGATCAGAACATACATCACCTAATTCAGGTGCATCAGACTCGCCACCATGAACCCAATCAGATTTTTCAAACCAATATTCATTATTAGAATATGTTTTCCAATCGCCTGTTGACTTCGATTGTGATTTACCATCAAGTACATACACTAGTGTTCCTGCTGCTGGATGAAAATGTTTCGCAACCGTACCTTGATTACAAGTCTTTCTTCTTTCAACATGCATTACCATTCCATCACTCATTTTAAACATTTCAGACGATACTAAGCCTGGAAATGATTTTGAATCATCAGCATGATCATCAGCAGTAATTATTAGTGCAAAAATCATAAAAATGTAAATTTTAAAAAACTTTTTCATATTATTCTCCTGTATAAAATTTAACTAATTGAACCATTTCACTATTGATGTTACTGAGCATATCAGTAGTTGCAGATGTATATTTTTTATATGATTCTGTTTGTCTAACCTTTGCTATTGAATTATTTAGTTCACTTACAGAATCAGCGCCGATGTATACCATGTAGTTTGCATATCTATTTCCATATGAAACAGCATTCAAACCAAATGATCCTGCTGTATTTTCCATTTGGTCAAGCATCATAGACTTCCACATTTCAATGTATTCAGCATCTCTTCCTCTCTCAACTTTAAAATTAAACTTAGCAAAAGATGTATTTGCTTTCCAAGCTCTACCTGAAAGTACATTCTGGGTGACCCAGTTCCAAGATCTTGATGAATCAGTATTATTGCTTATCTTTACAAGCATATCAGCAGCCTCTTTACAGGATGTAAAAATAGACCTTCCTTTTTCCATCTTGTCCCAATCATCATAAGAAACAAGAATGAAATGAGTTGAAGAACCTGATCCTCTTAACGCCCATAAACTTACATTGACATCAGACTCAGCTCTCCATTTCTTTGCACAACTTGATTTATCAAATTCATCTAGTGCCATCATGAAGCTCATTGGATTTGTTACAGTGACATAATTAAACTCACCAACAGATCCATCTGATTCAATTGAAACCATATGATCATCTGAATAAAGATTGAATGTAATTATTAATGAAAACGAAATAAAATATTTTAAAAACATAGTTTTTATCCTCCTACATTTAATCATATAGATGTTTATTAAACATACAAAGAAAAAACTATCTATAAACTATTTATAAATAATTTCATTATGTATCTAAACATATAAACATTTTTATATTATTATTTATGATTATATAGAGGAGAAATAATTATGGCTGAATATCAAATATTAAATCTAATGCAAGTAGCTTTTATCCAAAATGCAATGTATTTTGTTGGAATGGTTCTATTTACTTGGTTAGGTTTTAGAATGGCAAATAATATATACAACAATCCTGATGCAAATATGCTTGGTAAAGTTTTTACATCAATATTTTGTGTATTTGTTGCAGCGTTTATGTTTGGAGTAAATCAAATTGGTGGATCTATTTTAGAGTCTGCAGTAGTTCAATTAAATGATATTGGTGCTGCATCTGCTGAAAGAATGGCCGCATACCTTGATTTTCCTCTTGTTGTAGGAGCTCCATTACAAACAATATTTGTTCTATTTATTCTTGTATTCCAGTTAGCAATAACTTGGTCAAGTAAATAACATATTTAGGGGGCATAAGCCCCCTTTTTAATGATTAAAGACAAAAGGATTAGTCAGTTATTATGTATATCGATATATATTGTTTCGTTTTATCTTGCTTACGTTCTATTACCAGAATCAATAAACTTTATTTGGCTTAAAATTACTATATGGCATGTAAATGCAACTATTTTTATCTACCTTGGTAGTGTTCTTCTAAAGAATTCAAGCCTTTATGATCCATTTTGGTCAGTTGCTCCAGTTCCTATAGTTATTTATTTATCAATTCAATCAGAAAATTCAATCTTATTGAAGATGATAGTTATATTTCCAATTTTGTTATGGGCAACTCGGCTTACTAGAAACTGGGTAATTAGTTGGGAAGGATTTCATCATGAAGATTTCAGGTATATAGATTTAAAAAATACGAATAAATATAAAGCTGAATTTAATAATTTTTTTGGAATACATTTGTTTCCAACTTTCATAGTAAATATTTGTTTGTATCCACTAGTCTATATATTTATTAATGATGTTGATGAAAATGTATATCTATACATTTCATCAATCATTACATTAATTGCAGTAATACTAGAAACTGTTGCTGACGAACAGATGCGAAGATTTAGAAGTGATCCTAGAAATAAAGGTAAAACAATGAAGTATAAATTATGGAGGTATTCACGACATCCAAATTATTTAGGAGAAGTTGGTTTTTGGTTTGGAATTTACTTTATGGGAATTAGTTCAGGATTTGCGCCATTGTGGTTAATAGTGTGTCCTTTAGCAATGCTATTACTGTTTGTATTAGTGTCATGCCCAATGATGGATGAAAGAAGTCTCAAAAATAGACCAAACTACAAAAAATATATGGATAATACGTCGCAACTAATGTTACTTCCTCCAAAGAATTAAATTTGAGATAAGACTCATAATATGTAATATTAAATATATGAACGATTCAAATTTAGTGCAAAAATTTATAGGTGTTTCTGAAAGAGTTCTACTATTCATAATTGCTGTTGCAACACTGTATGCAACAGTGTTTGAAATTATTAGAATGATTAGCGTTAGAGAAGTAAATCTTAGTGACCTATTCCTACTTTTTATATATGCTGAGGTTTTAGGAATGGTTGCTACATTTTATGTAAATAATAGAATTCCTGTAACACTTCCTCTAATTATTGCAATGACCGCTCTTACAAGAATGATTATTCTTCAAAGTAAAGATGTGAATGCAATAAATATAATATATGAGGCAACTGGAATATTAATATTGGCAATTTCAGCATATATTATGACTTTAAAGGATAAGATAAGCTTAAAAAAGCTTCTATTACGTGAAAAAATTGATAAATCTGATTTAAGTGACTAATAAACTTTAAAACTTTAGATTTCCCATTGATATGCATTTAGCATTAAAATCGTTAATAATTTCATCGATTATTTCCTTAACGGATTTAATTTCATTTATAAGGCCCACAGATTGACCTGATAAAGCAGGTGCTGCTTCCATGTCACCACCAAAATACAACTCTTTAATATTAAATAATGCTGTTATATCCATATGACCTTTTTCATCAATATCTCTTGTTAAATTTGTTTTTAAAGCTCTTATAACTGGTTTTGATTTCTTATTTAATATATAGGTACCATCTATAGGGGAATCTATTATCTTGTTTTTAAAATTATTATGAACTGGACTTTCAAGACTTGAAACAAATCTCGTTCCCATTTGGATTCCTTCTGCACCAGCAGCAAAAACTGCAGCCATTCCTGCACCATCTACAATACCTCCAGCAGCAATAATTGGTAAATCTATGTTTTGTTTAATTGATTGAATTAAAACCAATAAACCAACTTCAACTGGACTTTTAAAACCACCTCCTTCTGTACCTTCAACAACCAGTCCATCAACACCAGCATTCGCAGCTTTAATTGCGCCATCAAGACTTGGTACAGCGTGATATACGATAATTCCTGCATCTTTAAGTGTTTTAATATATTTTGTAGGGTCTCCTGCAGAAGTTGTTACAAATCTGACTCCAGATTTGACACAAAATTTAACCATTGAATCATCTTTCAGAAATAGTAAAGGTAAATTAACTCCAAATGGCTTAGCAGTTAGTTCTGACATGATCTCAATCTCTTTTTTACAGTTATCGATTTCGCCAGATGATGTTTCTATGATGCCCATACCACCAGCTTCACAAACAGCTGATGCAAGCTGACTTCTGGCAATCCAACCCATTGGAGCTTGAATAATTGGATATTTAGATCCTGTATGTTTAATCACTCTATTCATCTATTTATTGTATCTATAATCTGAAGACTAATATAATAATATATATAGTTTATAAACATGAGATTCAATTATGAAATTTGAAAATAAAGTCATTCCCAGTGAAGAACAACTAAATGGTTTTTTGGAAAATCCTGATCTTGGACCTATTTCAATGGTAAATTTATTAAAATACAAGAATAAGGCATCATATGAAGATGGAAGAAATACTAACCTGACTGGTGAAGAGGCATATGGATTATATGCAATTGAGGTTATCAATTTGGTTAAGAAGTACGGTGGTGAATTTATATTTGCAGGTAAAGTAAGTAGACTGATGTTAGGAGAAGTTGATGAATTATGGGACTCTGTTGCAATAGCAAAATATCCAAATAGAAGAGCAATGTTTGAAATGACTATGGATCCGGAATATCAAAAAATTCATATTCATAGAGATGCAGGACTTGCAGGTCAGCTCAACATAGAAACAATCTAAAAAGATGAAAAAAATATTAATAGTATTAAGTTTCGTTACTTCAATATTTATTATTGGCTTAGTATCAATAAACTCTCATTCAGTTCAAGACAAAATTTTAAATATTGGTATAAAAAATATTCTTTTTAGCGCAGAGCCTTTTTTAGATAAAGAAGATACATTAAAAGTTGTTATTTGTGGTTCAAGATCACCTCTTCCATCTCCCGGACGAGCTGAATCTTGTGTTCTTGTTGAAGCTGGTAATGACATTTATATTTTTGATATGGGTAATGGAAGTGTTAATAACCTTACACAGTATCAATTGCCATGGCCAAATTTAAAGGCAGTTTTAATAACGCATATGCATTCAGATCATATGGCAGATTTACCAGATGCACATCTTCAATCTTGGATTCAAGGGAGAACCGCACCATTAAAAGTTTATGGACCGAAGGGAATAAATCTTGTTACAAAAGGTTTTGAGCTAGCATATTCACCGGATTATCAATACAGGAATGAACATCATGGAAATGACATGTTGCCAATGAGTATTGCAGGATTTAATGCTATTGAAATTATAGATAATCAATTGATTCCAAATGATACTCCTGGCTTAGAAATATTACCTTTTGTAGTTGATCATTATCCTGTTAATTCATCATTTGGTTTTAAAGTATCCTATAAAGGAAGAACAGTTGTTATAAGTGGAGACACTATTCATGATGGAAGTGTTCAAAAATATTCAAAGAATGTTGATCTTCTTGTTCATTCCGCTATATCAGTAGATATTGTTGAAAGAATGAGAAAATACGCCCCTATACCTCAAATGGACAAAATACTTCTAGACATTCAGAATTATCACACAAGCATAAAGGAAGCAGGTGAGATTGCTAGAGATGCAAATGTAAAACATCTGCTCATTTACCATTCCATACCAACACCTCGAAATAATTTAATGAAAAGGGTATTTTTTAGACCGATTGAAGGCATATTTGAAGACTATACCCTCTCGGATGATGGAACTAGGGTTGTTATGCCAGTCGGTAATAATGAAATTAATATTGATGAAATAAATTAATGACACTTTTACCTAATAATTTAAATCTTGATTATAAAGGTTCAAAAATAGCAATATATGGTCTTTATCCTATTTTTGCTTTATATGTATTTAGATCACTTGTACATTTCCTCACAGAAAATTCTGGTCTTGTAGGAATTGCAACAATAAAAGAACTCCCATTTATAGATACTATAGATCCAAATAACTTAGTTTATTTATTTGCATCGCTTTGGGGAGCAACACAGGTATCATTAACATTAGTTCTATTAATTTTATTTATTAAATATAAAAGCCTTGTACCGTTAATATATATGATATGCCTCTTAGATCATTGCTTTAGATTAATTTCAGGCTCACTTCATCCATTGACCGATGATTACTATATAAACACACCCCCAGGGGTAATTGGCAATATACCTATATTGATATACTTTATCATAATGTTTTATTTATCATTAAAAAAAGGAAACACGTAACATGATTGATTTTTATTTTTCATACAGAAGTCCTTATTCATATTTGATTCTTCCAAGAATGCTTAAACTTAAGAATGAATATAAATTAGATATAAATTTTAAAATCGTTTATCCCATAGCTATAAGAATGCCAGAATGGTTTGATAACAAAAATATATTTTTCTTTATTCCATTCAAAAGAGACTTTATGAAAAAAGCAAAAAAATTAAATATACCATTAAATATGCCGATAAAGCCTGATCCAATAAGACAAAATACATTAACTGGAAAAATAGCTGATCATCAACCTTATATATTTGATGTTTGTCATATGGGTCAGTTAATGTGTAATAGAGGAAAAGGAATAGAATTTGCATATGAATTATCAACCTTGATATGGACCGTTAAGAATTGGAATTCAGATGATAAATTTAAAGATCTACTGGCTGATTTTGGAGAAGACTTAGATGAAGTAAGGCAATCAATAAAATCAAATGAAAAGAGCTTAATCGAAGAAATTGAAGTGAATCAACTAGATCAAAAAGAAGCTGGTCATCATGGAGTTCCTTTAAATGTATATAAAGGAAAGTATTATTTTGGACAGGATGATCCATTTGATGAATTGATCAAAGAATTAACAAACGATGGAGCAATTAAAGATTTTTAATGAAGGTACTAAGAACTCCTGATAAGTATTTTGCTAATATTAAGGGTTACCCATTCGATCCAAAATACACAGATATTTTTGCAGATGATGGAACTGAATTAAGGATTCACCATATTGATGAGGGACCATCTGATGGTCCGATTTTGTTAGCCATGCACGGTCAACCAGTTTGGAGTTATTTATATTCTAAAATGATACCTATCCTTAATGATTCGGGAATAAGAGTAATTGCACCCGATTTAGTTGGATATGGTAAGTCAGATAAACCAGCTTCTAGAAATGATTATAGTTATCAAAATCAAGTTGATTGGATGAATCAATGGCTGATTAAAAATGATTTAAATGATTTAATATTTTTTGGTCAAGATTGGGGTGGATTAATCGGCCTAAGAATGATTGTTGATAACCCAGATAGATTTACAAAAATATCAATGGGTAATACTGGATTGCCATATATGCCAAATACTCCAAAAGCTGTGATTGATGAAGTATATGAATTTAGAAAATCAAAAATAAAGCTTACTCCACTGAATATGTCAAAAGAAGTGAGAAAGATGGATTCTGGTAAAACTCATCCTGCATTAAAATTTATGTATTGGCAAAAATTTTGTTGGGATACTAAAAATCTTCCTATTGGTTTATTAAACTCAGCAATGATGGAAAAAAAACCTTTTAATCAAATAAGGAATCATTATTTTTTTCATAAATTAGGATTATCTAAAATGTCACCCTATATGAGTGATTTAATGAAAGCATATGAGGCCCCTTTCCCATCTCCTAAATATAAAATGGGATGTAGGGCCATGCCAAGCCATGTGCCAATAATTCCAGATAAATCTTTAGATGCTCAAAAACAAGCAAGAGAATTTTATAATAAAACTAATAAACCATTTTTATCTGTTTTTGCTGGCAATGATCCTGTAACTAATGATATGGAAAAGGATGTATTGAAAATGGTACCGAATGCTATAAAAGCTAAAAATATTGGTGGTGGTCATTTTTTTCAATGGACTAAACCAAAAGAATTATCTAAAGTATTAATTGATTTTATATAAGATTAAAAATGATTGAATTATATTCAGCGCCAACTCCAAACGGACACAAAGTTTCATGCACACTTGAAGCATTAAATATGGACTATAAAGCAATACTTGTTAATCTTTCTGAGGGTGAACAAAAGAAACCTGATTTTTTAAAAATTAGTCCTAATGGAAGAATTCCTGCAATTGTGGATACATCAAATAGCCTATCTATTTTTGAATCTGGAGCAATAATGATTTACTTGGCTGATAAAGCAAATAAATTGATTTCAACAAATCCTGAAAAAAGAGCAAAAGTTTTGCAGTGGCTCATGTTTCAAATGGGTGGAGTTGGTCCAATGATGGGACAGGCAAATGTATTTTTCAGGTATTTTCCTGAAAAAATACAACCTGCTATTGACAGATATCAAAATGAATCAAGAAGGTTATTTGAAGTACTTGATACACATTTAAAAGATAATGAATGGCTTGCAGATGAATACTCAATTGCTGATATTGCAAATTGGTGTTGGGTAAGAACACATAAATGGTCTGGTGTATCAATTGATGGATTAGTGAGCCTTGAAAGATGGAAAAATGCTATGTATGAACAACCTGGAATGCTTAAAGGAATAAAAGTGCCAATCGAAATTAAGATAGATAAAAATCTTGATGATGAGGAAAAAACAAAAGAATTTATTAAAAATGCACAAAAAATGGTAAAAAAATAAGGAGTAACTATGATAAAACTGTATTTAACACCAGGAACAAGAGCAGGACGAGTTGCATGGCTTCTTGAAGAGCTTGAAATTGAATATGACTTAAAGGTTTTGCCGTTTACAAAAGAAGGTTTAAAATCTCCAGAACATAGATCTAGGCATGCTTTAGGCAGAGTTCCAGTTATTGAAGATGGAGATATTTCAATATTTGAATCTGGTGCCATTATTCAATACATACTTGATAAATATGGTGATGGCAGACTCAAACCTGATATAAATTCTGATGAATATCCATACTATCTTCAGTGGTTTCATTATTGTGAAGGTATGGTAATGCCACCAATGAATCAAATCGTTGTTCAAACAGTATTACTACCTCTTGATCGTAGAGATGAGACAGTATTAAATCAAGCTAAGAAATTACTTTCAAAATCTTTAAATCCAGTAAATAATTTTTTACAAGATAAAGATTATTTGATTGGAGATTTTACTGCTGCAGATTGTATGTTGGGACACTCATGTTATATGGCAACTCGGCTAGGAGCTGTAAATGAGGATATGATAAATGTTAAGAATTATGTTTCAAATATTGAATCTAGGCCTGCATTTAAAAAAGCAATAAAACTTGGTGAAGATGTTGGCAATCCAATTGGATAAGTCAATATGACAGATGTTATTAAAGTTTTTGGCAATGTCGGTTCACCCTATACCCAAAAAATTCTAGCTTTGCTTAGATATAGAAATATTCCATATACAGTATCTTGGGGTGATGTTGTTCATAATTTGTCACTATTGAAAATAGAACCACCTAAACCAGTTCTTTTGCCAACAATAGTTTTAAAAAATGATGATGGTGAGAATATTTGTAAAACTGATACAACCCCAATTATTAGGTATCTTGAAAAAATTTATAAAACTAAATCTGTAATCCCTAATCATCCAATTTTAAATTTTTTAAATTATCTTCTTGAGGATTTCGCAGACGAGTGGACAACAAAATATATGTTCCATTACAGATGGTATTTTAAGCAAGACGCAGAGAATGCAAAAAAAATGTTAGTTTTACAACATAAACTAGATATTGATAATGAATTAATGGAACAATTTAGTGAGGTTATTGCTGATAGACAAATAAATAGATTATGGGTTGTGGGTTCAAATAATGAAACAGCAAATCTTATTGATCAAAGTTATAAGAGGTATTTAGAATTATTGGAATCGCATCTTACAACTTCAACTTTTATGTTTGGACAACGACCATCATCAGCAGATTTTGGAATGTACGGACAACTATCACAACTTGTTGGATTTGATCCAACTCCAAGAAATATTGCATGTGAAATCTCACCCAGAACAATATCATGGGTAAGTATTATGTCTGACTTATCAGGTCTTCATGACAAAGGTGGAATTGGTAAGTTTTTTGGAGTTGATAACAATAATAATACTAATGATGAAATAAATTATTTTAATGATAACAGTGGTTGGTTTGATATAGATAAAGTTCCAAATACACTTTTAGATATTTTTAATGAAATAGGCAGAGTCTATATTCCATGTCTCATTGCAAATTCTAAGGCTTTTAATAATGGAGATACTGTTTGGGAAACTAAAATTGATAATTCAGTTTGGAAACAAAAAACTTTCCCATATCAAGCTAAATGCCTTAATTGGATAAAAGATGAATTCAATAAATTATCTAAATCTGATAAAGAAATAACATTTAAAATGTTGAAAGGCTCTGGCTGTGAAAAAATTTTAAATTAATTTTTCAGATCTGTAATGATAGAAGAAGAAAATAGTTGCTAGTGCTGTAAGCAAATGCCAAATTCCATGAGCTTGAATTAATGAATCTGGATTACAAAATTCTGAGTTTGGATTTATTTCAAGATTACCTTGCAACCAAATTAGCCAAGCACTTATGTATGCAACCATACCAGCAAAAAACCATTTATAAGTTCTTGAGAATTTTGGTTTTGATTTTGCTAAAATACCAGGAATCCAAAAAAAGACAATCCACCAATAACTTTTAAAGTCTTCAAATACCTCTTGTGGAAAAATTCCAAATAACATTAATACGAGAAAGCCAACAAAACCAGAAATAAAACGCATGCTTGGAGACCAAAATCTATATAAAAATTCACTGACTACCCAAAGTCCAATTGATACACCAAATAAATCTAGCCCAATACCTAATTCATAGCCAAAAAAACCTCTCATAAATGCATAAATTAAGATTATTGAAACATAAATTTTTATAAACATATCAGAGGACCAATCAGACATTTTATAAATGTTAAAAAGCCAAGGAATAACTATATACATAACCATACTGAGATTGTCAGCCCAACCACCCCATTCTGTATTTGTACCATGCATCATCATTGAACCTGGGCCTAAATAAACTACAGCAACACCATATAAGACAGTTATTTTATTTAAACCAGAAAATTCATTAAAAGATTCTTCATTAGATAAAATATATAGAATATAAAGGCCAACAAACATGAAACCTAGGTTGGTAAATGTATTAATCGGTTCTCTAAACGGGCCATCACTAATTCTTTCACACCATCTTGAAGCTTCTCCTATAAGGTTAAATGATTCAACAGATTGTATGATTTGAAAATAACTTAGCAAATAAAAAACAAGAAGAAATAAAATACTTATGATTAATGTTATTTTGAAACTATTTTCTATTTTAAAAAAATCTTTCAACTTACTTAACAGTATTAATCTCATATATTGAGTTATTGTATTCAATTTTATAATTTTTATTTTGATTCAAAAAAGCCTCTAAATCATTTGAGTTATTTTCTTCTCTTAAAAGAAAATTATTATTAATAACTTTTAAATTATACAAAGAATAATTATATTTAATTTTATAATTTTTAATTTCACAACTATTTCCTAAATTATCTTTTGGTTCAGCATATTTCAAATATTTAGCCGCTGAAATAGAAGTAGTTTTAAAAAAAGGACACTTCTTAAAATTTATTGATCCATCATTGTTTCTAGAAATTACGCACATTGATACGTTAGATTTAATATCTGACACTTTCCCGCTTTTATCTATATTAAAACTTACTACTGAATAACCTTGATAATTTGTTATTGGATAATCAGGTTTTAATACTTGAAGTAGTTTTGCATTACAGACTTGTGTGTCAAGCTCGTCAGCAATTATTGAATGCATGCTTACAAAAATAACCAGCATTAATGTTAAATATTTATGCATTGTTAATACTAGATTTTTAGAGCGTTGATTCTAATTCAGGTAAAGCATTAAATAAGTCTGCAACTAAACCATAGTCAGCAACTTGAAATATTGGTGCATCTTCATCTTTATTAATAGCAACAATAACCTTAGAATCTTTCATACCAGCCAAATGTTGAATTGCACCTGATATCCCAACAGCTATATACAGATCTGGGGCCACTATTTTGCCAGTTTGTCCAACTTGATAATCATTTGGAACAAAACCTGCATCTACAGCAGCTCTTGATGCGCCCACTGCTGCTCCGAGTTTATCTGCTATTGAGTCAAGGAGATGGAAGTTATCACCAGATTGCATTCCTCGACCGCCAGAGATCACTATATTAGCAGCAGTCAATTCAGGTCTATCACTTTTTGCTAATTCTTCTGAGACAAATTTACTTATGCCTGATGACTCAACATTACTCATGTCGATAACTTCTGTATCAGAACTATTATTTGTAATTGGATCAAATGCTGTGGATCTTACAGTTATGACCTTGATATCATCATTTGATTTAACTGTTGCTATACAACTACCAGCATAAATTGGTCTCTTGAAGGTATCATCAGATTCAACAGAAATAATATCTGATATTTGTTGGGTATCCAATTTTGCAGATATTCTTGGCATTAAATTTTTTCCAAAAGTAGTTGATGGAGCCAATATGTGCGTATACCCTTCGCAATTAGCTAATATTAAGGAGGAAAGATCTTCAGCAATTACATTTTTGTATGTATCTGAGTCACATTTTAAAATCTTGGAAATCCCATCAAGAGTTTGACACTCATTGATTACACTATCCAGGTTACTTCCAGCAACGAGAAGTGAAATATCACCAGTTAATAGGGTTGCAGCCGAAACAGTATTTAAGGTCGATCCTTTTAAACTTTGATTATCATGTTCTGCTATAACTAATATACTCATTGGATCACCTTTGCTTCATTTTTAAGCTTATCAACAAGCTCATCGATATTTTCAACTATTATTCCTGCTTCTCTACTAGGAGGAAGCTCAACTGATAACAATTCAGTTCTTGGGTTTATATCTATTCCAAGATCATTTACGGATATTACATTAAGTTCTTTTTTCTTAGCCTTCATAATATTAGGAAGTGAGGCATACCTGGGCTCATTTAATCTCAAGTCAGTTGTTATAATTGCTGGTATTGTCAATTCAAGTGTTTGTAGACCACCATCGATCTCTCTTGTAACCTTCACAGATGAATCTTCTAATATAATTTCTGACGCATTAGTAGCTTGGGGATAATCTAAAAGAGCTCCAAGCATTTGTCCAGTTTGATTATTATCCCCATCAATAGCTTGCTTTCCTAAAATAACAATTTCAGGCTTTTCATCTTCGATTACTTTTTGTAATACTTTTGATATACCAAGTGGTTCTAATAATGAGTCAGTTTCAACTAATACAGCTCTGTCAGCTCCTAAGGCAAGAGCAGTCCTTAACTGTTCTTGTGAATCAGATTTCCCTACTGATACAGCAATAACTTCAGTTGCTTTACCAGATTCTTTAAGTCTAACCGCTTCTTCTAATGCAATTTCACAAAATGGATTAACTGCCATCTTTACATTATTTAGATCAACATTTGAATTATCAGAAAGTGGCCTTACTTTAACGTTATAGTCTACAACTCTTTTTATGGGAACTAAAATTTTCATAATTTGATTTAAGATTACTTTACTTATAATTTGTACTTATTTATGTAAATTGTACTTATTTATGTGTATATTTAATATAAATTTACATTATTATTAAGACATTTTAATATAAATAGAACTTATAATATAGTATAATTATAATGTATTTTTATTTACTAATACAATATTAAATCTTATGCACAGAGAAGTAATGGAATATGACGTTGTTGTTGTTGGAGGTGGCCCCGCAGGCCTTGCTACTGCCATAAAGTTTGCACAGTTAAATAAGCAAAACGGTACGGATTATTCGATTTGCCTGCTAGAAAAAGGTTCAGAAATTGGTGCTCATATACTATCTGGTAATGTCTTTCAACCTAATGCTCTTGATGAACTAATACCTAACTGGAAAGAACTAAATGCTCCTTTAAATGTACCTGTAACAAAAGATAAAATATATTATCTTCTTAAAAATATTGGCATACCAGTACCTCCATTTGTTATGCCAAATTTAAATAATCATGGTAATTATGTGATAAGCCTTGGAAACTTATGTAGATGGCTTGGCGAGCAAGCAGAAAATTTGGGTGTTGAAGTATTTCCAGGATTCCCTGCTAGTAAACTAATTTTTGAAAATGATGAAGTCGTTGGTGTTCAAACTGGAGATATGGGAGTATCTGAAAGTGGTGAGTTAAAACCTGGGCATGAGCTAGGTATCGAGATAAAGGCTAAAATGACAATTTTAGGTGAAGGTTGTAGAGGTCACTTAGGTAAACAAATTATTAACAAATATAATTTGTCTGATGGCAAAGATCCTCAGCATTATGGTATTGGTTTTAAAGAAGTATGGAAACTAAAGCCTGAGAATCATGATGAGGGTCTTGTGATTCACACTAATGGCTGGCCTACACCTGATATAGCTGCAGGTTCATACTTTTATCACGGTGAAAATAATGAGGCTTATATTGGTTTTGTTATACCATTAGATTATAAAAATCCCCATCTAAGTCCTTTTGACGAGTTTCAAAGATGGAAAACTCATCCAACTATGAAAAAATATCTTGAAGGTGGTGAAAGATTATCATACGGAGCAAGAGCACTTATTAAAGGAGGCATGCAGTCCCTACCTCAAATGGAATTTCCAGGTGGTTTGTTGATTGGATGTAATGCTGGAACTCTTGTCTTTTCAAAAATAAAGGGGTCGCATACAGCAATGAAGTCAGGTGAACTGGCTGGTGAATATACGTACAACAAATTGCACGGAGTTGAACAAGATGTATATGACAAACAGATTGAGAAGTCATGGATAAATAAAGAACTTTATAAATCAAGAAATTTTGGCCCACTATTTCATAAGTTTGGAGCATTATTTGGTGCTGCGTTTAATGTAATTGATCAATTAATCTTTAGAGGAAACCTACCATTCACACTTAACCACCCTATTCCTGATCATGCTTGCTTAAAAAAAGCAGATGAATTACCTAAAATTGACTATCCCAAACCTGATGGGATTTATTCATTTGATAAACTATCCTCTGTTTATCTCTCAAATACTAACCATGATGAGGATCAACCATGTCATCTTCAATTAAAAGACTCATCAATTCCGATAAGCGTTAATCTCCCAATGTATGATGAGCCAGCACAACGATATTGTCCTGCAGGTGTATATGAGGTTGTTCAAAAAAATGGTGAAAATAAATTTGTTATTAACGCACAAAATTGTGTACATTGTAAAACGTGCGATATCAAGGACCCATCTCAAAACATAACATGGGTATCGCCAGAAGGACCTGGTGGACCTAATTATCCTAATATGTAATGTTGTGAAAATATATTCTATTATATTTATAACAGTTTTCTTATCTTCATGCGCCACATCTTCTATTCAAAATTCCTTATTAAAAGATAATGAAGAAGTTATTATCGATAATAATTTTGAAATATTAGAAATAGATGAAAATGAGAAATTTTTAGATTTTCTCGAAAACGACTGGACAAAAACTTTAAATGAAAATCCTTTATTTGCATCATACGTTGGTGATAAAAGATTAAATGGCAAAATTAATTCTAATGATATTGATCAATTCTTGAGTGAAAGACAGTCAGAAATAGATTCATTAAATGAACTTAGACAAATTGATATATCAAAACTAAGCGATGATAATCAACTTAACTATAAACTAAAGGAGTTTAGTCTTACAAGTAGCATTGGGCTATCTGATTTCCCAACTTATTACCTTAGACTAAATCAGAGAGGAGGCATTCAAAGCTTTTATGAAACAGGAAATAGATTAGTTTATAGCTCCAAACAAGATTATTTAGACTGGTTATCAAGACTAAGACAATTCTCAAATAATATATATAACGCTATTGAGATAAATAAAAAAGGATTGTCGCAAGGCATTACTCAACCAAAGTTAATAACAGAAGGCGTAATTACTCAAATAGATCAATTGATAAATGTTGATGTTAAAAATAGTCCATATTTAAAAGTTTTTTTAGAAGCTGACGAATCTTTGATATCCGCATCAGATAAGGAACAAATGATTGTTGAAGCTAAAAACATAATACTAAATGAAATTAATCCTGCATATCTTGAGCTAAATCATTTCTTAAAAAATGAATATATAAGTCAATCAAGAGAGTCGATAGGTATTGGTGATGTTCCTGGTGGAAAAAAATACTATAAATACTTAGCAAAATATTACACAACAACTGAGCTCAGTCCTGACGAAATTTATGAAATTGGTATTGAGGAAATTAAAAGAATCCGAACTGAGATGGAGGAAATAATCAAGAAAGTTAACTGGGATGGTGATTTTAATTCATTTTTAAATTATCTTAGAACTAGTCCAAGATTCTATTATGATAATCCGGATGATCTGTTTAATGCATATTTAATTATGTCTAAAACAATAGATCCTCTTCTTCCAAAAATTTTTAAAGTTTTTCCTAGAGCACCATATGGAGTTATTCCTATCCCTGAAGAGTCTGCTCCTTTTACTACAACCGCCTACTACAATAGTCCAAGCCCAGGAAGGCCTGGATATTTTTATGCAAATTTATATAAACCAGAATCAAGACCAAAATATGAAATTCCAGTACTAACTGTACATGAAGCTGTTCCAGGTCATCATTTTCAGATTTCTATAGCTCAAGAACTTGATAATGTTCCATCATTTAGAAAATATCAAGGTATAACAGCTTTTGTTGAGGGATGGGGACTTTATAGTGAGGAATTAGGAGAATATATGGGTATATATGATGATCCATACGATAAATTTGGACAACTTACATACGACATGTGGCGTGCAATAAGATTGGTTGTTGATACAGGTATGCACTTCAAAGGTATGACAAGAGATGAGGCAATTAATATATTTGTTGAAAATTCTGCAAAGTCTATTTTAGATATTAATAATGAAATAGATAGATATATTGCGTGGCCAGGTCAGGCTCTTGCATACAAAATAGGACAATTAAAAATATTAGAACTTAGAAATAAAGCTGAAAAAAAATTAGGTGATAAATATGATATTAAAGATTTTCACCATGAGGTTCTTAAAAGAGGATCGTTGCCTCTCAATCTTTTAGAATTTTACATTGATGAATGGATTAATGAGACTTTAGATTCTTAGACCTTTTACACCTTTCGCTGCAGTAAATAACGCTAGACCAATTATTTTTCCATTTTTTTCGCCAAGTAAAAGATTTCTCGCAAACAGGGCATATTTTTTTTTCTAGTTTAAGTTTTTTATGCAATTTTACCTATGATATGTTTTTTATTACCACTAATTAAATAAAGTATTTTTTTATCAATATAATTATTCTCAAGAGCTATATCAATTAATTTATAATATGTGTTTCTATTAAAGAATCCTTCAATATTGCTTCTTACATTAATTAAAGGTATTTCAGAATTGCTATATTTAATCAATCTAGTTGAATTACTTTCATTCAGAATAAATTCATAATTTAAATTTGTTATTAAACGTATATTCTCTTTATACATTTCAAAATCAATAATTTTATATGGTGCAAGTTCAACTTTGACTGGCACTTTTTCTACAGGCGTAACTAAAAAATAGTCGTTTTTATCTTTTCTTAGCACCGTAGAAAATAAATTTACAAGTTTGTTATTTTTTATTGGTGAATCATTATAAAACCATTCACCTTCTCTATTAATCAAAAACTCCTGTCCTTCACACAGTTCAGGATTCCATGTCTCTACTGGTGGAAAAACTTTTTGGCCTCTTAGGCTATTCGCAATTTTAGAAATACTCATTTAATGCTGAAATGATTATAAATATACCTATAAAACATAATATAAATGACATAACTGATGTCAAATATATATTTGTGTATATATTTATATTGATTGAGGAATGTGTAATGACAATACTTATAAAAATAAACCATAAAGCTGATGTGATCGAGAAATATAATGGAAATAAAAAGTAATAAATTCCACTCAAACTCTCAACAAGAATGCTAAACAAAGATACAAAAAATAAAAATGCTTTCACATTAAATATATTAGTGATCAGACCTACAATAAAACTGTTTTTTTCATATAGAAATTTCTTTTCGTCTGTTGTGATCTCTAAATCACTAAAAAAAATAGATATTCCTAAATATAAAATATACAAGCCACCAATTATGCTTATTATTAATTTATATAAATTATTAGATATTATTAAAAGAGATATACCACTTATAGCCAAGATACAATGAAGTAAAATACCAAAACCAATTCCTAGTGCTGTTTTGATTCCTGCAGATCTTCCATATATAGAAACTTGTCTTACTACAATAGCTGTATCTGGTCCAGGACTTGAAAGAGCTATAAAGTGAGCAACTGCAGACCAAACAAACATTACTTAATTTAAGATTACTGACGGTTCGATTTCAAGCTTAATATTAAAATTTTTAAATACTTTATCTTGAATATGTTTTGCGAAACTAATCACTTCATCTTGTGATGCATGTTCATTTGTTACTAAAACAAGGGCATGGTTTTCTGATAATTTAACATTATCATATTTATCTAATTGATTTTTAATTAATTCAATTAATCTTGCTGAGCCAACTTTTACTTCTTTTGAGTTTATTTCCCAGAGAACTAATTCATTAAGTGAATAATCTTTTTGTTTTATATTAATTTTTTTTGTAATAGCATTCTTAAAAAAACTTCCAACATTAGGAATTTGCTCAGGATTAGGTAGTGAGATTGATCTTATATTGGTAATAAGTTCAGAAACCTCATTAATTGATATATTAGTGAGGCTTATATCATTTAAATTTGCATATTTTTTAATTGAATCATATTCAAGATTGAATTCTGTATAAATATTCGTATTAAAAATCACATTGTAGATAATTAAACTATTATTTTTGAAAATCGAATTTCTGTATGAGAACTCGCATTCCTCATTGTTAAGAGACATAAATTTGTTATTGATATAGTCATAACAATTTATACTTTTTATTAAATTAGATACTTCTTGACCATATGCACCTATATTTTGAATTGGCGCTGCTCCAACGCTTCCTGGAATTGATGATAAATTTTCAAAACCGTAAATATTACGACTAATTGCTTCCAACACCAATTGATGCCAATTGATAGATGAGCCAACAATGACAGTATTGTTGTCTTTATTGAAATCCATATCCTCAAAACATACTTTTACAACGATGCCATTATAGAAGTTTGGTAAAATTACATTCGTACACTCTCCTATTACAAGGACTGATAAATTTTTATTTTTTACAAATTTATGGAGCTCCATTAAATCATTCT
>CABZHV010000002.1:0-151661 GCA_902525635.1 uncultured SAR86 cluster bacterium
AAAAAACCTCTGAGAATTTCTAATTATTTGGTAAAGATCTTCATTATATGATTTATTTTTACTACTAAAATCAGTATATAAATTATTAAATTGCTCCCATGCTGACTTTGGAAGCATTGTTAAAAGGTATCTTGAATTCATCTTTGCCATCTCGATTGAATATTTAATGGAAGATGGATTTTTTTCGTCTTGAATTAAAAAGAAAAAAACATTTTCTTTAGTATTTTTTTTCTTAAAATCTTTTAAGTGTCCAGTTATTTGAATTAGATGTTTTAAATCATCTGATTCATCATGCGGTATGTCTAAGAGTAAATCTGAATTCACATTAATCAATCTTGATGTATTCTCAATTCTTTCAATATATCTGGAGAGCCAATATGTTTTTTCAGCAATACTTGATAACATTTAATGAATTATCCATGTATCTTTACTCCCACCACCCTGAGATGAATTGACAATAGTAGATCCTTTTGTAAGAGCAACTCTTGTCAATCCACCATTTGTTACGAAAATATTATTACCGGACAATATGAATGGTCTTAAATCGATATGTCTCGGTTCTATACTCGTATTTACCATAGTTGGACTTGTAGAAAGTTTAATTAAGGGTTGTGCTACAAAATTTCTTGGATTATCAATAATTTTTGCTTTATATTCATCCAATTCTTTTTTTGATGCCTTTGGCCCAATTAAAATTCCATAACCACCTGATTCATTTACTGGCTTTAAAACAAGTTTACTAATGTTGCTTAAAACATATTTCATGTCTTTTTCAAATGCGCAAAGGTATGTCTTGACCTGCTTAAGTTTTGGTTTTTCATTTAAGTAAAACTCTATCATCTTCGGGACAAAAGCATACACAGCTTTGTCATCGGCAACTCCTGATCCTGGAGCATTAACAATCGCAACTTTTTTTTCTTTCCAAGAATTAATAATTCCGGGCAATCCTAGTGTTGAATCTTTTACCCATACATTTGGATCTAGGTAATCATCATTTACCCTTCTATAAATCACATCTACTTTTTTTCTTCCAGAAATTGTTTTGATATATACATAATTATCTTTAGATAAAATCAAATCTGAAGACTCAACAAGATCAATTCCCATCTGTTGTGCTAAATATGCATGTTCAAAATAAGCAGAATTAAAAATGCCTGGACTCAAAATGACAATAGTTTTCAGTTTATCTTTTGAGTAACTTGCGTCTGACAGACATTTATATAATTGAGATGTATAATCATCGATAGGCGAAACCTGATATTTATTGAATAAATCTGTAACAACTTTTTTCATTACATTTCTATTTTCAAGCATGTAAGCTACTCCTGATGGAACTCTTAAGTTGTCTTCTAACACATAAAAGTTACCTCGATGGTCTTTTATTAAATCTGTGCCAGATATATTTGCCCAAATCTTATTCTTAGGAATAACTCCTTTACATTCTTTTAAAAAATTTGGTGAATCTAAAATTAGTGATTTTAAAACAGGATTTTGGTTTAAGAACTCTTGTTTATGATAAACATCATGAATGAACAAATTAATTGCTTTTATTCTCTGTATTAATCCATCCTTTACCTCATTCCATTCTTTTTCAATTATTATTCTTGGAACTAAGTCTAATGGCCACTCTCTGTCAATTAATCGATTGTTATCATAAACTCGGAAAGTAACTCCCATAGACCTAATAATAGAATCTCTTATATTAGAAAGAAGTTTCTTTTTGTTATTACTTAAAGCATTAAAAAAATTAAATGAATCGTTAAAATTTTTTCTTGATGTGTTATTTTTGTTTATGTACTCATCAAAAAAATTATCTGTATTATATTTTTTAGTTTTCATTATTAATAAAAATCAATTAATAAAAATACTAGAAAGGGTAAAGAAATGCGTTCCTTCGGTTCTAACCTACTTCCGTCTTTTATTAAAAGATGAACGTTTAATCTACTTTAACAAATAGAAGGTATAAAGATAGTGGATATTATGTATTTTTTTATTATATAAATATAGAATAAGTTCTTCTGGATAAATAAATTAAATATGACATATTGTGTTGGAATGAAAATGAATGATGGCATTGTCATGGCATCAGATTCACGAACAAATGCAGGTTTGGATAATGTGTCTACATATAAAAAAATGTTTACTTATTCTGTGGGTGATAGATCAATCATAATTGTTACTTCAGGTAATCTATCTACATCTCAACATGTTTTTAAGATACTTAAGAATGATTTAAATTCTAATAATCCTATTAATAACTTAAATTTATGTAAGAATTTTGACGAGATTGCAGAATATGTTGGTAATATCTCACTCAATCACTCAAAAACAGATGGTATTTCTGTAAATACCCATTTAGGTTCAAATTTCATTATTGGCGGCCAAATTGATGGTCAAGAACCTGATCTTATGATGGTTTATCCAGTAGGCAACTACATAAGAGCATCTGAGATTAAACCCTTTTTTCAATTAGGTGAAACTAAATATGGTAAGCCAATCCTAGACAGACTTATAAGAAATGAAACATCTCTGGGGGATGCAGCAAGATGTGCGCTTGTATCATTTGATTCAACTATGAAAAGTGATCTTACGGTTGGTCCACCGATTGATTTAGTAGTTTACAAAAAAGATTCTATTCAAATATCTCTAGAAGAACATCTTCAATTTAAAACACCATTTTTTTCAGACCTTTCAAGCAAATGGTCTGAGGGGTTAAGAAATCTTTTTGGAGAATTACCTAAATTTGATTGGGAAGAATAAACTTAATGAAATTTAAAAATTTCTATATTATTTTTTTGATAAGTATTAATTCTTATGGCGATGATTTATCAATAGGCTTTATTGAAGAAACTTATTTAAAAAGTGGTTCAAACGAAAGAAGATTACAAATATATTATCCAGTAAAAACAGATATAAATTCAGAGACTAAATTCATAATTATGAATGATGGAGAAGAGTTATTTTTTGAAAAAGATTCATGGAATGGGCAATCATGGAATATTGACAATAGTTTCAAAGACCTCAAAAAAGAAGGAAGGGATCTTAACGTTATAGTAATTGCAATTGACAGTGCAAAAAGATATCGCGGAAATCTAATAGACGAAACAAGAAGATATGCTGAGTATTTTCCAAAAGAATCAATTAAATATATTAATGAAAACGTTAAAAGATCAATTTATTCTAATTTTATAGATACACAGAAATTCGATTATCAGACTTTTATAATTAAAGAAGTCATTCCATACATTGAAAAGAAATTTAACTTAAAACTTAATAAAAGTAACCTTGGTATTATTGGCGCGAGTATGGGAGGGCTGGCAGCATTAAATATTGCAATTGAAAATCCTGAAACATTTGGATTTGTTGGATCGTTATCAACTCATTGGGTTGGTATAAAAATAACTGAATATCTAACACTTCCTTTTAAAATGAATATGAGTGGTAATAAATCTACGACAGAGGCTCTTATCTATGGAGATCAAGCCACTACAGGTGCGATCAAAAGCTATGTCGAAGATAATATAAACGATTTATTGCTTGATAAATTATATTTTGATCATGGAACAGTTGGATTAGATTCTCTATATAAAAACCCTCAAGAAAACATTAATAAAATTTTAAATGATAACGACGTAAAATTTAAAATGGAGGTTCATTTGAATCACGACCATGAACCGAAATTTTTTGGAGAAAGATTCAAAAGTATCCTAGAGTACCTATTATATGATTAATCTAGACGTTTTATAATTGTTGCATTTGCAGTACCACCACCCTCACAAATGGCCTGAAGTGCATATCGTGCTTTTCTTCTTTCAAGTTCATGCAACATTGTTGTCATAAGTTTCGCGCCGGTCGCTCCTAATGGATGTCCAAGTGCCATTGCGCCTCCATTAACATTCAATTTGTTCTTATCAGCTTTAAGCTCTTTAGCCCATGCAAGTGGAACGGGTGCAAATGCTTCATTAACTTCGTAAATATCAATATCATCAATATTCAGTTGAGCATTTTTCAAAGCTTTCTGAGATGCTGGAATAGGCCCAGTCAACATGAAAACAGGATCATCACCAACTACAGATATTGAAACTATCTCTGCTCTTGGATTTGATTGAATTTTTTTTAATCCAACTTTATTGCATATAACAACTGCAGCAGCGCCGTCAGTAATTTGACTTGCATTCCCAGCGGTAATTTTTCCGCCTTCACTTACAGGTTTAAGTCCTGAAAGTTTATCTAAACTGGCATCAAATCTTATACCTTCATCAGACAACACTAAATCATCTATTCCTTCTGCATTTTTACCTTTAACAGGAAGAATCTCTCTATCAAAATATTTTAGCTCAGTAGCATTTGCGGCCTTTTGGTGACTTTCCAGAGCAAATTTATCTAAATCTTCTCGAGTTAAATTCCATTTATCTGCTACGAGCTCTGCTCCTGTGAATTGAGAGAAAAATACATCAGGATAACGCTTCTTCATTCCCTCAGAATCAAATGGAAAACCATGTCCTGCTTTATGTCCATCTATTACAGATGCTCCAATCGGCACTATAGACATGACTTCAACACCACCCCCAATAACAATATCTTGTGTACCAGACATAACAGCTTGAATTGCAAAATGAATAGCTTGTTGAGATGATCCACATTGTCTATCCACAGAAGTACCTGGAACAGATTCTGGAAAAGAAGATGATAGGACTGCGTTTCTGGCAACATTGCCTGACTGTGCTCCGACTTGGTCAACACAACCAAAAATTACATCATCTACAATTGAAGGATCTATATCTAATCTTTTAACACATTCGTCAAGAACCTTAGCTCCCAAGTCAGCCGGATGCCATAAACTTAATCTTCCATCTCTTTTACCACCAGCTGTTCTAACCGCCTCTACAATGTATGCTTTTTCTGTCATGAAAAATTCTCACTTACTAATGTCTATGAGGATAATTGTATCAAAAAACTATTTCTATTTGCTTGTAATGTAAGAAGTTCTTATTTCTTTTATAAGCTTGTCTTTAACTTTAGCGTTCTCTTTAAGAAAATTACTAGCTTTTACCTTTCCTTGACCAATGCTTTCACCATCTAATTTATAAAAGGCACCAGACTTATCAACTAGACCTAGCCTATGGCCAAAGTCAAGAATCTCACCCTCTTGATTGATTCCTTGACCATACATTATCTGAAACTCAGCTTGTTTAAAAGGAGGAGAAACTTTGTTCTTTACGACTTTAACTCTTGTTTCATTACCCATGACTTCGTCGCCCTCTTTGACAGAACCAATTCTTCTAATATCTAACCTAACTGATGAGTAGAATTTTAATGCATTGCCTCCAGTTGTTGTTTCTGGACTTCCAAACATTACACCAATTTTCATCCTTATTTGATTTATAAACACAACTGTAGCGCCTGATCTTTGAATGTTTCCAGTTATTTTTCTAAGTGCTTGTGACATAAGTCTAGCTTGAAGACCAACATGATGATCACCCATTTCGCCCTCTATTTCAGCTCTTGGTACAAGAGCAGCCACGGAGTCAATTATTACCAAATCTACACTTTTAGACTTTACAAGCATATCTGCAACTTCTAAAGCTTGCTCACCAGTATCAGGTTGAGATAAAAGTAATTCATCTACGTTCACCCCAAGCTTTTCAGCATACTGAGGATCTAAAGCATGCTCAGCATCTATGAAAGCACATGTACCGCCTTCTTTTTGACATTGAGCAATTATTTGAAGTGTTAATGTTGTTTTACCAGAAGATTCAGGTCCATATATCTCTGTAACTCTACCTTTTGGAATACCACCAATTCCTAGGGCAATATCGAGACCTAAGGATCCTGTTGAAATTGAGGGAATATCTAAATTTTCTCGATCACCCATTCTCATAACGGTTCCCTTTCCAAAATGGTTGTCTATATCCGCAAGAGTATCCTTAAGTGATTTTGCAGTGGTATCTTTTGATTTAGGCATAATTAACTCCTTAATTTACTGTATATTTATACAGTATATAGTAATTTTTCATTTTTTTAAATAGTTTTGTGTAAATTTAAACATCTGTGGGTTAAAATCGTGCACTTTAAGGAATTATGACATACGTAGTAACAGAATCATGTATAAAATGTAAATACACAGACTGTGTAGAGGTTTGTCCTGTCGATTGTTTTTATGAAGGTCCTGAATTTTTGGTAATACATCCAGATGAATGTATTGATTGTGGTCTTTGTGAACCAGAGTGCCCTATTGAAGCAATATATGCAGATGATGAATTACCAGCTAACCAAATCGAATTTGTTGAAATAAATGCAAGACTTGCTGATGTTTATGAAAATATAACCGAGGCTAAAGAGCCACTTGCTAATGCAGATCACTATAAAGATTTAAAGAACAAAAGAGAATTCTTAAATATTGGCATTAACAATCAAAATGAAACAACATCACCTAGTGAAAATTCAAATACGATATTGCTTTATGATAATGGAGAAATAATTATTAATAATACAAAATTCAAAATTGATGAACTTTCTAATATGGATAACATAATTTTTGAAAATACTCTTTTAGATAATTTAAATAAAGATAATGTTGTCAATCTTAATGTTGAGGGAAAAGCCTATCACGAATGGGCGATGAAAATTATGGAATTTCTTCAAAAGAATAAATTCTTAGATGTTCAAATCAAAACCTTAAAATAATTAAAAGGCTATCTAATATACTTTCGGATTAGGCACTATTATTGAAATTAGGCTGTCAATGCCTGCTGTAAAGATTAATCCTCCAAAGAACACTAGCACCATATTTCCAAATCTTATGTATGCTTTATTGATTAATCTTGGCATAAGAATTAATGAGATAGTCATTCCAATAAAAAAAGGTAATAAAATCTGAAAGTTTAAATCTGAAATACTTCCAATTATTAATGGATAGATGCCAACAGCTAATAAAAAAGCGCTCCCTGAAATTCCAGGAAAAAGTAGAAATGAACATGCAAAAAAACCAAATAAAATTAAAGCAGCTGAAGATGGCATAAAAGGACCCTCAGGAGGATATGCACCTGACATATAAAATCCACTCAATGAAAATCCAATCAATATTGAAAATAGAATGTATACATAAAATGATTTACCCTTTTTTATGTCTCCATTGATGAATGTATTAATAACTAAAAAAATTCCATATCCTATCATCAGGATAGAAATTAAAATATAAAATGTCTTAGTGAAGTTCTGATATAAAAAATCAATTAAAGAAGAAAATAAAAATACACTTAAAATCATGCCAAATAAAAGGGGTAATATGAGATTTGAATTTTTAAATTTTCTTAAGAAATCTATTAATTTTTCATAAACGCCGAACATTAGTGCAACTGTAGCTCCAGATATACCTGGAAGTAATTCCGATAAACCAATAAAAATTCCTGCAATAAAGAATCTAGCTTTTTCTTTCATACATCATTACCATCGTCTGATTTTCCTGCCAACATAGGCACAAATGATACATCATCAAATTCTTCTTCTTTAATTTCATCATTATTAATTTTTGTGATCATATTTAATTTTTGGATTGCTCCGCCCACAGGAATTACAAGTTTCGCATCATTATTTAGGACAGAAATTAAATCATTGGGATATTCTCTTGGTGCAGCAGCGCAAATAATGCCATCATATTTTTTTTCGTTTTCCCAATCTTGATATCCATCGCCATGCTTCACCAAAACATTATTAATCTTCAGCTGTGATAAATTCTCTCTAGACTTCTGAACAAGTGGTTTAATCCGTTCAATAGCATGAACCTCTTCACTAAAAAAAGATAAAACAGCTGATTGATATCCACATCCAGATCCTATCTCTAATATACTTTCAAATATCTTCCCTCTTGATTTAGTATGAGAAACAAGTAACTCAGTCATTTTGGCAACAATATAAGGTTGAGAAATTGTTTGTTTATAACCAATTGTTAGTGATCTATTTTCATAAGCTCTTGACCAAAGAGCTTCATCAAGGAAAGTATGTCTGGGTATTTGTGATATGGCATCAAGAACCCTAAAGTCTTTGATGCCCAAATCTAAAAGAGTTTCTATTAATTCCTCACGAACTCTTCTAAAGGTAAAACCAGAATTAGTCATCTAAGATCTTTTTAATTTCATTTATGTAACTAGACGAACCGAGGCTGTAATCAAGAACGGATACTGAAACATAGCCATCTTTTACTGCTTCAGCATCAGTTAAAAAGCTATCACTCAAAGGTTCTCCTGAAAGATTATATCTATATTTATAAGATTCTTTAGGTGAAGAACTTTCATCGATCTTGATAGGTTCTGCTGGTACATCCCTTTTTGATAATCCTGTGGCAAGACAGCCTTTAAATTCATCTTCAGTAATATCCGGAAAATTAATATTTATTATTTTACCCATAAAAGTTTCCTCTGATTTAACAATCATATTAATCAATTCTATTGATTTCTTTGATATGAACTCAATATCTTTTGCATCATATGTTGCTACTGAAATAGCTATAGGCGGATACTTTAAATTTCTGCCACCAACTGCAGCACCAACTGTTCCTGAATAAAGTACATCATTACCGATGTTTGCACCATGATTAATCCCAGATATAACTATGTCAAATTCAAAATCTACTATGCTCAAAAGCCCTAAATAACTGCAATCTGCTGGTGTACCATCAACTGCATAAATTTTATCTTCAATCTTAATAACCTCGATTTCATTTAGATACGAGATTGCTGCACTCATACCACTACAATTATTTTTAGGAGCAACAATCCAAACATCATGTTCTTTTTTTAATTGTGAATAAAGACTTTTAATATTTAATGCATCATAACCATCATCGTTTGTTAATAATATTTTCATATTTTATCTTTAAGATTAACTAGACTTTGAACAGCAATAGCTTGATTATTTCCAACAATTCCTATTTTTTCAGAAGTTGTTGCCTTTAGACCAATTCTAGAAATAGGAACTTTCAATAACAAAGACATTTTTTTAAGGATTTTATCTCTAAATGGATTTATTTTTGGATTTTCACAAATAACTGTAGTGTCAATATTGTAAATCTCGAGATTTAATTTTTTTAGTTCATCAAGACAATATTCAATAATTAAGCTACTGTCGAGGCCTCTGTTAGTATCATCTTTATCAGAAAAAAACATTCCAATATCTCCTATTCCAGCAGCACCTAAAATTGAATCTGCGATAGAATGAAGTAAAACATCACCATCGGAGTGAGCTACGATTTTATAATTACATTCAATTTTACAACCGCCTAAAACAATTCCATTTCCTGGCGCATATTTGTGAAGATCAAAGCCGGTCCCACTTCTTATGAGAAATTTATTAAGAATTTTTACATCTTCTTTTTCTGTTACTTTAATATTTGATCTAGAACCCTTTACTTTTGATAGTTTTAAATTTGAATATTCGATAGCGGAAGATTCATCAGGACTTTCAATATTTTCATCTAAACATTTCTTAATAGATTTCTTGAGATCATTAAAATTTGATATTTGTGGAGTTTGTACTAAATAAAATTTATTTTTATCTAATGTTTTATCTTGTTCATCAATTCCTCTAATTGATTCATAAACTGGAGTATATAAATATGAACAACTTGATTGAGATTTAATTATATCCTCGTATAACTTAAAAATAACATCTTCATCTATATTTGGCCTTGCAGCATCATGAGTTATAACAAATTCATATTGATCATTTGCTGCGTCTAGTGCGTTGCTAATGGATTCTTGTCTAGTTGATCCTCCAATAACATATTCAATTTTTTCTAAATTATAAAAATTTTGATCTTTAATATGATGATCGTTATCAGCAATCGCAATTATTATTTTAGTAACATAAACAGAGTCTATAAAAGGTTTCACTGCCATTTCTATGATGGTATTTCCATTAATTTTTTCATACTGCTTTGGTAAATGTTTACCAAACCTTTCACCAATTCCAGCAGCAGCAATAATTACTAATAGACTATTCTTATTCATTATCTTGTGTATCTTCATTTTTGAAAGATATAAATTCCTCTTCAGGGTAAGTTAAATTCAGTTTCTCTCTTGCAAAATTTTCTACATGATCATTTGAATTTTGAGCATTGTTGATCTCAAATTCAAGAACAGTATTCTGTTTCTTGATATCAGCATTTTTAGCTTTTTGAATCGAGTTCTCTTCTTTTAATTCGTTTCTTTTTGAGTAACTGTTTTCACTAAAAAAGATGCTATTTAATAAAAAAATAATTATAAAAATAAAAAATATTAATATTAAATAGTATAGTTTATTCATTTAACAAAATATTAGTGCCTTCATTTTCAATCCAAAGCAATCTATTATATTTTGCAATCCTATCAGATCTGCAAGGAGCTCCTGTTTTTATTTGTGCTACACCTAAACCAACTGCTAAATCTGAAATTGTAGTATCTTCAGTTTCTCCAGATCTATGCGAAATTATTGTTTTATAATTATTTTTTCGAGCACTAAATATAGTTTTAATTGTTTCAGTAATTGTTCCAACCTGATTAAATTTAATTAAAATTGAATTTGCAATATTTTTACTTACCCCATCTAAAAAAATCTTTTCATTTGTTACAAATAGATCATCACCAACTAATTGGCATCGGTTACCTAATTTTTCTGTTATTAACTTCCAGCCATCAAAATCGTTTTCATCCATAGCATCTTCAATTGATATTATTGGATATTTTGTTATTAGGTTTTCGTAATAATTTACTAGTTCTGAGGAAGAGAACTTTTTGTTCTCACCTCTGAAAAAATACTTACTTCCGTCAAAAAACTCACTAGCTGCGCAATCAAGTGCGATATTTACATCACTACCTGGTATTAAATTCGATTTTTGTATTGATTCGATAATTAATTCAAGAGCTTCTTCGTTTGACTGAAGATTTGGTGCAAATCCTCCTTCATCTCCAACAGCTGTTGAGTAGTTCTTAGAACGCATGATCTGTTTTAAATTATGATATATTTCAGAAGACCATTGCATAATTTCTGAAAAATCGTTAGCGCCATTTGGGACAATCATAAATTCCTGAATATCAATACTATTATCTGCATGTTCTCCGCCATTAAGAATATTAAACATTGGCATTGGTAAACAACTGTTAACATTTTCACCAGTAATATCTGAATATATTTTAGAAAAATGCTTATACAAATTTAAATCTTTATTTTTAGCAGCTACATGAGAGCTTGCAAGAGAAATGGCTAATATTGCATTTGCGCCCATTGAAGACTTGTCATCTGTTCCGTCAAAATCAATAAGAATTTTATCAATTTCAACCTGATTATTTGGATCTTTACCTATTATTAAAGAAGCAAGCTTATTATTTATATTTGAGATAGCTTTAAGTACTCCCTTACCGTGATACATTAGATTATTATCTCTTAATTCAAGAGCTTCTTTTGATCCAGTAGATGCGCCACTAGGAACCATTGCAAAAGCAGAAATCTGATTTTCAAGAGTTATTTTACATGAGATTGTTGGAAAACCTCGGGAATCGAAAACCTGAATAGCTTTAACATCAGATATTTTTGACATTATTATTTAATCTCAAAATTATTTTGATTTTTAACAAAATCATCAAGGTCTTTTATCTGAGTAAGAAATTCATCTAGACATGATAAGGGAAGTGCACAAGGACCATCACACTTAGCTTCATCTGGATTTGGATGTGCTTCTAAGAAAAGACCTGCTATTGATTGCGACATTCCAGCTTTTGCAAGACTTAAAACAAATTCCCTCCTCCCATCAGTCGAGGTTCCTAGGCCACCCGGAAGCTGAAGAGAATGAGTTACATCAAAGATAACTGGCTTTAAAATTTTTTTTAAGATTTGAAAATTTAAAGTGTCAACAACCAAATTATTATAACCAAATGAATTTCCTCTCTCACATAAAGTAATATTCTTATTACCAGCTGATTCACACTTTTCAACAACATTGGCCATTTCCTGAGCAGATAAAAACTGAGGTTTTTTAAATTGAATAATCGATTTTGTTTGTGCAGCCGCTCTTACAAGATCTGTTTGTCTGGCTAAAAAGGCAGGTATTTGAATAACTTCACATATTTCACTTACTGGTATAGCTTGTTCAGGTTCATGTATATCAGTTATGACAGGAATATCAAAGGTATTTGAAATCTCTTGAAGTATTTTTAATCCCTCGTCTATGCCAGGCCCTCTAAATGAACTTATAGAACTTCTGTTTGCTTTATCAAATGATCCTTTAAAAATATATCCTATTTCGTTTTTATCAGTAACTTCCTTAAATTTTTCAGCAATTTTCATGGCTAAATCTCTTGATTCAAGAACATTCATACCACCCATTAATATCATAGGTTCAGAGTTATCGATATCAAAGTTTCTTAGTTTCATTCCATTTATTTTTTAATTGTGCTTTTAATATAACTGTTAAATATTGGATGTCCATCTCTCGGATTAGAAGTAAATTCAGGATGAAATTGACAAGCTACAAACCATTTATGTTTTGGTATTTCTATCATTTCTACTAACTTGCCATCAACAGATGTTCCCACAACTTCAAGACCTTTGTTTATCATATCATCTTTATACAGTGGATTTACCTCATAACGGTGTCTATGTCTTTCAACAATTTCATTTTTTTTGTACATTTTGTGAGTTTTTGAGTTTTTCTTTAATTTACAAAGTTGTCCACCCAACCTCATTGTTCCGCCAAGATCTGAGTTTTGATTTCTTTTTTCTCTTTTTCCAGATATGTCACTCCATTCTGTTATCAAGCCTATTACAGGATACTTAGTATCTTTATCGAATTCAGTACTATTTGCTCCCTTTAAATTTAAAATATTTCTAGAATACTCAATAATTGCTACCTGCATACCAAGACAAATTCCTAAATAAGGAATGTTATTTTCTCTTGCATATTTGCAAGCTAAAATCATTCCCTCAATACCTCTCGAGCCAAATCCACCAGGAACTAAGACCGCATCAGCACCTTTTAACATTTTTTTTATGTTTTTCGATGTTATGTTTTCAGCTTCAACAAAATTAATATTTACCTTTGCTTTATTTTTAATTCCTGCATGTTCTAATGCTTCGTTTATTGACTTATATGAATCCTTCAACTCAGTATATTTACCAACAAAAGAAACATTTACTACTTTATCTGGGAGTAGTTTAGCCTTAACAACACTTTTCCAATCATTCAAGTTGGGTTTTTTTGTTTTAATTTTTAATTTTTTAATAATTGTCTCATCTACTTTTTGTTTATTTAATAAAAGTGGTACTGAATATACCGTATCAACATCATGCATTGATATGACACTTTCCATTGCAACGGAACAAAACAGTGCAATCTTTTTTTTCTCATCTTTTGGTAATTCCTGATCTGATCTACATACCAGTAAATCTGGGCCTATTCCTAATGACCTTAGCTCTTTGACAGAATGCTGAGTTGGTTTTGTTTTTAGCTCTCCAGAGGCATTTATGTATGGCACTAATGTAAGATGAACAAATGCCCATGATGAACTTGGAAGCTCAAGTGCCATTTGCCTTATTGCCTCAACAAAAGGTTGGCTTTCAATATCACCAACAGTTCCTCCAATTTCGACTATTGCGATTTCTTTATTAAGACCGCCTTGCTTAATTCTTTTTTTAATTTCATTAGTTATATGAGGTATTACTTGAACAGTTCCTCCTAAGTATTTACCTTTTCTTTCATTACGAATAACAGTTTCATATACCTTCCCAGCAGTGAAGTTATTTTTTTTGGAAGCTTCAAACCTTACAAAACGTTCGTAATGTCCCAAGTCAAGATCAGTTTCTGTTCCATCATTAGTTACAAATACTTCTCCATGTTGAAAAGGACTCATTGTTCCAGGATCAACATTAATGTAAGGGTCAACTTTTATAAGCGATACTGAGAGACCTCTTGACTCTAACAAAGCCCCAATTGATGCTGCAGCGATACCTTTACCAAGTGATGACACTACGCCGCCGGTTATAAAGATATATTTAGTTTTGGCCATCATTAAAATAAAGCATGATGGGATATTAGAATAACAGATTAATCGATTCTTTTATATATTTTTTTAACTCTTGACTTGATATTAGTCATAAAATAATAAGAAATTAAATCATTAGACTTTGCAATTTCAGATATGGGTAAATCTTTTGAGAAAAAATTACACCAGTCACCCACAGAACATTTATCAATATCAGAAATATCAATAGTGGTAAGATCCATGCTAACTCTTCCAAATACTTTTCCAATTTGATTATTTATCATAACTGAAGTTCCATCTTTGATATTAAGTGGTAATCCATCAGCATATCCCAAATAAACTGTTGCGATTGACATATCTTTTTTAGCTATTGCTCTTCCATCATATCCAACTTTATCGTTTTTCTTTATGTTTCTAATATTTACTATTGGCGACCTAAGTGTCATAGCTGTCATAATTTTCTCATCTTTAAAATAACCACCATAAATTCCGATTCCACACCTTACCCAGTCATATAAATGATCAGGAAAATTCATTACACATCCAGTGTTTGCAATGCTTTTAATAACATTGTTATTTATTTTTTGAGATAAATTATCAAACATATTAAATTGATTTCTGTTCGAGATCTCGTCCTTTTTATTAGAGGCAGCTAAATGACTCATTAATATAAATTTTTTATCTTTGAGATTTAATTCATATATCTTTAAAAAGTCATTGATCTCAAATCCAAGTCTATTCATACCAGTATTAACTTTGAACCATATATTCTCAAAATTATCATTTTCTTTAACTAGGTTAAATTGATCATAGTTATGAATAACAAGATCTAAATCATTTTTTTTTGATTCTAAAAGTTCGTCCTTCGAATAAATACCTTGCATTAACAAAACTTTTTTATTTGAAAAAGTTCTTATTTTTTTTGCCTCTTCCATTCTTACTACACCATAACCATCAACAAGATCATCTATATCTTTAACAACTTTTTTAATATTATGACCGTATGCATCAGATTTAATTACTGCCATAAATTTAGATTTATTTTGGATTTTATTTTTTAGATAAGAAATATTTTCTCTCAAAAGACTTCCATCTATTATTAATTCGGAATTAATAGTTGTCATTCAAAGGATTCGTAAAAACTATCACTTGAAAAGTTCTCAAATCTTGTGAATTCTTTTAAGAAAGTAAGATTCACCGTACCGATAGGTCCATTTCTTTGCTTACCTATAATTATTTCTGCCTTGTTACCCTGTTCGGAATCCTCGTTGTAAACCTCATCTCTGTAAATAAATAAAATTACATCAGCATCCTGTTCAATTGCCCCACTATCTCTTAAGTCTGCCATGATAGGTCTTTTATTAGGTCTTTGCTCCACAGCTCTATTTAATTGAGATAATGCAATTACAGGTACATTTAACTCTTTAGCTAAAGATTTTAATGACCTAGAAATTTCTGATATTTGATTTACTCTATTTTCAGTTGATAGAGGAAGTTGCATTAATTGAAGATAATCAACAACAATCAACGACAGGCCATCTGTTTCTGTCCTTGCTAATCTTCTTGCTTTTGCTCTAAGCTCCATAGGAGATAAGATTGAACTGTCATCTATCCATAATGGCAAATTTTTAAGTTCTTCACTTTTCTTTAAAAGTATTCTTAACTCATCATCTTTAAGCATCCCAGATCTTACATTTTGTTGATTTAATTTTGTCATACCTGATAGCAATCTTGTTGTTAGAGACTCACCCGGCATTTCCAAACTAAAAATCAATACTGATCCAGCTGTGTTTTCATCTAACAGAATATTTTCTGCTATATTCATAGCTAGAGAGGTCTTTCCCATACTCGGTCTTCCTGCCACTACAATAAGATCACCATTCTGAACACCTTGAAGTTTACTATCTAGATCTTTAAAGCCTGTAGAGGAACCGATTAATCCGTCTGATTTATTCGAAAGTTCATGCAATTTATCCATTGTTGATTTTGTAAGATCTTTTGCTGAACGTAAACTTTGATCATTTTTATTTGTATCATCATTGAGTGCAAAAATCATACTTTCTGCTCTATCTAAAAGCGATGTACCGTCTTGGCCCTGTGGATTAGAAATTAATTCAGAAATATCTGTATTGGCTTTCATTAGTTTTCTAGTAATTGATCTTTGTCTGATTATTTCAGCGTATGCTTCTAGGTTTGCTGCAGATGGTGTAGAAGTCGCAAGTTCAATTAAATAATCTTTACCACCAATTTTATTAAGAGAATTTTTGTTATCTAACTTTTCGGATACTGTAAGAGGATCAAGTGGTTTATTTTCTTCAATAAGCTCAGACATTGATTGAAAAATAATCTGATGATCTTTTCCATCAAAGTCATTCTCCTTTATAACTTGAATTACAGTATCGAATCTATGCGTCTCTAACATCAAGCCACCCAAAACAGCTTTTTCTGCCTCCCTTGCTTGCTCATTTTGAATAATATTTGAATCTGACATTGGAATATGATTTTTACATCATATTTAAAAATATACAACTACTCTGGAGATACTTTTACTAGTACTTCAAAAGAAACCTCAGGATGGACGCATATCGTTATATTATGTTCGCCAACCTCTTTTATTGGTCCGTCTGGAAGCTGGACCTCACTTTTATCAATTTCTATATTTTTAGATGAAAAAGCATCAGATATTTCTCTTGTGCCAACAGAACCATAAAGTGCTCCTTCTTCAGTAACAGGAACTAAGATTTCGCATTCCGAACCTTCTATATCTTTTAATCGTGATTGTGCTTGTAATAAAATATCTTCTGACAATGCTGCCAATTGATCTTTTTTTGATTCAACCTCAGCAATATTTTTTTCACTTGCAAAAGCTGCTTTCTTTTGGGGAATCAAAAAATTCCTTGCATAACCACTATTTACATCAACAATATCGCCAATGTTCCCCAATCGCTGAATCTTATCAAGTAATATAATTTTCATGACTATTTGTGCATGTCTGTATAAGGTATTAAAGCTAAAAATCTGGCAATTTTAATATATCTGGTCAATTTTCTTTGATTAGATGCAGAAATACCAGTTACCCTGGCGGGTATAATTTTTCCAGTTTCAGTTATAAATTGCTTAAGTATATTTACATTTTTGTAATCGAAATTCTTTGGTATCTCAAATTTACTCATTTTCGTAATTTTCCTCAGATTTTTGTTTCAACTCCCCAGTGCTTTCATCATCAGAATTAGTCACATCTGTAACATTTTGTTCATTCTTTGATAAAACATCTTTTTCTTTGTCTTTTATTACAGGGGTTTCAGCTTCTGAATCATCTTTTTTATTTTTTGAGTCAATCATTAGTTGTGAATCTTCGCCTTGATGATTTTTTACAGAAATAAATAAATGCCTGATGATTGATTCATTATATTTAATTTTATTTTCTATATTGATTAAGTTTACTGGATTACCTTGAATACTAAAAATTATGTAATGTCCTTTATTATGATTATTTATTGAATAAGAAAGTTGTCTTCGACCAATATCCTCAGTTTTATTGATCGAGAAAGAGTTTTGTTTTAAAAGGGCTTCAAAGTCTTTTTTAAATGAATCCACTTTTGTTGAAAAATTGGGATTTAATATTATGACAGCCTCGTATTTCTTCATTTTATCCTTATGGTTGTAGATTTTTGTATTAACAAAAACCAAGGAATGTGAATTCTAATAGAATTGAAATTTAATATCAATACTCGTTTTTAACTATTCTTAAAAGCTTTGAAAAGAAACTTTGGTTCTGTTCTGCAAGTATTTCATGATTTAGTTGCTTGTAGCCATGTTCAATTAAACCGATAGACGTAGAATATATTGGATTTTGAAGAATTGTTTCCATGCCTTTAAATTTTGTTGGAATGCCCATTCTTACTGATGTCTGGAAAATTGATTCAGCTAATTCAACAACACCTTCCATCTTAGAAGTGCCTCCAGTGAAAACAATTCCTGCAGAAATTTTATCTTCAAACCCGTTCCTTGAGACTTCAGCTTTTATTAAATCAAATAGTTCAGAGTATCTAGGTTGTATTATGTCAGCTAATGAACTCCTGGAAAGTTCTCTGGGCGGTCTCCCACCAACACCTAGCACCTCGACAGTTTCATCATCTTTTGTAAATTCGGTAACTGCACATCCATGTTTTTGTTTTATATCTTCTGCTTGCGGCGTAGGAGTTCTTAATGCTTGAGCAATATCACTTGTTACTTGATCACCGGCTATAGGGATCACTCCTGTAAATACAATTGATCCTGTATTAAAAATTGCTATATCAGTAGTTCCTCCACCAATATCTACTAGACATACCCCAAGATCTTTCTCATCTTCAGATAAAATAGAGTGAGAACTTGCAAGCTGCTCTAGGACAAAGCCATCTACGCTAAGCCCGCAATTTTTTATACATTTTTCAATATTTTTAATTGCACTACTTGCGCATGTAACAAGGTGAACTTTTGCCTCAAGTCTAACTCCGGACATGCCTAAAGGATCTAAACTTACTTCCTGATCATCAATCACAAAAGACTGAGGTAAAACATGAAGAACTCTCTGATCTGATGGAATCGAGACAGCTTGAGCTGATTCAATAACTCTATCGATATCAAATGCAGAAACCTCATTATCTTTTATACCAACGGCACCTTGAGAATTGAGACTTTTTATATGATTCCCAGCTATTCCAACATATACGGATTTAATTTTCTCCTCAATCATTGATTGCGCCTGCTCCACAGCTTTACTAATTGCATCAGTTGTCGCATCAATGTTAACAACCACACCTTTTTTTAGACCACTTGATGGATATGCGCCTAATGCAACAATCTCAAGTTTGGCTTCACTATTATATCTTCCAACAATACAAACAACTTTGGATGTTCCTATGTCTAAACCTACTATCAAATTAGAATTTTTTTTGTTATTTGCCATAATTCAATGCAACTCCATCTTTGTATCTCATATCTATAATACTAGGATTTTTTCCATTCTCGAACAAATAATGTGAAGTATATTCAAAATTCTTGAATTTTTTTTCAGTCAAATTATTTCCAAATCTTATTAATACTTTATCGGTAATAACATCCCATCCATTTACATAGCTATAATTGATTATATTTACATCGAAATTAATATTTGAAACAGACTCGATTCTCTTCATTAATAATAGAATATCTTCTTCGTTTGTAACCGGTCCTTGCACAATTACCAAATCTCTTTCTGAATTATCAAATTTAAACTTATTTAAATTAACATCATAAAAAAATTGGTTATTGAGAACGAATACAGGCTCTCTATTTACGATACTTAAATAAACTTCCTTTTTAAAAGGTTTGAAGACCAATGAAAAATCTTTAATCCAATCCTGTCTCCTTACAATTTTCTCAATCTGTTTTTTTGATGTTGAATTTTTTAGTTCAGCCAATAAAATTTTTTGTGATTCAAATTCAAATCCTGATTCAAAATTTAAATTAATTAAATATTGAGAACTTACATTTAAAGTAGAAATTGATAGTAATATTGATATATATAATTTATGTAGACGCATCGATAATCTTTTCAACAACCTCTTCATATGATAAATCTAAAAAACTTGCAGACATAGGAACACAACTATGACTTGTCATTCCTGGTACTGAATTGATTTCTATTACATAGAATTCTCTAGTTTTACTACATTGTATTAAATCAACCCTGCCCCATGCACTGCAATTTAATGCATTAAATGCGTTAATGGATGCCATTTTAATTTCTTCCAATTCATCACTGTTCAAAATTGCTTGTTTTAAAATAGTATCATCAGAAAGATATTTTGCATCGTAGTCATAGAAATCATTTTTACAAATAATTTCAATTGGGGGTAAGCATTCATTATCAATTATAGTCACGGTGAATTCTCTTCCATAAATGAACTCCTCAAAGATAAATTTTCTGTTAGGATAGACACACTTTTGGAAAGCCTCTTTTAGGCTTTTATCATCACTAATTTTAAATATATCCACACTTGAACCGTCTTCTTGTGGTTTTAGAAAAATGTAATCAAATGGTCTGAATCTATCAAAGGAACTTACTTGAAGTCCATTATTTACAAATTGTTTGTTAAAAGTAATATTTAATGAAACAGGTGTTCTGATTTTATTTCTCTCGAGAATTTCTTTTGTAAATTTTTTATTCCAAGTATTTTTACATGCCTCTGATTTAGATCCAGAATACAAAATATTAAGATCATCTAAATTTTGCTGAAGCTTTCCTCCCTCTCCCTCAAAGCCATGAAGAGCAATAAAGACAAAATCGAAATTTTTTAACATCCCCAGATCCTCAATATTACGATAATCAATCAACTTAGAATCAAAACCTAATTCTAAAATAGCTTTATGAACTCCAAGACCACTCTGTAAAGAAATTTCTCTCTCTGAAGAAGAGCCACCATAAAGAACTCCAATTTTATTTATGCTTCCCATTGATTTTTAATAATTTGACAAACATTTGAGACACTTCCTGCGCCTTGAGTAACCAATATATCAAATGTATCCTTTTTCTTGTTTATCAAATCTATTATTTGGTCATGATTTTTTAAATAGATTACATCTTTGTGACCATTTTGTTTTAAGGTTTCTACAATAGTCTTTGAGTTTATGCCTTTGATAGGTTTCTCGTTTGCTGAATATATATCGAGCATTATCAATGAATCAGTTTTTTTTAATACTTTTATAAAGTCATCAAAAAGCTGTGCGGTCCTTGAAAATCTATGAGGTTGAAATACCATACATACTTTTTTATTTTTATACTCCTCCTTGTATGCTTTAATATTTGATTCTATTTCTAATGGATGATGTCCATAATCATCAATTAATGTTATCGATTTTGAATTAATTTTAATATCGTGCTTTTCATATCTCCTTCCAACTCCAGTAAAATCTGAGATACCACTCTTTATTGAACTAATTGAAATCCCTTCTTCCAAAGCAACAGCGATTGCAGCCGTTGCATTGAAAACATTATGCTTACCAGGTAGGTTAATTTTAAATTTGTGAATCTTTTTTGTTTTTTTATCAAAAATTTGAAAATCTTGCTTACCATTTTTTGAATTAATTTTAATAATTTTATAATCACAATCTTTTGATTCTCCAAAAAAGACCTTTGATCTAGATATTCTTTTTGAGATTTTTTTTATGTTTTTATCATCGCCGTTAATTACCATATATCCATAAAAAGGTACATTTTCTGAAAATAGCACAAAAGAATCTAAAAGATTCTCAAAAATATTATTAAAATGAACAAGATGATCGTCATCTATGTTTGTTAAAACTGCAACATCTGGTTGAAGATGCACAAACGAGCCATCGCTCTCATCTGCCTCAACAACAATATATTTTCCTTGACCTAAATCTGAATTCTCATCAGTACTTAAAACTTTTCCTCCAACAACATAAGTTGGACTTAAATTTGCAACACTTAATATTTTTGCAATTATGCTTGTTGTAGTTGTTTTCCCATGACTTCCAGCTACAGCAATACTTTCATATCCTATCATTATGCTTCCAAGCATTTCAGCTCTAGGAATTGATGTTATTGACTCTTTTTTTGCCTGAACTAATTCAGGGTTTCTATTGCTAATAGCTGATGATGTAACCAATAAATCTGCTCCATTAATATTTTTAGATGAATGGCCAATAAATACCCTTGCGCCATGTTTTTCTAATTTTCTTAATTCAAGTGAGTCTGATATGTCAGAACCTGATATTTTGTATCCCTTTTTCAGCAATACTTTGGCAATGCCTATCATTCCCGCTCCACCAATTCCTACAAAATGGATATGTTTTACTTTTTTAAAAAATTTCATTTATTAAGATATTCTTCAATTTGTTTCACTATTTCATTTGCTGCGTTTAAATGATTTGTAGCTTCATTTTTATTCCAATTAATATATTTTTTATCTTTAATAATTTCATTTATTTTATCAGTGAGATAACTTATATCTTCATCTTCCTCGTGCAAAATACCCATACCCATATCCTCAATTTTTTTTGCATTCTTATATTGATGATTATCAATAGAATTTGGCATAGGAATCATTAAGGCGCCTTTCTTCATTGAAGTAATTTCAGACAAACTCAGCGCTCCTGCTCTTGAGACAACAAAATCTGACCATTTTATTTGTTCTTCAGGATTATTGAAAAATTCTAAAACCTCTGCATCAATATTTTTTGATTCATATTCACTTTTTACTATTTCAAGATTATCTAAACCACATTGATGTTTTATTAATAAATACTTTGACAATGGCTCCAATGCATTAGGTATGTTTAAATTGATATATTTAGAACCTTGACTTCCACCAGTAATATAAACTTTGATTTTGTTTTCTAATTCTTCGGTCGTATCTTTAATATAATCTCTAAAAGAGTCTCTAATTGGATTTCCTGAAAATATAGAATTATTTATATTAGTAATCTCAAATCCTAGAAAATTTATTACAGCAAATTTTGAGAGTAACTTATTTGCTGAACCCATCACAGAGTTTTGCTCATGAGTAAAAACTGGAACTCCTTTTATGAGGCATGCTATGCCTGCTGGTACGCTAATAAAACCACCAAAGCCAATCATGGCATCTATTCTTTCTTTTTTAATTACCTTTGTTAAATAGAATATATTGGTAATGACTTGAAATAACACCTTAATCTTTATGAAAACATTTTTTCCTCTAAAGCCATCCATGTTAAGTTTATATTGCTTAGAATTTAGATCCTTGTATGCATTTATTTCAATTTTGTTTCCAGTTCCAATCAAGATAGTTTGATGATTATTATTTAAAAGTTTTTTGCTGACTGTTGCAGCAGGAAATACATGACCTCCAGTCTTAGCAGCAACGATTAAGAATTTCATTTAAAGAACTTTGTTTTCATTATTTATTCTCAGAACGATCCCCATTAAAGATAACATTATAATGATACTTGTTCCTCCATAGCTGATAAAAGGTAATGTAAGGCCCTTTGTAGGCAAAAGTCCAATGTTTACTGCAATATTAAAGAAGGCTTGTATTGATATTAAAAGAAACACTCCAAAGACTACATATCCCTGAAATAATCTATCTTTTTTAAAAGAATCAAAAGATATAAAAATCAATCCAATCAACAAAGTCATATATAAAAAAATCAATAACAAGCCTCCAATTATTCCAAGTTCCTCAACTAAAATTGCAAATATAAAGTCCGTATGAGCTTCAGGTAAAAAAAAGCTTTTTTGAAAACTATTTCCTAGGCCTAGGCCAAACCACCCACCTTGGCCAATGCTAATTAAAGAATTGGACAATTGCCATCCTGCGTTTTGCACAACATCAATTGCAAAAGGATCTGTAAATGCTAGAACTCTAGCTAATCTCATTGGTGAAGAAGTTATAGCTAAATAACCTAACAAAACAATTAATAAAACTAACAAACAAATTTGAGAGAAAGATATGCCTGCATAAAAAAGAATACCAACAACTAGAAAGCAAATAATAGCTGTAGAACCAAGATCGGGTTGGCTCATAACTAGTAAAGATATTATGAATAACAAAAATAATGGTTTTAAGAAACTCCTAAGGGAGTTCATTTCTGACATTCTTCTAACAGAGTAGCCAGAAATATATAGAATTAAACTAAATTTACAAATCTCCGAGGGTTGTATATTTATTGGCCCGATTCTTATCCATCTAATGCTCCCATTCACACTTGTACCAACTTCAGGAATAAAAAGAATAATTAAAAGAATTATGCTCAACAACATAAATATCCAATCAGACCTTAAAAGAAAGTCTGACGGCAATATCAAGAAAAATATCATTGAAAATAGTCCCACTGATATAAATAACGCCTGTCTTTTAGCAAAATGAAAAGGATTAGAGGTCATATCATCAGCAATATATATGCTCGAAGAAGTTACCATAACCAAACCTATAACAAGCAATAAACCTAATGGAAAAATTACCAAAATATCACTTCTGCTAATATTCATTTATTTATTAATTGAGTGAATGTTAAAGATCTCGCCTCTCTCATTAAAATCTTTGAAATCATCACCACTTGGATAACCTGGAGAAAAAAGTAAATTACATGTACTTTTTTTAGTATGTACAAAATCAAATAATTCTTTAATATTCTTAAACAATTTCTTCTTAGGATGTTTAATACATTTATTTATTTGATCAGAATGCTTTCCAAAAATATAAACTTCGCTTGGATCTTTAAGATGAATTTCCCTATATTTTTCTTTTTTTGGATTTCCACAAACAATCAAAATATATTCACTGTTAAAACATCTTTTAGCTTTTTTCATTGCGTATTTCAAGGAATGATAATTAGTTGACTTTGAATCATTAATAATTTTCTCAGATATATATTCAAATCTATATGGAAGATTTTTTAATTGTATTTTTTTAGCTTCTTTGCCAGTAATCCAACTAAATAAATTATATGGATCTGTTTCAAAAGAAATACTTTTATTTGCTGCGAGAATTTTTTCTTTTGCTAGTTTATAAGCATTAAAATTGCCATGATAATCGAGGTGATCTTCTGCAAGATTGAGCAGAATGCCAAAATCAAGATGATTTTGATCCATCTTATCTAGTTGAAAACTTGATAATTCAATTATTGAGAATTCTTTTCCGTTATTGATAAAGTCCAACATGGTATTTCCAATATTGCCTATTAAATTTGAAGATTTATATTTATTAAATAATTGATGTAAATGAAATGCTGTAGTGCTTTTCCTGTTAGTCCCGGTAATACCAATTTTTATTGATCTATCTTCATTAAAAAAAATATCAACATCTGTAAATATATTAGTATTTTGACACTTAATATTTTCAAAAATATCTTTTGATACCCCTGGACTACACAAAATTTGATCAAAGTCTTGAAAGTTATAATTACGATTATATTCAGTTATATTTGAATCAAATATTTCAAAATCAATTTTTTTATCTTCTAAGTATCTTTCAAAAGATTTGCCCGTATCCCCATAACCATATATTAGAGATGTCACTTAACCTTACCTTAGCTTTAATGTAGATAACGCTATTAGAATTAAAACAAGTGTGATTATCCAAAATCTAACAATAATCTTAGGCTCAGCCCAGCCCTTAAGTTCAAAATGATGATGAATTGGTGCCATTAAAAAAACTCTCTTGCCTCTTGTTTTAAATGAAATTACTTGAATTGCTACACTTAAAGTCTCCATTACGAATACTCCAGCCATTATTGCAAAAACTAATTCGTGTCTTAAAATAATTGCGATTATTCCTAATATAGCTCCGAGACTTAGTGATCCAATATCTCCCATGAATACTTGAGCTGGATATGTGTTGTACCATAGAAAACCAATACCTGATCCAATAAGTGCCCCACAAAACACTATTAACTCTCCAGATAATGGAAGATGTGGTAGATACAAATAATCTGCTATATTTTGATTCCCCATAGCATAAGCAATTAAGCCAAGTGCTCCTCCAATTAAGACTGAGGGAAGAATTGCAAGACCGTCCAGCCCATCAGTCAAATTGACGGCATTTGATGAACCAACTAATACAAACACTCCAATAAAAATAAAAACAAAGGGAGACATGGGGATTATTAAATCTTTAAAAAAAGGAACAATAAACGACTGTTCAGGAATAATCTCAGCTGAATAATAAAGATATGTTATTGATATAAGAGCAATTATGGATTGAAAAAAAATCTTTTGTTTTGAAGATAGCCCATCGGAGCTTTTATTTTTAATTTTAAAATAATCATCAAAAAAACCAATTATTGAAAAACCTATGGTTACTCCCAATACAACCCAAATATATCTATTTCCAAGATCAGCCCATAAAAGAGTTGAAATTATTAAAGAAGATAATATTAGTAATCCTCCCATTGTAGGCGTACCCGTTTTTTTGAAGTGGGATTGTGGTCCATCTTTTCTAACAAACTGCTCAAATTGCATTGATTTGAGAAAATTAATGATTAGTGGGCCCATCAAAATTGAAAACAAAAGTGCTGTCACCGTACCACCAATTGTTCTCACAGTTAAGTATCTCAGAACATCAAAACCAGGATCAACAGATACTAAAACTGTACCCAAATATTCAAACATCTACAAATCGCTCCATTTTCATACCTCTTGAACCTTTTATTAAGATAACATTATTTGAAGTTATATTTTTCCTTAAATAGTTTTTTAACTTGGTCTCATCATTAAAAAAAACCCCATTTTTTCCGAAGCCATCAATTGAATGTCTTGTTAAATTGCCAAATGCAATCAATTTACTGATACCCTTAGATTTTGCATATTTCCCAACTTCTTTATGAAGTTTATTTTTATACCTACCCAATTCCAACATGTCTCCTAATAATAGGACAGTTTTTTTGTTGTAATTACTTAATAAATCAATAGATTTTTTTGTTGAATCTGGATTTGCATTATAACTATCATCAATTAAGGTAGATCCTTTTAGCCATTTGTATTTTACCTGCCTTATATTGTCCAGTTTAGATAAGCATATTGATTTTGAAAAATCCTGTAGATTTTGACCGAGGCAATAATGCACTGCACAAGCTGAAAGAATATTTTTAACATTATGATCACCTTCTAGTGAAGATAATATTTTTATAGGTTTTTCAAGTAGCCTTGAGGAAAGTAAAAAACTTAATCCATTTTGTTTTATCTTTATGTTAATAGGATAAAAATCAGAATCATACTTCATCCCAAAAGAAATTACTGTGATATCTGATCTCATTTTTTTCCATTTATTTAAATGTTCCTTATTTTCGTTAGGTACAACTAAAAAGCCATTTTTCTTGATATTTTTAACTATTTCAGACTTTACTTTAAAAACACCATTAATATTCTTTAGGGATTCTAAATGTGAATTTCCTATATTTGTTATTAATCCAACATTAGGTTGTAAGATTTTACTAAGATAATCAATGTCATTTAATTTTGAGGCACCGATTTCAAAAATTAAATTCTTTGATTTAGAAGAAGCATTCATCAAGCTTAGAGGCATACCGATTTCGTTATTAAAATTTTTTAAAGTTTTTGAGTTATTCTTTAGGGTTTTACCAATTATATTTGTTGTGGTTGTTTTTCCGTTGCTGCCAGTAATCGCAATTACATTACCTTCATAATCTTTAATGATGTTATTAGATATTGTTTTAAGTGCTTTTATTGAATCATTCACCCATATAATTCTTTTATCTTTATTGTTTTTAAAACGTTTATTATCAGCAATAATAATATTTGAACCTTTTGACAGTGCATCATCAACAAAATCATTTCCATCAAAATTTTCACCTTTTATAGCTATAAATAATGAATTCTTTTTTAATAATCTTGTATCAGTTGAAATTGATTTTATTACTGCATTAAATTTTATTTTCTTATTAAGAAATTTTGCTAAATCTGATGTATTACTTATAAATTTCATCAACTACCTCATGATCACTAAAATGATAAATTTTTCCATCAATTTCTTGAGTTTGTTCATGTCCTTTACCAAGAATTAACAAACAAGTATTTTTATCCAAAAATTTATTTGCATTTATTATTGCCTCTTTTCTATCTTCTATGATAGTTATATCTCCCTCATTATTTCCATTCAAGGCATCTTTTATAATATTTTCGAATTTCTCACTCCTGGAATTGTCTGATGTTAAAAAAATTTTAGACGAGTTATCTAAAGCGATTTGTAACATCTTTGCTCGTTTAGATTTGTCTCTATCGCCTCCAAAACCAAAAACTAAAATTAAATTATCGAAATATTTTTTGATAGAACATAATAGCACTTCAAATGAATGAGAATCATGGGCATAATCTATAATTATATTTTTAGGAATATTATTAATAACTTCAGTCCTGCCTTTTGGTAACTCAATAAAAGATAGATCATTAACATACTTATCAGAGAATTCATCAAATCCAATTGAAGAAATTGCAAATACAAGATTAGTGATATTAAACTCTGGGAAAAGAGCACATTTGAATTTATATTTCTTATTTTTATGTATTTCTTGTCCGCTTGGTGGATTATTAAGAAATATTTTAAATTCGCAATTTTTAAAATTAGCTTTTGTGATCTTATAATAAATATCAGAAAAATTATTTTTACTACTTATAAATGTCAACTTTGTTTCGTTTAAAAAATCATAGTCTTTTACATAATTATTAGATTCATCAATAACAAGTTTTATTGGCGAATTCATTTTAAAAATGCTGAATTTTGAATCTCTATAAGAAAAAATATCCTTATGGTAATCCAAATGATCTTCACCAATATTTAGTATTGATGCAGAATTCAGCCATTGAATGCCATCTAGCCTATTTTGATCAAGCGCATGAGATGATACCTCCAGACATATACTCATAGAGTCTAAACCAGAATTCAGTGAATTAATTATTTCGTATAATTCAAATATATCTGGTGTTGTTTTATTTGAAAATTTTGTTTGGATTTTTTCATCATTATGTTTTATACCGAGAGTACCTACGTATAAAGATTCGTAATCCATATTTCGAAGTAATTGATGACAAATGTAGGCAGTTGACGATTTGCCATTTGTACCTGTAAATGTGAAAAAATTATTACTATTAATATCAATTGAATAAAAGGAATTTAAAAATTTAATAATATTTTTTTTAAGGACTTTTGAGTAAATTATCTTTTCATTATTTTTTACAAACAAAGGATCGTCGTGAATAACTAACGATGCTCCATTCTGAATGGCATCTTCAGCATACTTGCTTCCATGAACTTTAGTTCCTTGAAATCCAAAAAAAATTGAATCCTTTATTACCTTCTTTGATGAATTGGTTACTGCTTTAATTTTAGTATTTTCAGGTATTTTTATACCTAATATTTCTTCATATTCACTCATCAACAAAATATCCTAAGTGATTTAAAGTGTTTTCAGCGATTTTTGCAAAAACAGGAGCTGCTACTGCACCTCCTGTATATGAGTTTAACCCTGGATCCTCTATAGATACGAATATTGTTAGAGATTGCTTATTTAAAGGTGTTATTCCTACAAATGAAGCTCTATATAAATCTTCAGCGTAACCTGATCCAGCTTTAATTTGATGAGCAGTCCCAGTCTTACCTCCTTGGGAAAATCCATTTACATTTGCAGCTTTTCCTGTTCCGTCTATGGTTACCATTTCTAGAGCTTTTAAAATATTTGAGGCAGTTGATTGAGAAATAACTCTCCTTGAATGAACTTCAGCATCTTTTAGTAGCTTAAAATCTTTAAAAATTCCGTTATTTGCAAAAACTGAATAAGCTGATGCTAATTGAAAAGGACTGACAGTTAAGCCATAACCATATCCTAAACTTGCAAGTTCTTTATCAATAATTTTATCTTTGATGCTCATATAACCAAATGCTGATGAGGGAAAGTTAATTGAAATTGGTTTTGTAAAACCAAATTCAAAGAAATTTGATTTAAGATCATTGTATCCAAGCTTAAGAGCAATTTTAGAGGCTCCAATTTGACTAGAATATGAAATTATTTCTGCTGGAGTTAATTTCTCATATTGCTTTGAATCGACAATAATTTTATCGTTAAGATTTAGTCTTTTAGGAATATCTATATATTGATCTATATTAACAATATTTTCTTCAAGGGCTTTAGATAAAACAATTGGTTTTAAAACAGAACCTAACTCATATGCATCTACCAAAGCTCTATTTTTTTGAATTTTTCTTTGAGGATGATTTGGGTTATATGATGGATAACTAGCCATCGCCAAAATCTCCCCGTCTAAATTATTTAAAATAATTGCTGTTCCAGATCTCGCATTATTACTTATTATGGCCTCAGCTAAAAACTTATAAGCATAAAACTGCAAGGTGCTATCAATAGTTAAATATATATCGCTTCCTTGAATTGTTCTGGATACCTCAATTGGCTTTGAAATTATTTCTTGCTTGGCATTTTTGAAAAATTTTTGTCGCCCCTTTTTACCAGACAAAACCGTGTCATAACTTTTTTCTAACCCCTCTTGAGCTCCATCTTTTCCATAAAAACCAATTAGGGGCGCAATTTGATCGCCTAAAGGGTAATGCCTGCTATGACGAACCTCGACCTCAATATTTTTAAATCTTGAATTTCTAATTTCTAGCAACATTTCATTTGAAATATTTTTTTTTAAAAGTGTTTTTTTATTTAAAGCATCAATCTTTGGATCAATATCCAGTTCGATCTTTTCTGAAATGTTAAGTAACTGAGATTTTGTAAATCCTTTTAAAGCATAAAGATCATAATTAATAACTGACACCGCTAATGGGAAGTTATTTCTATCAAAAATAGTTCCTCTTACTGGAACGACATCTTTGTATTTAACATATCTTTTATTACCTTCGTTCTGAAGAAAACTACTTTCAAAAAATTGTATTGAAAATATCTTAAAAATAATTGTTACAAAACATGCAAGAATTACAGCAGCTATAATTACAAATCTCCAATTTATATAATTAATTTTATTATTCATATTTAACTTTTTTAGGTCTTTTTTTGATCATTCTTAAATCTTCTTTAGCAATTTTTTCAATATTAGCTGGGGAGTTTTCTATATGGAATTGTGTTGTTAATTTAAGATTAAGATCTTTAAGATTTTCAAACTCAACTTTTAAATTCTCATTATTGTTGTAAAGGGTACTTATTTCCCAGGATAATTTTATTTTTTGAATACTTAGAATAAAGACTAGAACTAATAAAAATAAGTATTGGAATATCATTTTCATTTTAATTATATCTTTTGAAAAACCCTCATTATTGCACTTCTTGATCTTGGATTAATATTAATTTCATCTTTAGATGCTCTAACTTTTTTTGCAACACATACAAATTTCTTTTCTTGTTGATTATTTATGGGAATATCCTTTGGGAAAGAAACAAGGGATGGTTTAAAAAAATTTTTAATTATATTATCTTCTAATGAGTGAAAAGCTATTGTTACTATAAAACCACCCTGCTTTAAAATTTTTTCCGCTGCCTTCAAAGACTCTTTTAATTCTTCGAGCTCATTATTTAAAAAAATACGAAATGCTTGGAAAGATTTAGTTGCTGGATGAATTTTTTTAAATTTCTCAGGGTACGTATCTCTAATGATATTTGAAAGTTGGGTTGTGGTAATGATCTTATTTTTCATTTTGCTTTTAAAAATTGCTTTACTAATTAATTTTGCATGTTTTTCGTCTCCATAAGTGTAAATAATTTCTTTAATTTGTTCCTCTGAAGCATTCTGTAACCACTCTGAAAGAGGAAAACCTTGTTTGTTGTCAAAACGCATATCAAGTGGGCCATCTTTTTTTAGGCTAAAGCCTCTATCAGCTTGATCTAGTTGAGTTGAACAAGTACCAAGATCATACAAAATGCCATCAATGCTTTGCCCATCAAAATACTTATAAAGATTTTTGAACGAGTCATTTATAATTTTAAAATTGTTATCTTTAAATTTTGATGCATATTTATATGCATCGGGATCTTTATCCATACTTGTTAAAGAGCCTTCTTTTGATAATTTTTTTAAGATAAGCTTAGAATGTCCACCTCTTCCAAATGTGCAATCAATATAATTACCTTTCAAATCTTTTAATAGAAAATCAACAGATTCTTCCAGTAAAACTGGAAAGTGAAGCATTTTAGTCTACTTGTTTTCTCATAAAAGTCGGCACATCAAGGAAGTCAATTTCCTCTGCAGACGACGTGCCAACTTTTTGACTTGTTTTATCTTTATCTAATCCAACAGGATTAAGTTTTATTGAAGGTTCATTATCAATTACAAGTGATGGTGCTCTTTGATCAACACCTGTTGCTACAATTGTTACTTTAATCTCATCTTTGTAGTTTTTATCAAATACAAGACCATAAATGATATTTGCATCTTCACTAACAATATCATCAATAATATCTGCTACCTCAGCTTGATCTCTAAGTGTGGGTTCCTTCCCAGTAATATTAACTAGGACACCTCTTGCATTTTTGAGGTTTATATCATCAAGTAATTCGCTTTTTACAGCCATATTGGCTGCAGATTCAGCTCTATTTTTTCCACTGGCTATACCAGTTCCCATCATTGCGATACCTTTTTCGGACATTACAGCCTTAACGTCAGCAAAGTCAACATTTACATGTCCTCTTTGCATAATAATATCTGAAATACCTTGAACAGCACCTTTTAGGACATCATCAGATTTGGCAAATGCATCTTGCATAGGAGTATCTAATCCCATTACTTCAAAAAGCTTTTCGTTTGGAATGGTAACAAGGCTATCAACTTCTTCGACTAAAGATGCCAAACCTTTTTCAGCAGCAGACATTCTATTTTTTCCTTCAAATCTAAAAGGTTTTGTAACCACTGCTACAGTTAATGCCCCTAATTCTTTTGCAATTGATGCTATTACAGGTGCTGCCCCCGTTCCAGTTCCACCACCCATTCCAGCAGTAATGAAAACCATATCTGCACCAGATAACAATTCTTCAATTGCCATTCTGTCACTTTCAGCTGCTCTTCTACCAATATCTGGATCTGCTCCAGCACCTAATCCTTTTGTAAGGCCATTACCAAGTTTTAATGTAATTGCACTTTTAAGAGATTTTAAAGCTTGAGTATCAGTATTTGCACAAATAAAATCCACTCCCTCAATATCATGATTGATCATATGAAGTACTGCATTTCCTCCACCTCCGCCTACTCCTACGACTTTTATTTTTGCATTTTCCTGTTTAGTTTCAACTACCTCAAAATTCATCTTATTCCCCTTTTTAAAATGACATTTCTTTAATACTTTCAGGTAGTACTACATCGAGAATCTCTGTTGAAAGAGAGCCTCCCGTTTGTCGCATTTCCCAATTTTTGATATTCCAAATTTCAAATTTATTCCCCATACCGACTAGAGCAATTTGTTTCTGTTCTTTAATTTCGGCATAATTTTGGAGATCTATAGGTATTCTTAAAAGCATTCTGCCTTCGATATCAATTTCTGTTTGATAGGCGTTTCCAAGTATTGTCCATTGCAAATTTCTCACTACGGGATCTAAGCCTTGAAGAGATTGTAGTTTTGATGAAATCCTTTGCCATTCCGACTCAGAATACAGCTTTAAAGATGGATATTGTGGATCTTTAGTAATAATTATTACATTTTTATTTTGTGTTTTAAAATCAGTTCTATATCTAGCAGGAATAGCTATTCTACCCTTGCTATCTATTGATGGCGTATTAAATCCAAACATCATCAAAATATAAAGACTTTTTACACACTTTGCAACACTTTTACACACTTTTTCACACTTATACGCAAAAAAATATTTTTCTAGAGTGAAGTTGAGTTGGTTTATAAGCCGGATTCTGTCAATGATGATCATCTATCTTGATATTGTGTTGCCACAATATTCTAGCAACCTACCCAAATCTAAAGCGAGCAACTCTGTAAGATTTCTATTTGGTTTTGCTTCGGGCTGGGGTTTGCAATGCCTTAAATGTTACCACTTAAGCGGTAAGCTCTTACCTTACCTTTTCACCCTTACCAAAAATGGCGGTATATTTTCTGTTGCACTAGCCGTAAGTTCACACTTCCCAGGCGTTACCTGGAGCCCTGCTCTACGAAGTCCGGACTTTCCTCTAAAAAAATTAGCGATCATCCAACCAACTCAGGAGCTATTATAATGATTTTTTATGTTTGTATAAGCTTTTTATATACATCTCTTTTATTTTCTCCTGTTAATGCTGAGATAAGTTTTGCAGATTCAGATGCAGAAAGTTTTGTAAGAAATTCCTTCTTTATTTTTGAATTAATTTTTGAAGCAGTTATTTTTTTACTCGTACCCTCGATAACAATTACTATCTCTCCCTTTAGATTAATTTGATTTTCTACAACTAATTTAAAAATTTCTGAAGTTTTTCCCCTAATAACATTTTCATGAATCTTAGTCATTTCTTTACATATTGAAACTTTTCTATCAGAATTTAAATAATCTGATAAATCTTTCAAAGTATTATAAATTCTCTTTGAAGACTCAAATATAATTGAAGTTTTTGTCTCCTCATAAATATCCTCAAAAAACTTTTTTTTGTCTTGAATTTTTCTTGGCACAAAACCATAAAAAGCAAATCTATTAGAAGGAAGGCCAGACATTACCATTGCGCTAATTACTGATGAAGGTCCTGGAATTAAAGTATATTTAATATTTTCTTCAATGCATTTTGTAATAAGCTTATAACCCGGATCAGATATTATTGGAGTACCTGCATCTGAAACGATAGAAATTACTTTACTATTTTTTGCTTGCTTTAAAATATCAAGCATTACTTTTTGTTCATTATATTCGTGAAAGCTTTTACATGAAATTTTTACATTTATAAAGTCTAGTAATTTTTTTACATTTCTTGTGTCCTCTGCATATAAATAATCAGAACTTTTAATAACATCAATAGCTCTAAGTGATATATCATTTAAATTGCCTATAGGGGTTGAAACAAAATTTAACATTTTAAGAACATAACTGTATGAGATTAAGCTTAACATTTATTATAACTGGTCTGCTGTTTTTTATGACATCTTGCTCAGTCACCTCAAGTAAAGAAGTCTCAAAAATAAACATTGAACTAAGCATAAAAACAAATCAAGAAAATAAGGAAAAAATTATTGAATTGCTTCTTAAAGATCAAACTAAATTTTTAGTAAACTTTGATGACCAAAATTCTTATAACTTAGGAGATGACTTACTTAATTCAAATTTGAAATATTTTTGTAGAAGCATGCTTGAAGATGAAAGAGGAGTTATCGAGAATGCAGTCTTTAAAAATAAAAAGAGTGAAGATAAAAAAGTCTTTATAGTGTATTCAAAAAAATATGAAGACATTGCGTCTGAGCTAAAAAACAAATACCCCAATCAAAGTTACTTTGCAATAAATTTAAGCAATTACGAAAAACAAATAAAAGATATACTAAATGTTGATATGAGTCTTAACAGAAATGATAGATTATCAAAGTTAGATAAAAGTGTTCGAATATTGCATACACCTAGGATTAGAAATGATATCGCAGGTATTTATTTTTTAATGGACTATGATACTGGCAAAACAATTGTGCCAATATTTAAAAGCTATACATTAGATACAAAATTTTATTCTTCTACCGAAATTTTTCATGACGCTAGTAACTTTAAAAAATTAGTTGATTTTGAAAATACCTTAGTGCCTATCACAAATAAAATGTTAAAAGAAATATATGATAAAAATAGAATATCTATAAAAAGTGAAATAGAAACTATTTTGATTAAAGATTTTCTTATGATTGAGAAGATTCATCAAAATAATTTATTTAGAGACGAAATAATACCATTAACAGGAAACTTAAAAATAAAAAGGAATGGCTGTTTAGATAGAAATCTAGGTCTTTGGAAGGTGTCAACTGTAAATATTAAAAATCAGATTTAAGATCTCTTTCAAGAGAAGAGAGGCTATCTAAAAATCCGGGCCTTTCAAAAACAGCATTTTGATAATCTATCAAAGGTTTCAAATGTCTGTTGATTGGGAGTTTTATGCCTAAAGATGGCAAGCGCCATAAAATAGGAGCAAAAAAACAGTCAACTAATGTGAAATCCTCGTTCATAAAGAACTTAAACTCTTTAAATGTTGGTGCGATAGAAGATATTTCATGTAAGAGCTCTTCTCTAATTTTCATTAATTCTTTTTCAGATTTTTTTCCCTCAATTAACGCATCTATCATTGGACACCATTCTCTATCAATTCTCAGCATTAGAGTTCTACAATTTGCTCTTGCTACAGGATAAACTGGTAATAGAGGTGGATGAGGAAATCTTTCATCCAAATATTCCATTATAACGCTAGGGTCATGAATTGCTAAATCTCTGTCAACTAGAATAGGTAGTTTGAAATATGGACTTATAGACAAAATTTCATCTGGCGTTTCATCTGATTTTGACTCTATTATTTCTGCAGATATGTCTTTTTCTGCAAGAACTATTCTTACTCTTTGACTATAATGATCATCCCTATCTGAATACAAAATCATATTATCCACTTTTTAGCTATTATAGTCTTTATGAAACTCTCTATACAGCAACAAAGACAAAGCTGTAAAAATTAAAAAATAAAATACAACATACCAGCCAATTCTTTCTCTTGTTGCTTTAATAGGTTCTCCGACATACACCAAAAAATTTGTTAAATCATAGATTAAATCATCGAACTCTTTTTTTGAAAGTTCGCCAGTTCCTTCCTCAACTTCAAGAAATCCGCATTTTTCTTTATATACTGTATTACCATTATTATCTCTCTGCTCTCCGCCATTACTAGCGATTATTGGTATGTCTTTACAGACTAATTTTTGATTGCCCTGAAGTGTTAACAAAACATTAGGCATTGCTGTTCCCGGATAAACTAAGTTATTGACCCCATACTGTTTTGATGAATCTTCGTAGTAAGCTCTTAGATATGAATATATCCAATCATCGCCTTTATATCTTGACACAAGAGTAAGATCTGGAGGCATTACACCAAACCAATCCGCCGATTCACTCGGCATTGCTCCAACCATTAAATCACCAGGCTTTATTGAATTATCAAACACCAAGTTTTCAAAGAAAATATCTTCAGGAATTTGTAAATCTTTTGCTACTCTTCCCCATCTTGAATATTTCAATGAATGGCATCCATAGCAGTAATTGATATATGTTGAAGCCCCTCTTTGGAGTGATTCAATATCATTTAGGGAATATTTAAACTTATCACACTCTCCATAATCTTTGCATGGACCGCCTTCTGCAGCATGAATTGCTGAAAAGAAAAATAATAAAAATATCAAGTAATTAATTTTTAAAATTAATCTTTGCTGCATCATAATCTTTTTGGAACTTCGAGAGTATTCTCATATTTTGTATATATTGGCATTAAAAGAAAATAAGAGAAATATATTATTGTACAAACAACACTCATAGTTTTTCTTATTTCTGTAACTCCAACTGTGCCAAGGTAACCTAATGTAAGAAAACTTACCCCAAATAAAGTTATAGCTATTTTGCTGTATATCCCTTTATATCTTATCGATGCAACCTTACTTTTATCTAACCAAGGGACAACAAAAAATATAGCAACTGCAGCTGCCATTACAATAAGGCCACCCAATGGATCTGGTATGGCTCTTAACATAGTATAAAAAGGTGCATAATACCAAACGGGAGCGATATGGTCTGGTGTAACTAATGGATTAGCTTCTTGGAAGTTTGCCATTTCTATGAAGTATCCTCCACCTTCTGGAAAAAAGAACATGATGATTGAAAAAACCGTCATAAAGACACCAATTGCAACCAGAGCATTTAAAACTTTATAAGGAAAAAATGGAACACTATCAAGAGGAACGCCATCATCATCAAGATATTCTTCAATATCTACTCCTTCAGGATTGCCTGCTCCTACTTCATGTAATGCAACTAAATGAAGAAATACTAATGCAATTAATACTAAAGGAAGTGCAACAACATGTAATGCAAAAAATCTTGAAACAGTAATTCCCGAAATATAATAATCTCCTCTAACCCATAATTCTAATGACTCACCTATGTAAGGGATAGCTCCAAAAAGAGAAATAATTACTTGTGCTCCCCAATATGACATTTGACCATAAGGTAGTACATATCCAAGGAAACCTTCTGCCATCATAGCTAAATATATTGTGCATCCAAATATCCAAACTAATTCTTTTGGTTTTTGATAAGATCCATATAGCAGGCCTCTAAACATATGAAGATAAACAACGGCAAAAAATAATGATGCTCCTGTTGTATGCATGTATCTAATAACCCAACCGTAATCAACATCTCTCATGATGTATTCAATTGAAGAAAATGCCTGCTCTTCAGTATTTGAATATGGCATTATTAGCCATATACCAGTCACAATCTGGATTATCAGAGTTACAGCTGCTAAAGCACCAAATAAATACCAAAAATTAACTTTTGACGGTACAGGGTGTTTTGACAGATGTCTTTCAAAGGTGTTGGCTATTGGAAGACGCGTATTAACCCAGGTAAATAATTTTCCAGCTATTTCACTCATTTTATAACTCCTTATCCTCTCCAATTGTTAAAATACTGCCCTCAAACATATGAGGAGGCACGATTAAATTAGTTGGTGCAGGAACACCTTTAAAAACTCTTCCAACTAAGTCAAACATTGATCCATGACATGGACAAAAAAACCCACCTTTCCATGTTGCATCCCACGGCTTCGGCTCAATCTCTGGAAAATATTTTGGGGCACAGCCCAGATGGGTGCATACACCTGAAAATACAGAATACTCAGGACTTTTTGACCTAGAAGCATTTAATCCTCTGTAAGGTTCTTCAATGTTATCAGAGTTAGGATCAGCTAATTTGGATACAGAAAGATCTAGGCTTTTTAGGCTATTGTCTGTATGTCTCACAATAAAAACTGGCTGCTTTCTCCAAGAAACTTGTATTTGTTGTCCATATTGCATCTTTGATACATCTAATTTTACAGATGCTCCAGCGGCTTTCGCTTTAGCACTTGGGTTCCAAGCGGCTATGAAAGGAGTTGCTGCAAAAGGCAAACCTGACAATCCAACAGCGCTTGTTAAGCCAATTAACACTTTTCTTCTAGTTTTATCTTTATTTTGCATTTAGGGTGTGCACTACTAAAAATCATAAATATTATAGCATATTTATGTAATATAAAATCTAGTTATAATCTAAAATAAGTATATTTATATGTTGTTTATGCTATCTTTTTGAAAATTGTTTACTTTTTCTAGCTTTAACCTGTCCTGGCTTTTTTCTTTCAACTTTTCTAGGATCTCTAGTGAGTAATCCTGCCTTTTTCAATTGAGGTCTAAGATCTTCATCATAAGAAATCAAAGCTCTAGAAATTCCATGCCTAATTGCGCCTGCTTGACCAAAACTACCACCACCACTAACCTTAATTCTTAGATCAATTTTTTCTGAAAGATCAACTAGTTCAAGTGGTTGCATAACTAACATCTGAGCTACTTTTCTTCCAAAGTATTCATCTAGCTTCCTGTCATTTACAGAAATATTTCCCTTACCTTTTTTTAAATAAACTCTAGCAGAGGATGTTTTCCTCCTTCCAGTAGCATAAAAAATTTCAGATGCCATTAGTTAGGATTCCATTCAATTGGTTTTTGAGACCCATGTTCGTGTTCGGGCCCTTTGAAAATTTTTAGTTTTTTTATAATTGATTTACCAAGTTTATTTTTAGGTAACATTCCTTTGACAGCGTTTTCAATAATTTTTTCAGGATTATTTTTGTTTAGCTCCTTGAAAGTTTTGGTTTTTAAACCCCCAGGATATAAAGAATGTTTATAATATTTTTTTTTGTCATATTTTGCACCAGTAACCTTTATTAACTCAGCGTTAACAACAATTACATAGTCGCCTCCGTCAGTGTGAGGCGTGTATGTTGGTTTGTCTTTTCCACGAATCCTGTCAGCAATTTTTGTTGCAACTCTTCCAAGAACCTTATCCTTCGCATCTAACAAAAACCAGCTTCTTTTAACTTCTTCTTTCTTTAATGTATATGTTTTCATAATCGTTTAATTCGAAGGTCGAATGTTAATGTTTAGAGAGAAATATAGCAATATATATATTCATTTTTATTTTAGCAATTACTTTAACTATTTAGGTCAAAAAATATTCCTCAGTTTGCATTTCCCTAAGCCTACTTTGACATCTTACCCACAAATTATTTATTTTAGAGCCACTATAGATATTATTTATTTCAACATTATTAAAGAAAAATTTAACCTTTGATTTATTGACATAAATAATGTCAATAAAAGATATAAATCTTCTAATCATATCAATATGATCATCATTGGAAGCTATGATATTGCTAACAAATATCCAATCAAATTTGTTGGAAATATATTTAAAATCTTTAGAGTTTGTTGCTTGTTTAAAAAAAATATTATATTCAATCCATAAAATATTTTTTAATACTAATTTACAGCTAAATTTTCTTCCATTAATTTTCAGCACATTTGATCCAGAACTTTGTACTCCAAAATTTTTAGAGATAAATTTTGATATTCTGTCATTAGAAAAATTTACATTACCTGAGTTATCAACTAATTGAATAATATTTCTTGTTCTATAGTCGATCTCACCAATCAATTCAAATATATTAATATTTTTCAAAAAAACATCTATGGAATCCAGAAATTTCTTTCTTTGAAGTCCATCTTTGTACAAATCCATTGGATGTGCATTTGACGTTATTATCACTTTTGTACCTTTTTTTGTTACCATTTTAAGAAGTTCTCCAATAATCATTGCGTCTGCTACGTCTTCGACTTGAAATTCATCAATAAAGATTATTTTTTTATTATTTGTAAGTGACTTACTTATAATTTGTAAGGGGTCTTTTTTTCCAGAATGTTTGTTAAGTTCATCATGGATAAAATTCATAAAATCAATATAGTGAAAACTTTTGTAATCGTGTAGTTTTAGCTGATTTAAATATGACTTGACGATAAATGTTTTACCTCTTCCTACATCACCCCATATGTAAAGTCCCAAGTTTTTACTTTTCAGAAAAAAAATTTTATGAAGTTTTATTTCACATAATGAGTTAATAAGATTTATTTGATTAAAATCTGGATTTATACCTTGGTTTTTTAGATTATCGATGATATTTTTGGCTAGAGGCATTATGAAATATTTTCAAATTAATTTTATAAATTATTTTTTAGTTATATTACTAACATTTGCTATGACATGGTACTTTTTATCTGTTGATAAAAACAAGTTAGTGTCTGCCTCTGAAAAATCTATACCATCTGTGGTTAGTATTTCCTCAAATAATAATATGATTTCAAAAAATAGAAATGGTTTAGGGTCAGGTGTTATTTTTTCAGAAGATGGATATATAGTCACAAATTTGCATATTATTACTGGCGAAAAAATTATTGTAAAACTTCATAATGGTAAAATTTTTCCTGCAAATATTATTGGTATCGACAAAAATACTGACATTGCTGTTTTGAAAATATTACCAGATGACGATCTCAAGCCAATAGTTTTCTCAGATTCGGATGAATTAAAAGTTGGTGATAACGTTTTAGCAATTGGAAATCCATATGGAATTGGTATTTCTGTTTCAAATGGAATAATTAGTGCAACGGGTAGAGATTACGGAAATCCCTATCTTCAATTAATTCAAACAGACGCAGCTATAAATCCTGGTAACTCTGGAGGAGCACTTATAAATGAAAATGGCAATCTTATAGGTATTAATTCAAAAATATTTTCAAGAACCGGAGCATACCAAGGTATTGGATTTGCAATACCATCTAATTTAGTCGTTCAGATCTCAACACAACTAATAAGATATGGAAAAGTAAAGAGTCTTTGGATAGGTAATTTTAGAGTTGCAAAAGTAAGGATAAATAAAGATGACAATTTAATTACTGGTTTAAAAATTATTGAAATGCAAGATAAAGGCCCTTTGTTTGAAAAAGGCGTTAGAACCAATGACATTATTGTTAACATAAATAATACAAATGCTAGTTGGAGCAACCTAATTAATTCTCTCAAATTTGCAACTTTAGGCGAAGAGCTAAGTATTGATATTATTAATCAAAAAAATAAAATAGTTAAAGTTGAATTCGATTCTAAAATATTAGATTCTAACTAGGTAGCCTGACAATATCTGCTCCCAAATAGTTCAATTTTTCTTCTATACGTTCATACCCCCTATCGATGTGGTAAATTCTATCAACAATTGTCTCACCTTTTGCACACAAACCAGCAAGTATTAAACTTGCCGAAGCTCTTAAATCAGTTGCCATAACTTCTGCACCATATAAATTTCTTACACCTTTAATAATTGCGCGATTTCCTTCAACAGCAATATTGCAACCCATTCTATTAAGCTCAAGAATATGCATAAACCTGTTTTCAAAAACTGTTTCATATATATTTGCAGTTCCATTTGAAATAGCGTTTATTACAGAAAATTGTGCTTGCATGTCTGTAGGGAATTCTGGGAAAGGTGCAGTAGTAATATCTACTGGATTAGGAACATCTTTTTTCATATTAATTGATATTGAATCATTACCTAAATTAATTTCTGCGCCTGTGCTGTTTAATTTTTCAATAACCTTCATTAAACGGTTTGGATTAATACCCTCAATAGTGATTTCACCTTTTGTTACCGCTGCAGCAGCGAGATATGTGCCTGCTTCAATTCTATCAGCTGGTATTTCATATCTTGTTCCATTTAGACTTTCTACGCCAGTAATTGTAATTTGATCTGAACCAGCGCCGTCAATCTTTGCACCCATAGAATTTAACATTTCTGCTAAATCTATTATTTCAGGTTCTTTAGCAACATTTGTTAGAGTTGTCTTTCCTGCTGCAAGTGTTGCAGCCATCATTATGTTTTCTGTTCCAGTAACAGTGATACCATCAAATTTTATGTTGGCTCCTTTCAGTCTGGAAGCAGATGCCTCAATGTAACCATTTTTTAGAACTATTTCAGCACCCATCTGCTTTAATGAATCTAAATGATAATTTACAGGACGAGATCCAATTGCACATCCTCCTGGCAAAGCAATTCTTGCTTTCCCATACTTTGCAACCAAAGGACCAAGAACCAATATAGATGCTCTCATTGTCTTAACAAGTTCATATCTTGCTTCAATATCTTTAAGATTTTTTGAGGTAATAGTGAAATCCATATTTTCATTTAATAATATGTCTGCCCCCATGGAACCTAAAAGTTCAAACATAGTTGTTATATCTTGGAGATAAGGCAGATTTTTAAGTATAACTTCTTCCTCAGATAGAATTGTAGATGCAATCATTGGCAAAGCTGCATTTTTTGCACCTGAACATTCTATTTTTCCTGAAAGAGGATTTCCACCTTTAATTAAGAGCTTTTCCATTTAGGTTGATTTTGTCTCAAGACTTAATGCATGAAGTTCACCCGATTTAAAATGGCTTTCAAGGAGTTTCATAACTGTTTTATGTTGCTCTAATAGAGGCATATCTCTAAATAATTTAGACGAAACAACCAGTTTCAAATTACATAAATCACCATCAAAATTACATTTAGCATCAGATATATTTTCAACAATTATATTATTAATAAGTTCTTTCATTTTATGAGATACCTGCATCTCCTGCATCAGATATCCAATTTAATAAAGTTGCTTCGATATCATCATTCTGAGAAACAGCTAAAGCTTGGAATTGATTGCGAAAAGTTAAACCTAAGTTTACTCCATTTATTATGATGTTAACTATTTTCCAATCTTTGTCATTCTTTCTAAGTTTATATGAAATTGGATACTTACTGTTTCCTGTATCAAGCACTTGTCTTACTTCAACATTTTTCAATTCAGAGTTTGAATAGCCATCGTTAAATTCTGTTCTTATTTTGGAATCTCCCCATTGTGCAAGAGTTTCTGCATATGTATCTAGTAGGGAATCCTTAAATATTTCAACAAATTCTTCTCTCTGCTCTTTTGTTGCAAGTAAATAGTATTTACGCCCCATCACACTGGCAGCAACTCGTTTAAAATCGATCATCGGTTCAAATATATCTTTAATTTTTTGTTCATATTGTATTCTGTCAGTTTCAAATAAATCTGATTGTTCTGTGAGTACCTTAACCATTCTTTGAGCATTAGAATCTATGAAATTGTATGGATTGCTTTCAATATCATCTTTTGAATCATTTATTTCTAACGTCGGATCTGCTAATAAAGAACTTGCTGTAACTATAAAAAGAAATAAATAATTTTTATGTATATGCAACATTGGTCTATTATAACATTAGGCTTAATATAAATTTTTTAATTTAATATGAAAAAATATAACTATATTGCTTCTGCAAGAAGAACTTTAAAAATTGAATCTGATTCAATAAAGTCCATATCTAATCAATTAGACAAATCATTTGAAGATCTTTGCGATAAAGTAAAAGAATGTGATGGCAAATTTGTTATAATGGGAGTTGGTAAATCAGGTCACATAGCACAAAAAATATCTGCAACTTTATCCAGCACTGGTACTCCATCATTATTTATACATCCTACTGAAGCTGCTCATGGAGATATGGGATTAATTAGTCAGAAAGATATTGTGTTACTAATATCTAATTCAGGGGAAACAGATGAGATTATTAATATACTTTCATCTCTTAAAAGACATGCAAAAGAAATAGTTTCATTGACAAGTGATAACAAATCTTCAATTGCAAAATCTTCTGACATAAAGATTCAACTCAAATCTAAGAAGGAAGCCTGCCCACTTGATTTAGCTCCTACTTCCTCTACTACAAACGTCCTAGCTTTTGGTGATGCTTTGGCAATAGCCCTTCTCGAAGCAAAAGGTTTTACAAAGAAAGATTTTGCCTCATCCCATCCAGCTGGAAAGTTAGGTAAAAAGCTTATAACTCAAGTTCAGGATTTAATGCATGTTGGTGGTAAAGTTCCAAAAGTTAATCCCAATACTTTTTTAGATGAAGCATTGATTGAGGTTACAAAAAAAAATCTTGGTATTACTTTAATTGCTGAAAAATCAAAAATAATTGGTATTTTCACTGATGGTGATTTAAGGAGGTGTATAAATAATAAAATTAATATACAAACTACAAAAATTAAAGATGTAATGACAAAGAGATTCAAAACTATTAGTAGGAGTGCCCTAGCTGTGGATGCAGCAAAAATTATGGAAAAAAATAAAATATTTACGCTTGTTGTCATGGAAAAAGGTAAATATGCAGGAATCATATCGATGCACGATTTAATTGATGCAAGGATTTTATAATTGAAAAATATATATGCTTTAGGGATTCTCTTTTTTATTACAACATCCATAATAATTGCTGAGGACTTAAATGATATCAATATAAAGTCTGATAAAGTCGAGCTTGATATTGATAACAATAAAATTAATTTTTTAAATAATGTTTTTATCGATTCAAAGCACATAAGCATAAGTGCTAGTTCAGCAATTTATGATGATAAAAGTAAAGTTGTTACTATGTATGGTTCACCAAGTAAGATTACATCAAATAAAGATAATGGTGTTTTTTATGGATTGGCAGACAAAATACTTTTTTTTAATAACGAGAGAATTCACTTAATTGGAAATGCAACTATGAAGTATGATGGTATATCTATTTCATCTAATCTGATTATTTTTAATCCACTAACTGGCAATGTTTCATCTGAATAAATCAAAATGTTAGAAGTATGTAAAATTGTTAAGATAATAAATGATAAAAAAATTGTTTCAGATGTTTCTTTTAAAATAAATTATGGAGAAGTTTTTGGTCTTCTTGGCCCAAATGGTGCGGGAAAGACATCAATCTTCTATATTATTGCTGGTTTAACAAAGTCTAATAATGGTCAGATAATTTTTGATAACAGGAACATATCTAGATTGTCAATGCATTTAAGATCTAATCTTGGAATAAAATACTTGCCTCAAGAACCATCAATCTTTCAAAACCTCACAGTTTATGAAAATCTTTATGGTCTTGCTGAGCTATCCTTCAAAAATAAAAGCGATATTGTAGATTTTATTGAATCTTCTGTTGAAGAGTTTGATTTATCAAGTATTTTAAATCATAAGGGAAGACAATTGTCTGGTGGCCAGAGAAGGAAAGTTGAAATAGCAAGAACGCTTGCCTCAAAGCCGAAAATAATTTTGTTAGACGAGCCATTTGCAGGAATTGATCCAATGGCAATTGATGATATTAAAAATGTGTTAGTTAAATTATCCCTTAAAAATATAGGCATTTTAATAACTGATCATAACGTAAGAGAAACTTTAGAAATATGCGATAAAGCTGCAATAATTCACGACGGTGAAGTTATTGCAGAAGGTGACGTAAATACTCTCATTGAAAATGATTTAGTTAAAGAGGTTTATCTTGGTAATATGTATTCTTAAATGAGTATATCCTTATCTAAAACTTTAAAACAAAAACAAGGTCTGAGACTCACGCCTTCATTAAAAAAATCTATTGATTTACTTCAATTATCAAGATTTGAACTAATTAAAAAAATTGAAGAAGAAATAAATGAAAATCCTTTTATAGAAAAAAATGAAATTAACGATGATCTTACGAATTTTAAAAAAAGCGATTTTAATTTCGATATCGAATCAAAGGTAAATCTTAGAGAGTCACTTATTAAGCAGTTAGATGATTTTCATCTGAATAAAAAAGACAAAAATATTGCAAAACTTATTATTGGATGTCTAGATGAGTCTGGAGAGCTTACCGAAAGCATCGAAAGCATTGAAGAAATCTCAAACTTTAAATATACCACTAAAGATATTGATAATAATTTAAGAAGTATTATTCATAAATTAAGTCCTTTTGGTGTTGGCTTTAGGAATCATAAGGAATGTATAAAGATTCAGATCGATAACAAAGAAAGTCTTACAGACTCTCAAAGAAAGTTAATTGAAGAAGTGCTTGCAAACGAAAAGCTTGATAATCTTAATGAGATAAAAAAATTGGCCATTGAAAATGGTTATTCTGAACAAGATTTTATTTCAGCATTAAATGAAATAAAAAGTTGTGATTTGAGTCCTGGATTAAACTATGAAAAAACAGATTATATTGAAGCTGATTTAAAAGTTTCTTCATTAGGAAAAGATTTCAAAATTAACTTTAATAAAAATAATTTTCCAAAAATAATTTTAGATTATGGTCTGATTGATAGTGTCAAAAAAGAACTGAAAACAAAAAAAAATGATCAAATTTTACAAAAAATAAATGATGCAAAGTGGCTGCTAACATCTGTCAAAAAAAGAAATGATACAGTTCATAAGGTGGGGGAATATATTTGTTTAAAACAACAAGCTTTTTTTAATGAAAATCCATTAAAAATTAATTCACTAAGCAATAAAGAAATTGCTAATGAGATAAATGTTCATCCATCAACGGTCTCAAGAATATTAAGACACAAGTATATTGACACCCCAAAAGGAGTTATGCCTCTTAAATCTCTTTTGGTATCTTCGGTTTCAAAAACAAGAGATATATCTGCAACACAATTGATGAAACTTATCCAAGATATTGTTAACTCTGAAAAAAAACCTAAAAGCGATAAAAAGATTGCAATTGAGCTAAATAAAAGGGGATTTAGTTTAGCTAGAAGAACAATTTCAAAATATAGAAAGAAAAAAAATATTCCATCATCTAGATATAGATAAATCTTTTCAGGTTAGAATTGATATATGAGAGATTCCAGTGAAAAGAATAGTTTAAATATTATATTAGATGATGCATCTGATTTATCCTTAAATCAAATAAGGCATCTTATAAATAAAATGACGGCGCCAGAAATTGCCCACGCACTTGAATCATCTCCTCCTAAACAAAGAACATTATTATTTTCACTATTAAAAACTGAAGAAGAAGGAGACGTACTTTTTGAGTTGGGTGAAGAAATACAACAAGATCTCGTATCAAATATTTCTAATGAAGAGTTAACTGAGGCTGTAAAAGAACTTGAATTAGATGAAATCGTAGACATTTTACAAAATCTTCCTGAAGAGAGAATGTCAAAAATTTTAGAAAATATGTCTATGGTTGATAGAAAAAGAATCCAAATAGGTCTCAATTACTCAGATAATACTGCTGGTGGACTGCTTAATACTGATGTTATTAGTGTAAGGCCTAATAATTCAATAAATGAAGTGATAAATTACTTAAGAGATCAAGGCGATCTGCCTGAAAATACTGATAAAATTTTTGTTGTGAATCATCAAAATGAATATTTAGGTGAGCTTTCAATTGGTAAGATAATTACTTCAAAATTATCAATGCTTGTAAGAGAAATAATGGAAACAGAATCCCTGCCATTAAATGTTGAACTTGATGATAAAGAGGTTGCAACTACTTTTGAAAGAAATGACTTAATCTCTGCACCTGTTATTGATGGAAAACGTAAGTTAATTGGAAGAATAACGATTGATGATGTGGTTGATGTCATAAGAGAAGATGCTGATCAAAATTTGTTAGGAATGGCAGGCGTTGCTGAAGATACTTTTGCACCTCCAGGTAGAGCTGCTAAAAGTAGAGTATTCTGGTTAAGCATGAATCTTGTTACAGCCTTTATAGCAGCAAGCACAATAAATATATTTCAGGACGTTATTGATAAGATCGTATATCTAGCAGTTTTAATGCCGATTGTTGCAAGTATGGGTGGGGTAGCTGCAACACAAACGCTTACAATTGTTTTAAGAGGACTTACTTTAGAGCAAATCAATGCATCAAATATTCGTTGGTTATTTAAGAGAGAGCTTGCAGTATCAATATTAAATGGAATTGTTCTATCAATTCTTGTAGGATTTTCAACTTATTTTTGGTTCAAAGATATTATAATTTCTATACTAATATCTTCTGCATTAGTAATTAATCTTATTAGTTCTGTAATTGCTGGTATTGCAGTTCCTTTAGTTTTAAGGAAATTTAGGCAAGATCCTGCAATTGGAGGAAGTGTAGTTGTTACAACAGTGACCGATGTTGTAGGATTTTTGTCTTTCTTAGGTTTAGCAACAATATATTTAATCTAATCTCAATATTTCCGGTTCATTAATTGAGCCAATTACATTAAATTTAAAAGTTGATGCATTATCAAGTCTCTCATCTATTATATTTTCAATAACAAAACCACCTGCAAGTGCAGGAATTCCTCCAAAAATTGCAGCATACCAAGGAATATTTTCTGATACCTTTAATCTCATATCTAGACTTAAGTCTAACTGATCCAAAAAGCCTTTATCATTTTTTAAAATTTCGCCTTTCCATATCATTTTTGCCTCAGCTGTCTCTAATTTAATTGGTATATCTAACAAAGCTCTATTCTTTCCAATATAAATGTCTCCTTCTGCCCTAGTTATAGTTAATTTTGAAGAATTAAAACTTGCCTCATCATTTAAATTTGATATTAAAGCATTTAGGTTGAATATTTTTAAAGTATTTAATAATGCTGAGTCTGGCAAGGATCTATTGGATTCAAGATCTTTGATTTTAAATTTAATTCTTCCCTCTAAGTTTTTTAATTGGTCAGTGCCTATCCACTGAATATTTAAATCGGAGTAAAGATAATCAAAGTCATAGTTAATTAGATTGTCAAACAAATTTTTTTCGTTAATAAGTTCATATGATCCTCTAATTTTATACAAATCACGTTTACTGTTATAACTAATGTATGCTTTATCGTTTTGATTAGATGGTTCAACATTCAAGTTAACACTAGAGATTTTAATGTTATCAATTGTAGAGACTGAATTATTTCTTAAAAAATAAAAATCAACATTTTGGAATACATTATCAAAGGTTTGAATATTTTTCCCCACAAATCGAAGATTAATATTTTTAAAGTTAAAAGAATCATTTGATTCAAAACTATTTATTCCCTTAAATTCAAATTTAGTATCAAAAACATCAATTCTTGCAAATCCTGTAGAATCCATTCTAAATGTTCCATTAAGATTATTGCCGTTAAATGATGCTTTGGATTCACTTTCATTGAAATTAATTTCAAAATTTTGATCAATATAAATGTTATTAAGAAGATTAAGTTTATTAATTTTTAACTTAACCTGTTTTAAATTTGAATCATATTCAGATTGATTTTGATTAAATAAACTCAAAGCATTGAACTTGTCTAACTCTAAAAAAACAAAAAAGCCATCATTTATATCTATTGACTCAATATCTTTTTTAAAACTTTGGCCAAATGAAAAATATCCATTTCCTTCACTATTTAAAAATGTTTCAAATTTTAGATTTTTAATAAAATATGATGGATTGGTAAGGTTATCAATATAAATTTTTGTTTCTAAGGTTTCATTTTTGTCTTTATTTATTTCGCTTACAATTGATTTGATTGAAGTATTTTCTAGGTTACTGGTTAACTCAAGAGATACCCTATCACCTAAAGTCAGAATGGTATTAAAATTTTCTAAGCCATTTAAACTTAGATACTCACCATATTTAAAAATATCACTCATCTCTAAAAATATGTTAGTTTTTAAAGTAGTGTCTTCATTATTTGACTTTAGTACACCATTAATTTCTTGATCTAAAGTTTTTAGAGAAAAAATGCCATTTAATTCTTTATTAAGACTAGTGAACAGCGTTGCATTTATATTACTCAATTCAAATCTCGAATCAGTGATGAGGTTTGAGTTAGCTATTAAATATTTTTCTATACTAAAAAATTTTTGCTGAACAAAATCGAAGTAGCCTTTAGTGAGAAAATCTAAGTTAATTTTCTTAAATGAAAATTGATTTAAATCGATAAATTCCTCTTTTTCTATTAAGTTTTCATCTAATTTGAAAGATGCTAAATAAAAATAATTATTTGAATCAGATTCTTTGAAAATACTGATTTCTGAGTAAGGAATATTATTAATAAAACCTTCTCTAATAAAGAAAGACTGATTGCCATTTAAGCTAAGAACATTTGCTCTGTTTGATGTAAATATAAATTTATCAGTTTCAATGAATAAGTCTTTAATTTTAAATTTTAGTGATGCACTATTATTCTTAAATTTTGTATTTTTTAAAAATTCGATCTTTTTTAATGAAAGTAAATCTAGAAAAATATAATTATTTAATATGGATTCAATTAATTTTATGGATATTGTTATTTCATCTAATTTTAAAATTCCTTGTTTTTGGTCATCTAGAATCAAAAGGTCATTAATTATAATTTTGGGTGAAAAAACTCTTAAATCTGAATCAATGCTTTTATATTGTATTAGAAATTCTTTGTTAAGAATTTTATTTGCAATGTTGACAATATTTTCTGGCTTATTTACTAAAAAAAAGTAAGCCGCTGATATAACAAATATTAAAGATATTGATAATATTGAAAAAAATTTAAAAAAATTTAAAAAAATTTTCATCCTAAAGTTTCATATTTATGCTTTTTGGAAAATAAGCAGCGATAAAAGCAATAATAAAACAAAAAATAATATTTACAATAGAACTTAAAAAAAGTGTTAAGTATGAAAAATTGTATAAGTTTAGTACTAATTGAGTAAATCCTACATATGCTGATGCCGATAAACCAAAAAATATACATACTTGAAGGTAAGAAAATAATTTAAATGAATTTGCATTTGAATTTAAATAATATGCGACCAGACAGAAAAATATTGAATTAAGACCAAAATATGAACCAGAAATTAGATCAAAAAATAAGCCTAGCAAAAAAGCTTCTAGTGCACTGATATTTTTATCAGATCTATAAACATAAAAGCAATATGATAAAAATGTTAAAGGAATAATAATTAAAAATTCAGATAAAAAATTTGCTATTGTCTGATCTATAAAGTTTACTATACTAAGAAAAAGTAATCTTTTTATAAAACTCATAATTAATTTTTCAAAACCCCAAAAATATTACTATCCAAAGGGCTGGCATTTAACTTAATTAATAGGCTTTGCTCATTTGAATTGATAACTTCAATATTGGTTACGTGGCCAACTTCAATATCTTTTGGATAAATCCCACCCATTCCAGATGTGTAAAAGATCTGGTTTTTGATAATTTCTTCACTCCAAACTAGTGGATTATACTTACAGATTATATAACCCTCTCTTCCGCTACCTCTTGCATTGCAAAAGAAGTTATCTGACTCAGATTTTATAGGTAAAGAGTGAGAGATATCTGTTAAAAGCAATACTTCGCTATACTTATTTTGATAGATTATTTGTCCAATTATACCCATCTTGTTAAATACAAATTTTTCGATGTTATCTGTTTTATTTTTTGCAATAACCTCAATTTGCATTCTATGCTTATCACAGCATTTAAACATGTTAGGATTAATGCTTCTCAATTTGGCAACATCATAAAAAAAATTATATTTATCCACATCTTTTAAAATTTCTTTATTTTTAGTAAGAATATTATCTTCTGAGGTGATAAAGTTGTTTAGATCACTCAATTTAAGTTTTTCTCTTAATATCTCATTTTCTTTTATCAAACTACTTTTAGTTTTGTAACGATTTTGTAAGAATTTCAAAGGCTCGACAGTAATTTCTTTTAAGATGAAATAACTCGAGATTTTAAATGACTTAAAACCATTTTTTATATTTTGAAAGTTGTTCGAACTCAAATCAAAATATAAGATTAATATACTTATAACAAGAAATAATAAAAAGTTTAATTTTTGACCAGTTGTTGGCACTGTTCTAGCCATATCTACTACTCAGATGATAGAAGATCAATATTATATTTGTCCATTATTTCTAGTGCTTGACCGCCTCCTCTAGCTACACATGTCAATGGATCCTCAGCAACGATTACTGGAATTCCAGTTGAGCTTGAAATCAATTTATCGAGATCTCTAAGAAGAGCTCCACCGCCTGTAAGAACGATACCTCTCTCAGCAATATCGGCTGCTAATTCTGGAGGAGACAACTCTAAAGCATTCCTTATAGCTCTTACCATGCCATATAATGGATCTTTCATTGCCTCAAAAATTTGCTCACTATTAATTGTAAAAGTTTCTGGGATGCCTTCTGCTAAATTTCTTCCTGTAATTGACATTTCTAATTTTTTAGAATCAGGTGTAGCACAACCAATTGTATACTTGATTTTTTCAGCTGATGATTCTCCGATAACACAACCATAATTTCTTCTAATCCATGATGTTATTGACTCGTCCATCTTATCTCCACCAATTTTTACAGATTCAGAATAAACAACTCCATTTAAAGACAAAATTGCGATCTCTGAAGTGCCTCCTCCTATATCAACAACCATGTTTCCAGACGCTTCTTCAACAGGAAGACCTGCACCAATTGCAGCTGCCATTGGTTCTTCAATTAACTTTACATCTCTCGCACCTGCACCAAGTACGGACTCTCTTATTGCCCTTCTTTCAACTTGCGTTGATCTACATGGTACACAAACAAGCACTCGTGGACTTGGCTTTATAAACAGTTTTTCGTGAACCTTTGCTATAAAGTGTTGTAACATTTTTTCCGTAACCTGGAAATCAGCAATCACACCTTCAGAAAGTGGTCGTATGGCCTTAATATTTCCAGGAGTTCTTCCAAGCATTTTCTTTGCCTCAGTACCTACAGCAACAACAGTTTTTTGGCCTCGACTTTCCCGAATTGCTACCACTGATGGTTCATTCAGCACTATACCAACATCTTTTGTGTAAATAAGAGTATTTGCTGTACCTAAATCGATAGACAAATCATTTGAGAAATAACCGCCAATCATTTTGAATAAGTTAAATTTCACACGCCATCCCAAAATAAATTAATTTAATTAATTTCTTAGTTAGGTTAATATCCCCACACTAAGCTTTATAATAATATCCTATATATGGACAAGAAAACAGTTACAACGATATCTTACTTATCAAGACTCAAATTAGACGCTGAAAAAGAGGAAAAAATAACAAATGATTTAAAGAATATCATTGAATTTGTTGATCAATTGGAAGAAGTTAATACTTCTGATATTGAACCACTAACAAATCCTCTCGAAAAAACTGCAAAAACAAGAGATGACAAGGTTACGGCAAATAATTTAAAAGAAGAATTGCTTGAAATTGCTCCCTCTTCTAATGAAGATTACTTTTTAGTGCCAAGGGTTGTTGAGTGACGATAAAGTATAAAACAATAAAAGAAATCAAAAAAATGATATCTAAAAAAGAGATATCAAATATAGAAATTGTTCAAGAGGTTTATAGACTAATTAATGAAAATTCTCATTTAAATGCCTTTGTGACATTGAATCAAGAAAGTTCAATTAAAAAAGCACAAGATCTAGACAACAACCCATCAGATTATTCCTTAGCTGGTATTCCAATTGCCCAAAAAGATCTTTTTTGTACCAAAGGACTAAGAACAACATGTGGTTCAAAAATTCTTGATAATTTTATTCCGCCCTATTCTGCGACGGTGATTGAAAATCTTGAAAATGCAGATTGTATATCTATTGGAAAAACAAATATGGACGAATTTGCAATGGGCTCCTCAAATGAAACTAGCTATTTCGGTAATGTTCATAATCCGTGGGGCAATAAGTTGGTCCCTGGGGGCAGTTCTGGAGGATCTGCTTCTGCAGTAGCCGCTGGGATAGTACCTGCTGCATCAGGAACAGATACAGGAGGATCAATTAGACAACCAGCTTCGCTATGTGGAATAACAGGAATTAAACCAACTTATGGACGAGTGTCAAGATGGGGAATGATTGCTTTCGCATCTAGCCTAGATCAAGCCGGACCTATGGCAAGAACTGTTGAAGACTGTGCAATGCTTCTGAATGAGATGTGCTCTCATGATCTCAAAGATACAACCTCTCTAGATGAAAATATTCCAAATTTTGAAGAAAATTTAAATCAATCATTGAATGGAAAAAAAATTGGGGTTGTAAAAGATCTTGATTTATCAAGTTTGGATGATAGTGTTCTTAAAGTATATGAGAATTCACTTAAGGAATATGTTTCTCTTGGTGCAAAGTTAGTAGATATTTCCCTACCAAATCTATCATTATCAGTTCCAACTTATTACGTTGTTGCACCTGCTGAATGTTCGTCAAATTTATCAAGGTTTGATGGAGTAAAATTTGGAAGAAGGTCTGAAAATCCAAAAGATCTTGAAGAGCTTTATATTCAAACTAGATCAGAAGGTTTTGGTGATGAGGTGAAGAGAAGAATTTTAATAGGGTCATACGTTCTTTCTGCTGGATATTATGACGCTTATTATAAAAAGGCTCAACAAGTCAGAAGGCTTATTAAAAAAGACTTTGATGAAGCATTTACTAATGTAGATGTAATCATGACGCCAACAACAAGAGGTCCTGCTTTTGAGATAGGTTCCAAAGGAAGTGATCCAATTCAAATGTATTTAGAAGATTTATTTACTATTTCTGCAAATCTTGCTGGATTGCCGGCAATGTCTTTGCCAAATGGAAATATTGATAATAAACCTATTGGACTACAAATCATCGGAAATTTCCTTGACGAAAGTACGATCTTAAATTTTGGTCACATGTATCAAACTAAAACAGACTGGCATATGTTTACACCTGAGGGATTAAAACAATGAGTTGGGAAACAGTAATTGGTTTAGAGATACATGCTCAACTATCAACAAAATCCAAATTATTTTCAGGTGGTTCTACTGAATTTGGTGCAGAATCTAATACACATGTTGATTTAGTTGATATGGGATTACCTGGTGTTCTTCCTGTTGCTAACAAAGAAGCTTTCTACAAAGCAATTAGATTTGGTCTTGCAACTGGTGCACAGATAAATCAAATTTCGTCATTTGATAGAAAGAACTATTTCTATCCTGATTTACCAAAAGGCTATCAAATAACTCAAATGACAAAACCAATAGTTGAAAAAGGTTCTATAAAAGTCACAACAGACGATGGTGAAAAAATAATTAATATAACAAGAGCACATCTTGAAGAGGATGCGGGTAAATCAATTCATGATTTATTTGAAGGAGAAACTGGTGTAGATCTCAATAGGGCTGGAACACCCCTACTTGAAATTGTTTCTGAGCCAGAGATATCAAGTGCAAAAGAAGCGGTTGCCTATTTTAAAGCAGTAAAACAGTTAGTAACTTTTTTAGACATATGTGATGGAAATATGGCGCAAGGGTCTATGAGATGTGATGTGAATGTTTCGATTAAAAAAAGTGATGATAAAGAGTTAGGAATAAGAGCTGAGCTTAAGAATATTAATTCTTTTAAATTTATTGAAAAAGCTATTAATTATGAAATAGAGCGTCAAATTAGAGTTATTGAAAGCGGTGAATCTGTAGTTCAAGAGACTAGACTATATGATAGTGAAAAAAATGAAACTAGATCGATGCGGTCCAAAGAAGAAGCAAATGATTATAGATACTTTCCTTGTCCAGATCTTCTGCCAGTGGTAATTTCAGACAGGGAGTTAAAAGAGATAAAAGATAATCTTCCTGAGCTTCCAGAAGAAAAAGAACATAGATATATTTCTGAAATTGGGCTTCAGGAGTTCGAAGCAAGAATTATATCTTCGTCTAAAACAATGGCTAGCATGTTTGAAGATGCTTCAAAAAAAACAAATGACACTAAGTTGGTTGCTAAATGGCTAGTTGGTGATGTTAGTGCTTTGCTAAATAAAGACAATATTGAAATTGACGAATCAAATTTGTCTCCAGAAAATTTTGGAAAGTTAATTGAGAGAATCACAGATAGTACTATATCTGGAAAAATTGCTAAATCCGTTCTTGAGGAAATATGGGAAAGTGGTTCTGACGTTGACAAAATAATTGAATCAAAAGGCCTGGTTCAAATTCAGGACGAATCATTGCTTGAAGAAATAGCTAATAAAGTTGTAGATTCAAACCCAGATCAGGTTGCTGCATACAAAGGAGGTAAAGAAAAGTTATTTGGTTTCTTTGTTGGTCAAGTAATGAAAGAAACACAGGGAAAAGCTAATCCAAAAAATGTTAATGAAATTCTTAAAAAAATATTAAGTTAAACAATAAACATAGTAAGGGTCTCAGCAACAAATGCTGGCTTCTCTACTCCCTTTATTTCCATTATTACCTCAGTCTTTGCGAGATATTGACCTGGATTCTTTTCAGTAACATCAATACACTTCATTCTAATTCTTACTTCAGAATTAACTGGTACAGGACTTAGAAATCTTACTTTATCTAATCCATAGTTTAATCCCATCTTTGTGCCATCTAGAACCATACCTATTTCTTGTTCAAATGGTATTCCAGCAACCATAGAGAGTGAAAGAAATCCATGTGCAATAGTAGAACCAAATACTGGAGTTGCTTTTTCTGGATCTACATGAATAAACTGATAATCCATAGTGGCATCGGCAAATTTATCAATACGTTCTTGATCTATTGTAACCCAATCTGATACTCCAACCTCCGTTCCAAGAACTGTATCAATTTCTGATGGTTTTACAATTTTAAACATATTATTTCTCCATATAATGGTTGCTGTATTCTTCTCTGAGTTCAAATTTTTGAAGCTTTCCTGTTGCTCCATGTGGCAATTCTTTTAAAAAGATAATTTCGTCAGGTAACCACCATTTAGCAACTTTATCACTTAAGAATTCAATAATGCTATCTTTTTCAATTGGCTCTCCTGAATTGGTTACTACAAAAAGCATTGGTCTTTCATCCCATTTTGGATGTGGAATTCCAACAACACATGCCTCAGCAATTTCTGGATGTCCAAATGCTGCATTTTCTAAATCAATAGAACTTATCCACTCTCCCCCTGATTTAATTACATCCTTGGCTCTATCCTTTATTGTCATATAACCATCTTGATCTAATACAGAAATATCTCCTGTATCAAACCATCCATCTGCATCTACAGCATCTTTTTCAGCTTTAAAATATTTTTGCAAAATCCATGGTCCTCTTACCATGAGATGTCCTTGAGATTCTCCATCTTTAGGCAGTTCATTACCAGAGTCATCTACGACTTTTAACTCAACCCCATAAATTGGTCTTCCTTGTTTAAGTTGAATTGAATACTTTTCTTCTTTAGACATATTTTCCATTTCTGATGTTGGAACATTAGTTGTGCCCAATGGACTCATTTCTGTCATTCCCCATGCATGAATTACATTTACATTATGCACTTCGTCAAACTCTTGAAGTGTTGCAAGTGAAAGAGCAGATCCTCCAATAATTGTATTCTTAACAGAAGAAAGTATTTTATTATTATCTCTACAATATGCTAACAATCCCATCCATATTGTTGGAACACCAAATGCTAAAGTAACCTCTTCTTTGTCAATTAATTCATATAAAGACTCTCCTTCCATTTGCATGCCTGGCATGACAAGTTTGAGTCCATTCATTGGACCAAAATATGGAATACCCCATGCAAGAACATGAAATAATGGGACAACCATTAAAATTGAGTCGTCAGGTTGAATGGTCATTGCTGTTAAAGCTGCTTGTGCATGAAGAACATTTGATTTGTGACTGTAGAGAACTCCCTTTGGATTTCCTGTTGTTCCAGATGTATAACACAATGCACAAGCAGCATCGTCATCTAAAATTGGCCAATTATAATTCTCATCTCCATCTTTTATATATTCTTCATATGAAATAGCGTTTTTAAGTTGTGTTTCTGGCATCTCACTTTCTTCACACAAAACAATATATTTTTCTACAGTGGATAATTTATCCTTAAGTGCCTCTAAAATTGGTACAAAAGGAAGCTCAACAAAAATTATTTTATCCTCTGCATGATTAATAATATAAATCGCTTGTTCTGGATGTAATCTAAAATTAAGTGTATGAGTTATAGCCCCCATTCCAGAAATTCCGTAATACATTTCAAGATGTCTATATGTATTTAGTGCTAGTGTTGCAACAACATCTCCTTTTTTTATACCATCCTGTTCTAAGGCTGAAGCTAATTTTCTTGATCTAATACAAACTGTCTCATAGTTTGATCTGTGAACTTCTCCTGATACTAATCTACTTATTATTTCTGTTTTTGGATGGATTTCCTTTGCATGCTCTATGATTCCAGCAACATTAGGTGTCCACTTTTGCATATCTCCAATCATTTAAATTGCTCCCTTTTCTTGTTTGATATAAATTATATAAGAAGCAACATTATTTGATAACAAAAAATTATGAATATAAAAGAAGGTATTGAGAAGCGTTACTCTGTAAGAGCATTCACAGATGAAGTTCCAAGCATAGAAACAATTAAGGAAATCTTACAAGTGGCTAACTTTGCGCCATCTGGCGGCAATATTCAGCCTTGGAAAGTATATGTTTTAGATCAAAAATCAAAAAGTAAGTTAGCTGAAAAAGCTCTAAACAATTTCGATACTGGGGTACAAGAAGAAGTTGAATATGATATTTATCCAAAATCACTTGCAGAAGAATACAAAAAAAGAAGGTTTGAGTGTGGAGCAGATATGTACAACGCTCTTTCAATAAAGCAAGATGATCTAAATTCCAGACTAAAACAAATAAGAAAAAACTATAATTTTTTTGGCGCACCGGTAGGGATGATAATAACTGTTGATAGATCCTTTGGAAATAATGGTTGGGGTCATGTAGGAATGTTCTTAGAGAATCTTTGGTTGATTGCCATTCATCATGGTTTAGGCATTTGTCTTCAAGAATCTTGGTCAATTTATCCTAAAACTGTTAAAGAACATATTAATCATCCAGATAATGAAATTGTATGGTGTGGTGTATCAATTGGATATGAGGATAAGGATGATCCTATTAATAATTATAGGACTAGAAGAGAAGATCTAGATGCATTCGTTAAATTTGTAAAATAATCTTTGTGTCTTACTCAATTAATTTAAAAAATACCTTTGCAAAAGAATTAAGTGAAATTTGTGAAAAATTTACACCTTCTGGCTTTTCAAAATCAGAAATGCTAATTAAAAATTATAAACTTGCCAATGAGCTTGGACTTAGTGAGGAATTTGTTGATTCTAGAGAATGTTTAGATATTTTTTCTGGAGTGTCTGTGCCAAAGAGCTCTATTCCAATAGCTCAAGCCTATTCTGGCCATCAATTTGGTCATTTTAATCCAAGATTAGGTGATGGTAGAGCCATACTAATAGGCGAACTTAATGAAAAAGATATTCAATTAAAAGGTATTGGAATTACCCCATTCTCAAGAGGAGGGGATGGCAAGTCCTCACTGGGGCCTGTATTAAGGGAATATGTAATAAGTGAATTTATGCACTCAGTAAATATTCCAACAACAAGATCACTTTTTGCGCTTAAAACTAATGAAAACGTTTTTCGAGAAACTAATCAACCTGGTGGAATTCTTGCTCGTGTTGCAAAGAGTCATATTAGAATTGGAACATTTGAATATGCAAGAACTATAAATTTTAAAGTCCTCAAATCATTAGCAGACTACTCAATCAAAAGACATTACCCTGAAGTAAATGAAACTGACAACAAATATTTAAGCTTTTTCAAAGCAGTATGTGAAAAACAAGCATTATTAATATCAAAGTGGATGAATATTGGCTTTATTCACGGTGTGATGAATACAGACAATATGACTATTTCTGGAGAAACAATAGATTATGGTCCTTGTGCCTTCATGAATGGCTATGATACTAAAACTGTATTCAGCTCTATTGATCGTAATGGAAGATATGCATACTTAAATCAGCCCGCCATACTTGTTTGGAATCTAGCAAAATTTGCTGAGAATTTAGTTCCTCTTGTAAATGAGAATCTAGATAAATCAGTAAAACAGTTAACAGAGGTATTACAATCAGTAATGCCGTCATATCAAGAATTTTTTTATAAAGAGCTTTCTATGAAACTTGGCTTATCATCAATTAATAACAAGAATATGAAACTTATGGATGACTTTCTAAAGATGCTTCAATCTGAACATGTCGACCTCACAATATCATTTAGGAATCTCTCAAAAATTTATCTAAAGAAAATAGAAATCAAAGAGTCAGTCTTTGCAGATGTAAAAAACTTTACTAATTGGTATCAAAAATGGAAGTATGAGGTAAAAAAAAGTAATAGGTATCCTGACAACATGGATAATATAAATCCTTGCTATATTCCCAGAAATCATATCATTGAAGAAGCATTAAAGCATGCCATGAATAATGATTATTCAAAAATCAAAGAACTTAATAGAGTTTTACATAGACCATACAACGAGGTTACTGGTTTAGAGGCTTATGCATCTCCACCACAACAGTCTGATATTAATTATGTTACCTACTGCGGAACTTAAAGGCTTCCGAGAGTAGCCCTTTGATGATTTTGATAGTCTTTTATTGTATGTATTGATGAAAAACCATATTCAACTAAAGTTTTTTTGATTTCATTAGACTGGTCAAATCCATGCTCTAATAACAGTATTCCCCTTTTTTTAAGTACTTTGGTTGAATGCTTGATTATTTTTTTGATATCTCCTAAACCATTCTGAGCTGCAATTAATGCATGACTAGGCTCAAAAGTTAAATTTGTTAAGTGTGGGTCTTTTTTTCCGATATAAGGAGGATTACTTACAATTAAATCAAAAGATTTTTCTTTAAAACATGACAGCCAATCAGCATGAATTAAATGAAAATTATCTGTCTTGAGTTTATTTTTATTTATTTTTGCCACATTTAACGAATCCATTGAGGAATCCGAGCCGTAAAGCTCAAGCGTAGGATTTTTCAACGCAAGTGATATACCAATACATCCAGATCCAGTTCCTGCATCTAATATTTTTATTTTTGAAAAATCCTGCTCAATTATAAAATCAACTAATAATTCTGTTTCCGGCCTTGGTATTAAAACTCTTTCATCTACATAGAATTCTTGATCATAAAATTTAGATGAATTTAATATGTAAGCTAATGGAATTCCCTGTTGTTTTTTTTCAATAAAGTCTTTGATTAATGCATCTTCATTATCAGTAAGAGTTTTTTCTTTGATTAAATATATATCTCTATCTTTAAAGTTTAATTTCTCTTTCAGAAAAAAGATAAAATCTTCTCTAATATCTGCATTAGCTGTGGAATCTTTTTTGATAATATTATCGTAATAAATTAAATTTTTAATCAATTATTCTGATTCGAGTTGTGAGAGCATGGCCAGCTGATTTTCTGCTAACAGTGCATCACATATTGTTTTAATATCGCCATCCATAATTTGATCTAAGTTATGAAGAGTAAGCTTGATCCTATGATCAGTCATCCTTCCTTGAGGAAAGTTATAAGTTCTAATTTTTTCACTCCTATCTCCAGTTCCAACTAAGATTTTTCTTTCGCTGGCTATGCTTTCTTGTTGGTTATCAATTTCTTGTTGTTTTAATTTCGCAGCTAAAAGAGATAAGGCTTTTTCTTTATTTTTATGTTGAGATCTTCCATCTTGGCACTCAACTACAATTCCTGATGGTATATGTGTTAGACGAACTGCTGAATCTGTTTTATTAACATGCTGTCCACCTGCACCAGATGCCCTAAAGGTATCAACTCTCAAATCAGTTTTATCGATATTGACTTCTTTAACCTCTTCTACCTCAGGCAAAACAGCTACTGTACATGTTGAAGTATGAATTCTGCCTTGTGATTCTGTTTCAGGAACTCTTTGAACTCTATGAACTCCAGATTCAAATTTAAGAATTTTAAACACACTTTTACCATTCAGCTTTGTAACTACCTCTCTTAAACCTCCCTGCTCTGAGGGTTTGATATCTATAACTTCTAAATTCCATCCTTCTCTTTCAGACAATCTTGAGTACATTCTGAATAAATCACCAGCAAAAATACTAGCTTCGTCTCCTCCAGCACCTGCTCTAATTTCAAGAAAAGCTGAGCCATCATCAGCAGCATCTTTTGGAAGAAGCATAACTTTAAGTTCTTGTTCTAAATTTTCTGGCTTATCAGCATAATTTTTAAGATCATCTTCTGCTAATATTTTCAGTTCCTCATCTCCAGATTCAAGAATTTCATTGGCATCTTTAATGCCTTTTATAATGTCATTATATTCATTAAATTTTTTAACTATTGGTTTTAAGTCTGAGAATTCTTTATTTAATTGAGTATATTTATCAATATCCTTAACAATGTCTGGATCTACTAAAAAGTTTTCTATTTCATTTATTCTTATTCGAAGCTGATCGAGCTTCTTGAGCATTGAATCATGCATTATCAAAAAATCTTTTAATCATTGATTCAATAATATGATCATCAATATTTTTGATATTTTCAAAATTATTTAAGTTTTTGCTGTCAGTTTTTGACGTTTTAATTGCTTTTACAAGTTCAGCAAAATCTTTTGTTATCTTAAATTGTTGAAGTTCTTTTTCTGATAGTGTTTTTAGAAAAGCTTCCAGCTGAATATTAATATCTCCTTTTAAAGATTTTTGTAAATATAAATCCAAGGCTGCTTGTGCGTCCATTACGATTATATTCATAGCCTTTTCTGCTTCAATAGAACGCTGACCATAATTGTCTTGAGTAATTTTTTCTATATCGTCAATTGAAAAAAGATAAGCCTGCTCAATATCTTTAATTTCTTCCTCAATATTTCTTGGGACTCCAAGATCTATCAAAAGCATTGGTTTATTTCTTCTAGCCTTAAGAGCATTTTCAATAGCCCCCTTACCAATGAGTGGAAGTTCGGTCGCTGAAGACGCTATTACAATATCTGCATTCTCTAAATGATCATGTAAAGCCTCTAAAGAAGACGATAAGATTTCATATTTATCATTAATTGCTATTTTTTTTATTGACCTATTAACAGATTTAATATTATTAATACCTTTGTTATATAAACTTTTTATGACATCTTGCGCTAATGACCCAGCGCCAACAACTAAAATATTTTGATTTTCGGGACTTTCAAAAATATTTTTTACAAGTTTAATAGCCAATCCACTAACTGAAAGGGAATTTAATCCAATATTGGTTTGTGTTCTAGCTTTTTTTGAGATTTCAATAACCTTCTCAGTTAAAAAAGACAAACTTCTTCCAATGGTATTAATATTTTTTGCATTCTTATATGCGATCTTAAATTGTCCAAATATCTCTTGCTCACCAAGAACCTGAGAATCTATTCCTGAAGCAACTTTACACATATGAACTAATGCATCATGACCGCTTAAAAAATAAAAATTTTCTTTGGGAAGATCTTCAATTTCTAAGATTTTAAGAACCTCATTAAGAACTTCTTTACAAATATTTTTTTTTCCAATCAAATAAAGTTCAGTTCTGTTGCAAGTTGAGATACCAAAAAATGATTCAATATCATCTTTAAAGATTTCTTTTAAATGATTATCTAATAAAATTTGATTAGACTCATTTATAATAATCTTTTCTCTTTCTGAGACATTTGAGGTTTTGTGATTTATGCCAAAAAGTTGTAATTCCATACTTAATAAAACTTATTATGTTTTTTTTATTTGTTTAATTTCATCTTGTGCTATTTTTGAAGACACTAACTCATCACAATTTAATGGAAAAGTATTAGTAAGCCAAAATAGTGTCGAGTTATCTACATTCAACATTAACGTAAATATCCTTAAAAATGAAACCATTATACAGATTAAGAAGCCATTATATGGAAATGTCATAAAAATTAAAGCAATTCAAGGGCAGAAAACGATCATGTCTCCCCTAAAGTATAATGAAATTTTAAATTTATCAGATGATTTAAATAAAAACATAGAGTATTTTGTCAAAGAATGTTTTTACAATTATATGCTTGAAATAGATCAACAATTTGATCATCATAATTTTAAAATTAATTGTAAAAAAGACGGTGATAAATTAAACATTTATATTAAATACGAAGAATATGATGTAAAGGGTTTTATTTTAAAAATATGAAAAAAATTAGAACTAAATGTCCTGCTAAAATTAATCTTTATTTAAAAGTTCTAAATAAAAGGGTTGATGGATACCATAATCTTGAAACATCATTTCAATTAATTGATTTAGCTGATGATATGTCTTTTGAGGTTTCTGATAAAGATGTATCAATAGCCTCCAACAAAGATTTTCTGTGCAATACTGAAAATACAGTTTTTAAGTCTGCTCAAAAAATTAAGGGCCTTTTTAAGGTTAATGATGGTGTCAAAATACATATTAATAAAAGAATACCTATTGGTGCCGGTCTTGGAGGGGGTAGTTCAAATGCTGCGTCAACAATTGTTGCACTTAATAATCTATGGAAATTAAATCTTGGTATTGCAGAGTTAATTAGTATTGGAAAAGAAATAGGAGCTGATGTCCCTTTTTTTATCTATGGTAAAAATTCATCGGCAAAAGGAATTGGAGAGAAATTGAAAGACACTGATTCAATTAAAGATAAAATACTGCTTATTAAGCCAAATATACACAATTCAACAAAAAAAATGTTTGATGAACTTGATTTATATAGAGAAAACGATAATTTTAAAAACAGATCTTCACAAAATGATTTTTGGGATATTTTTCTAAGGAAAAATAATATTATTAAAAATTTTTATAATGATAATAATAAAGAATTTGATTTAAATTTAACTGGAACTGGATCTTGTATTTATGTAACATACGATGAAAAAAAAGAATTGAATAAAATTTTAAAAAAAATACCATCTAATTGGAGACTCTTTTTCTGTAAACCATTACAATATTCGCCGATATGTTACATCAGATAGCTTTGGGGTGTAGCCAAGCGGTAAGGCAACGGGTTTTGATCCCGTCATGCGTAGGTTCGAATCCTACCACCCCAGCCATTTTTTATAATATATTAAAGAGGATATATGAATACTAAAAATAAAGGCTTAGATATATTTACTGGTACTGCTAATCCTGAACTAGCGAGCGAGGTTTCTCAGATCTTAGGAATTAAAATTTCTGATGCTGATGTAGGATATTTTTCTGATGGAGAATTAAGAGTTGAAATTGAAGAAAATGTTAGAGGTCATGACACTTTTATAATTCAATCTACATGTTCTCCTACAAATAAAAATGTAATGGAAATTATGTTATTGGCTGATGCTTTAAAAAGATCCTCAGCTTCCAGAATTACTGCTGTTGTGCCCTATTATGGATATGCAAGACAAGATAGAAGAGTTAGGTCTGCAAGAGTACCTATAAGTGCAAAAGTTGTTGCTGATATGTTTGCATCTGTTGGAATTGATAGGGTTCTTACAATTGATCTTCACTCTGAGACAATTCAAGGTTTCTTTGATATGCCTGCAGATAACGTATATGCAACTAAGCTTATGGTTAATGACATCAAAGATACAAATGAAAGAAAAGAAGTCATTGTTGTATCCCCTGATGTTGGAGGAGTTGTTAGATCTAGAGCTATTGCAAAACTTTTAGATGATACCGATTTAGCAATCATTGATAAAAGAAGAGCAGCTGCTAATCAATCAGAAGTTATGAATATAATCGGTGAAATTGAAGATAAGGTATGTATTGTTCCAGATGATATTATTGATACTGCTGGTACATTGTGTAACGCAGCTAATGCTCTTAAAAAGAAAGGAGCTAAAGCAGTTAAAGCCTACATAACACATCCTGTACTTTCCGGACCTGCAATTAATAGAATAAATGAATCAGAATTGGACGAGCTAGTTGTGACAAATTCCATACCATTATCCAAAGAAGCTCAAAAATGCAGTAAAATACGCGTCATTTCTATAGCAAATACTATTGCAGAATGTATAACGCGCTTAAGTAACGAAGAATCGCTTAGCGAAATGTTTTTATAAGGAAAATTATGACAGATCAAATTATTTTAAATGCAGATTTAAGAGAAAGAACAGGCTCTAATAAGGCACGCGTTATAAGAAAAGTTGACGGAATGATTCCTGCAATTGTTTATGGTGATGAAAAAGAAACTCTTAACCTAAAATTACGATTGAATGAACTTACAAAAGCTGCTCAAAATGAGCTCTTTTATACACAGGTTTTACTAATAAAAACTGAGGGTTGTGAAGAAAAGGTTGTATTAAAAGAATTACAAAAAGATCCTGCAAAAGGTAAATTTCTTCATGCAGATTTTCAACGTGTTTCTAGCAAAACTAAACTAAAAGTCATAATACCTGTTAACTTTTTAAATGAAGAGGAATGCGTTGGTATTAAAGAAGATGGTGGGGTCGTTGCAAAAGCTATAAGAGAAATTGAGATTATGTGTCTTGCAGGAAATATTCCTGAATCTATAGATATTGACATAGCTAATCTTCATCTTGGAGATTCTTTAAGACTTACTGAAATATCTTTACCAGAGGGTTCTGAAATACCTGGTCTCAGTGATGAAACTGATCAGATGGTTGTATCGGTAAATGCACCAAAAGCTGTGGAGGAAGAACCCATCATTGATGAGGCTCTTGAAGGAGAAGAAGTTTCTGAAGATGTTAGTGAAGAGAATGATGCATCTGGAAATGATGCACCTTCAGAACCATCTGACGATAAAGAAACTGAAGAGTCATAATTCTGTGTACAAGCTTTGTATCATAGGGCTTGGTAATCCAGGCTCAAAATATAATAATACTAGACATAATATCGGAAAAGATTGGTTACTAAATTTATCAAAGAGTTTTGTCGAAGAATTTAAAAATAAATCAAAGTTTGAGGCTGATGTTGCAGAATCACATAATGGTAATATTTTATGGGTAGTACCAAATAATTATGTAAATAATTCTGGTAAAACTGTTATAAAAATTCTCAAAAAAACTAATTTAAAGGTTACTGATATTTTTATAATGCACGATGATCTTGATCTTGATATAGGTGATTTAAGATTAAAGGAGGATGGAGGTCACGGAGGCCATAACGGATTGAGAGACATAATGACTAAGCTTGGTGATTATAATTTTAAAAGACTAAGAATTGGAATAGGACATCCTGGATCAAAAAGTGAAGTTACGAATTGGGTGTTAACTAAATTTTCATCAAATGAAAAAAAGATAATTAAAGATTCTTTTGTAAAATTAGAAAACATATTTGAATTAATATTAAACAATAAATTTAAATCAGCTCAAAAATCACTTCATACAAAGTAAATTATGGGTTTTAAATGTGGAATAATCGGTCTTCCGAATGTAGGTAAATCTACTTTGTTTAATGCATTAACAAAATCAAAAATACCTGCTGAGAATTTTCCATTTTGTACAATTGATCCTAATGTAGGAAAAGTTCCTTTACATGATAAACGTCTAGATAAAATCAATAACATAGTTAAATCAAAAAAAATTGTTCCTGCAACTTTAGATTTAGTTGATATTGCTGGTCTTGTTAAAGGAGCCTCTAATGGTGAAGGTTTGGGAAATTCATTTTTATCAAATATAAGAGAAATGAGTGCTCTTGCTCACGTTGTAAGGTGTTTTAATGATGAGAACATCACTCACGTGAATGGTTCTGTTGACGCTGTAAGAGATGTTGAAATAATTAATCTTGAATTAATTTTGTCAGACTTAGAAAGCATAAACAAAAGAATTTTAAAATGTGAAAAGTTACTAAAGACTAACGACAAAGATAATAAATTTCAATATGATCTTCTAAAGGCCTTAAAAGAGGATTTAGAGCAAGAAAAACTTATTGATGTTAAAAAATTTGATCTGGAACAACAAAAAATAATTACACAGTTTCAATTACTTTCATCAAAGCCCACTTTCTATATCGGTAATGTTTCAGATATAAATAAATCTTCAGACGAGCTTGAAAAACTTAAAGAAATAGCAAAAAGATTTGGATCATTTGTTATCCCTGCCTCTATAAAAATTGAACAAGAAATATCTGAACTTAATGAAAATGAAAGAAAAGAATATTTAGAGCTAATGGAAATGGATGAACCTGTTCTTAACAAAATTATATTTGAAGGATACAAAATGCTTGGTCTTCAAACGTTTTTTACTGCTGGTTCAAATGAAATTAGAGCCTGGACAATAAAAAAAGGTGATCTAGCTCCAAATGCTGCAGGTGTTATACATACCGACTTTGAAAGAGGTTTCATAAAAGCTGAAATTATTGATTATGATGATTTTGTTATGTTTGCAGGAGAGGCTGGTGCAAAAGAAAAAGGAAAGCTCAGATTAGAAGGAAAGGATTATGTTGTTAAAGATGGGGACATAATTCATTTCAAATTTAATGTATAGAAATAATTGACTCTTAAGTTTTTGATATTATCATTCAACGATTGGCTATGTAGCTCAGATGGTTAGAGCACAGCACTCATAACGCTGGGGTCGGTGGTTCAATTCCACCCATAGCCACCAGATTTTTATTTTTTTAGATATGCAAGAATAATTATTATTGCAACTAGTCCCAGAATGCCATCCGGTCCAATAAGATTTAAAAGGTCTGAAATATTTTTGTACACGCCACCTACAAATGGAGCATCAGGGCCAAATATAATACCAAGCAACAATGCAACAGAAACGATAGGTACTAAGACGTCTGTAACCCTTTTAAAAAAATCTTGTGTTGAATTTAAAATTGTTTTATATTTCATTTTATTAAGTAAGAAGGGTCACGAAGACCCTTCTTATTATATGCTTACTTATTAAGCAAACCAATTAGAATAGCAGCTACTAAAAGCCCTACTAGTCCATTTTCGCCAAGCACTGAAACAACTCCAAGAAGTCCATCAAGAACATCATTGAAAAATGCTACATTGCCGCCAAATACAATACCAGCAACAACACCCAAACCAACAACACCAATTAAAAGTGATGTCAGATCAGATACTATGCCTTTAAGTGTATCAATTGCTTTCATAATTACTCCCCCCTATTAGGTTTATTTATGTACGCAGGGGTAATAGAAACACAAAATAATTTGCTTATCAAATTGTGTGAATATAATTTAGACACAATATTTGACATATGAAAATATATATAATATGTAAAGGTTATTCAGAATCTTTATCTTTTGAAGTCAATGCCTTGATCGATAGCTTCATTTTTCCTCTGTCAAAACCAATTAATTTCACATCAACCTCTTGTCCTTCTTCTAAAACATCTTGTACATTTTCTGTTCTATCATGTGATATCTCAGATATGTGCAGGAGGCCGTCTTTGCCAGGCAATATATTTACAAAAGCTCCAAACTCAACAATCTTAACGACTTTACCCTTATATACTTTGTTTAATTCTGGTTCTTCTAAAATTCCTTCTATAATTTCAAGACAATCCTGCATTGAGGATTGATTCTGACCAAATACAGAAACAACTCCATCATCGTTAATATCAACTGTTGCACCTGTTTTTTCTTGCATGGATTTAATTACAGCACCACCTTTTCCTATAATTTCCTTAATTTTATCTTTATCCACCATAAATGATTTCATTGCTGGTGCATTCTCAGATAACTCTTTTGGTTTTGATATAGTTTCGTTCATTATTTTTAAAATGTGGTCTCTAGCTACTTTTGCCTTTACTAATGCTGTTTCCATTATAGATTCGTTAATACCAGAAATTTTTATGTCCATTTGTAAAGCTGTTATTCCAGTTTCCGTTCCCGCAACTTTAAAATCCATATCACCGAGATGATCTTCATCACCTAATATATCTGTTAAAACTGCAAAATCATCTCCTTCTTTAATCAGCCCCATAGCGATACCTGCGACAGGACTGGAAAGTGGTACGCCTGCGTCCATTAATGATAAAGAAGTGCCACAAACTGAAGCCATTGAACTTGAACCATTTGATTCAGTTATTTCAGATACAACACGCATTGTATAACCAAAATCATCTACATCGGGTAAAACTGCTTTGATAGCTCTTTTAGCTAAGTTGCCGTGTCCGATTTCACGTCTTTTAGGACCCATTGGCATTCCAATTTCACCAACACTATATGCAGGAAAATTATAATGCAGCATAAAATTATCACTATCTTCACCTTCAATTGATTCAATTCTTTGAGCATCCCTAGAGGATCCCAGAGTTGCCACTACAATTGCTTGTGTTTCTCCCCTTGTAAAAAGTGCAGAACCATGAGCTGCTGGTAAAACATTGGTTTCAACAAAAATTGGTCTTACAGTATCAAGATCTCTACCATCAATTCTAGGTAAATTATTTAAAATATTATTTCTGACAATGTCTTTTTCTAATTTCTTAAAATCTCCCATTAATTTAGCCATTTCTGTCTCATCAAGTTCATTGTATTTTTCTTGAATGTTATTTCTGATAACTTTCAACGCTTCATTTCGATTAGATTTATTAGATATTTTAAAAGCTTCGTCAATTTGTGTTTTATAGTCCGACTCTATCTGTTGATAATATGTATTTTCATCAACAGATATTTCAAGATCCCATATTTGATTACCAGTTTTTTCTTTCAATTCATTGCACGCATTAATGACCGCTTTCATTTCTTGATGTCCAAAGAGAACTGCACCTAACATTAAATCTTCATTTAGTTCTTTTGCTTCTGATTCAACCATTAGCACCGCTTCATCTGTCCCAGCAACAACCATGTCTAGATATGAGTTTTCTAATTGCTCAAAATTAGGATTTAAAACATACTCGCCATCTATAAACCCAACACGCGCCGCACCCATAGGCCCACCAAAAGGAACTCCTGAAATTGTGAGAGCTGCCGAAGCACCAATCATTGCAGCAATATCAGGATTTTGTTTTTTGTCAGATGACATAACTGTACAAAAAATCTGTACTTCATTTGTAAAATAATCTGGGAACATTGGTCTGATTGGTCTGTCAATTAGTCTTGATGTAAGGGTTTCTCTTTCTGTTGGTCTTGCTTCTCTTTTAAAAAAACCTCCTGGAATTCTCCCAGTTGCATAAAATTTTTCTTGATAAAAAACTGCTAATGGAAAAAAATCCTTGGTTGGATCAGATTCTTTTTTGGCGACAACAGTTGTAAGAACTACCAAGTCTCCAACTGTTACCATTACTGCCGAAGTTGCCTGTCTTGCAACTTTATTTGTTTCTAGTTTTACTGTTTGATTTCCATACTGAAATTCTACATTTGTAGATTCTAATTTATTATTTTCCACGATTTTCCTTTTTGTTATTATTGATACTAGCCTCTGAGGTTGAGTTTTTTTACTAACTCTGAGTAACTATCGGAATCTTTTCTCTTCAGATATGCTAATAGTTTCCTTCTAAGATTTACCATCCTGATTAAACCAGTTCTGGAATGATGGTCTTTATTATGATTTTTAAAATGCCTTTGAAGTTTATTAATATTTTCTGTTAAAAGCGCAATTTGCACTTCTGGTGATCCAGTATCACCCTCGTTTCTTTTAAATTTTTTAACTATACTAGCTTTTTCTTCAGTTAATAGCGACATTATATATCCTTGTAATGTTATGTATGAATTATGCAAACCTCACATTACCAAAGTAAGCGAGCGAATATTATAACTTATTAAGATATTAAACAAGTTGTTTATGCTTAAGATAACCCATTTTCGTTTCTCCTATACCAAGAAATGTGCCCTGATCATTATAAATTCTATTTAAACTACTTCGCCCTAATTTTTTTGATTCCTCATTGACTACCTTAACACCATTAATAAATTTTTTGGTGTCACAGTTATTAAGATTTATTTTGTTAAAGTTTTTTAAAGCATCATCTATTTTTATTAGCTGACTCATAGAAATTTTATTGATAGTTAGAGCATTTTTAATATTAAAATTATGTTGGCTAATCCTTTTTAAAGAATACATATGGCCACCACAACCAAGATTTTTTCCCAAATCTCTTGCAATTGACCTGATATATGTTCCTTTTGAACAACTTAGCTCAAAGGCACATTTACTATCTTTATATGTAATATTACTAATTTTTTTTATTACTATTTTTCTCGGATCTTTTTTAACAAACTCTCCTTTTCGAGCGTACTTGTAAAGAGGCTTACCTTTATGCTTTAATGCAGAAAAAAAAGGTGGTATTTGTAAAGACTCACCTAAAAAGTTTTTTATCTCATTTTTTACATCAACCTCTTTACAATTTACATCACATTTTTTTGTTACTTTACCAGTTGCGTCATCAGTATCTGTCGTAACACCAAGTTTAATTTCAACGAAATATGATTTATCTGCATCTAAAAAATAACTCGAAAATTTAGTTGCTCTATTTATTGCAATGATTAACAAGCCATATGCTTCAGGATCTAGAGTGCCTAAGTGTCCAACTTTTTTAAGTGAAAAATCTTTTTTAATTTTCTGAACGACCTCGTTTGATGATAAACCTTTTTCTTTATTTATGAGCAAAAAGCCATTCATTTTATTTGATATTTTTTAGAAGCTTCTCTATATTTTCACTATACTCAATACTCTCATCAAATTTAAAAATAATCTTTGGTACTCTTCGTATTTCAATTAATTTCGATATCTTGGATCTGAGCATCCCAGAAAGCTTTATTAAGACATTATTTTCAACTTTACTTTCTTTCTTCTTTATAGATTTTCCAATAATTGTATAGTAAACATATGCAATGCCAATATCATCAGTAACCTTTACAGCAGTAATATTCATGTTTTGTAATCTTGGATCCTTCACCTCATGACTAAGGATTAATGAAACTTCCTTTTTGAGTAAATCTGCAATTTTCTCAGGTCTATTTGATGACATATGTATCTATATTGTCTGTAATTCTTCCTTTCTATCAAAAACTTCTATTTTGTCACCAGGCTTAATATCTTTATAGTTTTTAATTCCCATTCCACACTCGTTACCATTCTTTACCTCACTTACGTCTTCTTTAAATCGTCGCAAAGAATCAAGTTCTCCCTGGAATATAACGATATCGTCTCTTAAAACTCTTACAGGTTTATTTCGCAGGACATTACCTTCAATGACATCACAACCTGCAACTTGCCCAAACTTTGGAGAATTGAACACTTCCAAAACTTCTGCAGTTCCTATAATGATTTCTTTTATTATGGGGTCTAACATACCACTCATTCGAGCTTTTACATCGTCTAAAAGCTCATAAATAATGCTATGGTAACTCAAAGGAACTCCTTCAGATTCTATGATTTTCTTTGCAGTGTTATCTGCTCTAACATTAAATCCAATAATAATAGAGTCAACTGCAACAGCAAGATTTGCATCCGACTCACTGATTCCTCCAACACCACTAGAAACAATTTTTACTTTTGCTTTTTCAGTTCCTAATTCAAGCAACGCTGCATTTATTGCTTCACAAGTTCCACCAACATCAGTTTTAACAATGACATTCAATATTTTTTTTGCACCTTGTCCAAGAGTTTCAAATAAATCGCCCGCTGTTTCATCTTTCTGCTTTAGAAGTTTCTTCTCCTTTTCTTTAACCGATCTATATTCTGCAATTTCTCTTGCCTGTTTTTCATTAGTAACAACTTGAAATTGATCGCCTGCATTGGGGACAAGATTTAAACCAAGCACTTCAACTGCAGCAGATGGAAATGCTGATTTTATTTTACTTCCATCACTATTAACAATACTTTTGATCTTTCCCATTGAATTTCCAGAAACTACTAAATCTCCAACTTTTAGTGTGCCATTTTGAATTAATAGTGTTGCTACAGACCCTCTAAATTTATCTAGCTCAGATTCGATAACCACACCTTGTGCTGCTCCATCATAGTGAGCTTTTAATTCAAGTATTTCTGCTTCAAGAGCAATTCTTTCAAGAAGGTCATCTACGCCATCTCCTTTGAGTGCTGATATTGGGATCATTTGAATGTTTCCACCCCAATCTTCTGGTGTTAATTCTTTTGCTGCAAGATCACTTTTAACTTTATCGATATCTGCGCCATCTAAATCAACTTTATTTATTGCAACAACTATTGAGACATTGGCTGCTTTTGCATGATTGATTGCTTCTTCTGTTTGTGGCTTAATGCCGTCATTTGCAGCAACAACCAATACTACAATATCAGTTGTATTTGCACCTCTAGCTCTCATTGATGAAAATGCGGCATGACCAGGTGTATCAATAAAAGTTAACTTTCCTTTTAGTGTGTCTACTTCATATGCTCCAATATGTTGTGTTATACCTCCAGCTTCACAATCAACAACTTTAGTTTTTCTTATGAAATCAAGAAGTGTGGTTTTGCCATGATCAACGTGACCCATAACTGTTATAACAGCAGGTCTTGTTTTAGGTTGGTCATCATAATTTATCAGATTAGCAAAATCTTCTTCTAAGTTATCATTTTCGAGTGCAATACCATTATGTCCAATTTCCTCAATGACTAAAATTGCTGTTTCTTGATCAATGACATCGTTTATAGTTGCAACTACGCCTAAACTCATAAGATTTTTGACAACCACTCCTCCCTTTACTGCCATTAGTTTAGCAAGTTCTCCCACTTGAATTGTCTCAGGTACCTCAATATCCTTCTTTATAAATTCAGTGGGTATTTCAAACTGGTGTTTATCGTCAAGAATTAATTTTTCATTTCTTTTAAAAGCATTTACTGCAGAAGATAGTTGATCTTTCACATTAATTTTTTCTTGATTTGATAGATCTTTTGATTTGATTATTTTTTTATTTTTTTGGTCTTGTTTTTGTTTAACAGCCTCTTTTAATTGCTCTTTTCTTTTTATTTGTTGTTCTTTGAGTTGTTCAGATGCTGCAGCTCTTTTTGCCTCAATATTATCTGAATAACTTTTTTTTGAGGACGTTGAAGAAACCACTTTACCCTTTGATGTAACTTTAACACCAGATTCTGAAGTGACTGACTTTGAGGAAGATGGTGACTGGACACCTTTTAATGACTTCAAAAGTGCTTGCTTGTCAGATGGAGTTATTTCATCAGAGCTACTTGAATGTTTTAGACCAGCTTTTTGCATTCTATCAAGAAGAGCTTTATCAGTAATCTTGAGTGTTTTTGCGAAATCTTTTACTGTGACTGACAAAATATTATACCTATTACTAGTTGCTGAACCAATGTTCTCTTGCTTTCATTATCATTTCTGAGGCTTGATCTTTGGATATCTCAATAATATCTTGAAGCTCATCAATTGATAGTTCTGCAAGATCATCTTTATTTTTAATACCTTTATTTGATAATTTTTGAATATTTTCTTCATCTAATTTCAAGTCAGATAATGATTCAATATTATCCTCTTCTTCAGTGACTACAACCATGGCCTCTAATAGTGCAGCATCTTCAGATAGTGACTTAATTCGTGAAATCTCCTCATCAGAATCAATGAATGCTCTCAAAATGTCATCATCTGCATATGCTATATCGTCAAAGGACGAAAATCCTGAATTAATTAATTTTTCAGCAATCTCATCTTTGACAGAAAGAGAATCTATAATTTTTGCCAGAAACTCTGTTTCATCTACTTTTACTTTTGCCTCCGCTTCCTCGTTACTGATTATATTTAAATCCCATCCTACTAATCTTGAGGCAAGTCTAATATTTTGACCTCTAGACCCAATAGCTAAAGCAAGATTATCTTCATTAACGGCAATTTCCATTGATCTTGAATCTTCATCCATAACAATTGATTCAACTTTTGCAGGAGCTAGGGCATTTATTACAAGTTGTGCAGGATTATCATCATAGATAATAATATCAATTCTTTCATTGCCTAATTCAGATGATACTGCTTGCACTCTTGAGCCTCTCATTCCAACACAGGCTCCAACAGGATCTATTCGACCATCATTTGTTTTTACTGCTATTTTAGATCTTGAACCAGCATCCCTCGCAATACCTCTTATTTCAATAATATCTTCGTTTATTTCAGGAACTTCAATATTAAATAATTCTGTCACCATTTCAGGGCAAGAACGATTTAGCATTAGTTGAGGCCCCCTTCCTTCAATCTCAACAATTTGAAGAACAGCTCTGATCCTATCATTAATTTTGTAGATTTCGCCTGGCATTAACTTATCTCTTGGTAATAATGCTTCTGCCTCATGAGTTATATCAACAATAATATTGTCTCTTGTAACTCTTTTTACAGAGCCACTTACTAACTTGTTATTCTTAGATTTAAATTGGCCAACTACCTTTTCTCTTTCAGCTTCTCGTACTTTTTGAAGCATTACTTGTCTTGCAGCTTGAGTTTCTATTCTGCCAAATACTACATTTTCCTCTTGCTTAGAAAATATTTCTCCAAGTTCTAAATTAGAGTCAGTTTTAGATATGTGAGTTTCATGATGAAACTCCTCATTAGACTCATCAAAAACAATCCAATTTCTAAATGTTGAATATTCACCTGTGTCTCTGTTAATTGTTACATAAAGATCTGCATCTTCATGAAAATGTCTTTGTGATGCTGAAGCAATTGCTATTTCTACTGCATTAAAGATAATATCTTTTTCAATACCTTTTTCTGTTGAAACTGAATCGACTACAGCTAATATTTCATTACTTTCCATATATATTCACCCTCATTAGATTATTATAATCTGGTTTCAATTTGCATAAATCGATATCTGAAAATTTAAATTTAACTTCATCTAAGCCTCTTATTTCATTTATAAAAATATTAGATTCATCGCATTTAATTAATTTACCTAAAAATCTTCTCTTTCCTTCATATTTAGATTTGGTTTTTATCTCAATTTCTTCACCAATATAATCAAGTAATTGACTTAGTTCAAAAAATTTTCTGTCTATGCCAGGTGTCGATACTTCTAATACATAATCATCACCTAAATTAATATCGATCTCAGGTTCATACGAAAGATCTTTTGAAATAACTTCACAATCATTAATATCAGCACTATTTTTTGAGTCAATGTAAACTCTTAATGTATTTTTTTTCTTGCCCCTTAGAATTTCAATGCCCCATAAATAACAGTTGTTCCTGTCAACAACTGGTTTAATAATATTTTTGTAATCATCTATATTCATATTTTTTATACAAAAAAAGGGCACTTGCCCCACAAAATTTATTTAAACGTGGTAGCGGGGGCTGGATTTGAACCAACGACCTTCGGGTTATGAGCCCGACGAGCTACCAAACTGCTCCACCCCGCAACGCAGCGAACATGAAGTTTATGAGAGTAACACAAAATGGTCAAGTATATTTTGTATTAGAACATTAATAATATTGTTATAATCTCGTTCTTTTTGCCGAAGTGGTGGAATTGGTAGACACGCTAGCTTGAGGGGCTAGTGAGTGAAAACTCGTGCGGGTTCGAGTCCCGCTTTCGGCACCAATATCTTACTCAATAGGTATTTCGTCAGATAAACCCTCTTTAATAGCCTCTTCTATTAGTGGAGTTTCAAAAATTACTTCTGTATTTTCATTTTTTAATAAGTAGGCTAAGAGAAATGACAAAATTAACCAGACTGAGACAATAACGTATGTAAGTCTTCCTAGAAAACCAGAGGGTCCTAAGGCACCAAACATAGAATTTGAAGATCCACCTCCAAATGCTGATCCAAGATCGGACCCTTTTCCTTGCTGAAGAAGAACTACAACAACTATAGTTATTGCAAGAAGAACACATGCTACTGTTAAAAAAGTAATCATTATGAATTTATTCCATTATATATATTAATAATATTAGCAAATTGTTTTCCATTTAAAGAGGCACCTCCAATTAAAGCACCATCTATAAACTCTTCACTAAAAAAGCTTTCTGCATTATCCTCGTTTACACTTCCTCCATATATAACTATTGGAATAGCAGAATTAATAGAAGTGGATTGTACAACATCTTTTATAAAATTATGAATTTCATTAATTTTACCAGGTTGTGCTGTATTTCCGCTGCCAATTGACCATACAGGTTCATAAGCAACAACTAATGAATCATTAAAGTTCATATCTCGTATTACTTCAAGCTGACTTTCTATAACATCTTTGGTTAAATTATTGTTATTCTCATCTTCAGTTTCGCCTATACATAGAACTGTAATTTTTTTATTAATTATATTTAAAATTTTTTGTCTAATATCATCATTGTTTTCACTGAAAAGTTGTCTTCTCTCAGAATGACCTATTATTGAAAATGTACATTGAAAATCCATAATCATTTCTGCAGATATTCCTCCTGTTCTTGCTCCAGATGAAATATCAATATCTTGAGATCCAATTTTTATATCTGTTAATGCTTTTGATGTGAAACTCTCAAGATATTGAATATATATTGAAGGTGGTGCAATGCCAACAAATGTATTATGTGTTTCATTATAGGTTTTTGAGAATTCTTTCCACCATTGATTTATCATGGACTTGCTTCCGTTACATTTCCAATTTGCAATAATCATCTATACTTTTGACTCAATAATTTTTTTTATATCTTTAGCGAATTTGTTAGCAACTTTTTCTTCAGTTGCTTCTACCATAATTCTTATTTTTAGTTCAGTTCCAGAAGGCCTAACAAGAACTCTGCCAACTGTTAAATCAGACTCAATTTCTGCCAATAATGAGTTGAGTTCATTATCATTGATGATATCTTTATTTTTGACAGATACAGCCAAGTTGATTTGAGGTACTTTATTATAATTCACTAAGACTTCACTAGGTTTCATATCTAACATTAATAATGAAGAGATTACTTTTAAAGCTGCAATAGTTCCATCTCCTGTACTTACAAGATCTTTACATATTATGTGTCCAGATGTCTCTCCACCAAGTAACCAACCTTTTTTAGATAACATTTTGCTAACATATTTGTCACCTACATCAGCCCTTATAAATTTGTATCCAAGTCTATTAATTCCTTCTTCTAGACCAAGGTTACTCATAAGAGTACCAACTACGCCCGACCATGGTCCAACTCTATTTGGATTTGAAAATGCTAATATATAAAGAAGGTCATCGCCATCTAAAACAGTACCCCTTTCGTCAACAAGAATTACTCTGTCTCCGTCACCATCTAATGAAATTCCAAAATCTGCTCTATGTTTTATAACTGCTTCTTTAATAATTTCTGGGTGAGTTGAACCACATTCTTGATTTATATTGTAACCGTCTGGCGAGTTACCTATGGTAATTACTTCTGCTCCTAGCTCTTCAAATATTTTTGGACTGACCTTGTAACATGCGCCATTTGCACAATCGATAACAATTCTAAGAGAGGAAAAAGAAATATCTGATGGAACAGTTGATTTGCAAAATTCTATATATCTAGGCCCGGACTCATCAAACCTATAGGCCTTGCCTATTTGGGATGTCTCTACTGGAATTAATTTAGATGATAAATAATTTTCAATTCTTTTTTCAATCTCTCGTGATATTTTCTCACCGCTCTCGTTAAATATTTTAATTCCATTATCAAGAAAGTCATTATGGGATGCGCTTATTACTAAGCCAAATTTATTTCTTAGGGTTTTAGTTAAATATGCGACTCCTGGGGTAGGAAGTGGTCCAAGTAAATTTACATTCACACCAGCTGCAATGAAGCCTGCTTGAAGAGCAGACTCAAGCATATAACCAGATATTCTTGTGTCTTTGCCAATGACAACTGTATTCCACCCAAGTTCCTTCATAACCAAACCGGTTGCATGCCCAATTTTGAGACATGCCTCGGGTGTTATTTTGCTTTCGACAGGTCCCCTTATACCGTCGGTACCAAATTTTAAATCCATTACAAAGAATTATAACTCTTCAGCAGCACCTTTTATTGAAGTTTTTTTAGATGGTTTGCCTTTAGATTGGTCATCATCAGACCAACCTTTTGGCTCTCTGGGGACTGCTCCTGCCATAATGTCATCAATTTGAGGAGCATCAATTGTTTCATATTTTAGAAGTGCGTCTGCCATAACATTAAGTTTATCTAAGTTTTCTTTTAACAACTTCTCAGCTTTTTTATAGCATGAATCAATAATGGCTTTTACTTCTGAATCAATTAATTTTGAAGTCTGGTCACTCCTTACTGGAGCAGGATTAGAAACGGATCTTCCTAAAAATGGACTACCCTCATCTTCTCCATATTTAATAGTGCCCAGTGCATCAGAGAAACCCCATTTGGTAACCATATTTGTTGCAATGCCTGTAGCAACCTCAATATCATTTGAAGCACCGGTAGTAATACCCTGATTACCATTAATAATGCTTTCAGCAATTCTTCCGCCAAATAAGGTAGCAATTCTTCCAAGTAGATATTCTTTACTTTGCATATACGTATCTTCTTCAGGCAAAAACATCGTTACGCCTAAAGCTCGCCCTCTTGGAATAATAGTTACTTTATAAACAGGATCATGGGTTGGACACAGCCTTCCGACAATTGCATGTCCCGCTTCATGATATGCAGTAATTCTTTTTTGTTCTTCACTGAGTATCATTGATTTTCTCTCAGCACCCATCATTATTTTGTCCTTAGCTAAATCAAGGTGTGACTGATCAATCTTTTTATCTGAGTATCTTGCTGCAAATAAAGCAGCCTCGTTGATAAGATTAGCTAAGTCTGCTCCTGAAAATCCAGGTGTACCTCTTGCTATAACTAAAGGATCTACATCTGAGGCAAGGGGTACTTTCCTCATATGAACTTTTAAGATTGCTTCTCTACCCCTGATATCTGGTAAATCTACCACAACCTGTCTATCAAATCTCCCAGGTCTTAAAAGTGCAGGGTCAAGTACATCAGGCCTATTTGTTGCAGCAATAACAATAACTCCATCATTTCCTTCGAAGCCATCCATTTCAACAAGTAATTGATTAAGTGTTTGTTCTCTTTCGTCATGTCCACCGCCAAGACCGGCTCCCCTGTGTCTACCAACTGCATCAATTTCATCAATGAAAACAATGCAAGGAGATTGTTTTTTTGCTTGCTCGAACATATCTCTTACTCTAGATGCTCCAACACCAACAAACATTTCAACAAAATCTGATCCAGAAATCGTGAAGAAAGGCACTTTCGCTTCTCCTGCAACTGCTCTAGCAATTAAAGTCTTACCTGTTCCCGGAGGACCAACCATAAGAACTCCTCTAGGTATTTTGCCACCAAGCTTCTGGAATTTTGTTGGATCTCTTAGAAAATCTACGAGCTCTTGAACGTCTTGTTTAGCTTCTTCGCAACCAGCAACATCTTTAAATGTCGTTTTTACTTTTCCGCCTTCCATTAGTTTGGCCTTACTTCTACCAAATGACATTGGTCCACCTTTTCCAGAAATACCACCTTGCATTTGACGCATAAAAAAGAAAAATATTGCTAAAAGAAGAATTATTGGAAATGCTCCAACAAGTAATTGAGAGAATAATGATGGTTGTTCTATCTTTTCGTACTCAGCAATTATACCATTTTGCTCTATTGCATTTTCAACAGCCTCATCCCTTTTAAAAATTGGATGAGTTGTTTCAAATTTTGAACCATCTAATCTATCTCCAATAATAGTCATTTGGTCACCTTTGTACACAACTTTAGCAACTCTGTCTGATAAAACTTCTTGTTTAAATTGAGAGTAGCTAATTTGCTCTCTTGACGATGAGTTTTCTATATTATTGAAGACGTAAATCATGAGTGAACCTAATACCACCCAAACCACTAAATTTCTCATAAAACTATTCATACTTTACTTAACTCCATAAAGGTAAATTTCACCTGATTGTTTTTTTGATGCAGCAGGTTTATAAGTTTGAACTATCTTGAATGATAATTCCATATCTTTTCTTAAACTTTTTAAATTACTGTTTTGAAATGTTTTCATTATAAATGATCCACCATAATCTAAAAAATTGAAGCCTGTATTGATAGTCAATTTATTTAGAACTAATATATTTTCGTTATCAATTGCACTTATTCCAGATAAGTTTGGGGCTATATCTGAAATTACAAGATCAAATCTGCCTTTAAATTTATAGATTTGTTTAATTTTTTCAATGTTATTTATACTTTCTTGAAAGAAGTTTACTCCTTCAATCTGTTCCATATCAAGAATATCCATGGCGAATACTCTTGATTTGGGATACTTTTTGATAATAAATTGTGACCATCCTCCTGGAGCGCATCCAAGATCCAACACTTTTTCTATTTTAATGAGTTTAGTTTTTTCGAGAATTTCTTTAAGCTTAAAGACTGCTCTCGAGCGATAACCTTGATTTCGTGCCTTTTTAGCCCAATTATCAGACTGCATAAAGCTAAATGTGTTTTACATCTAAGATTTCGTAATTCAAATTTCCAGATGGTGTTTTAATAGTAATTTCATCTTCAACAAATTTACCAACAAGACCTTTAGCAATTGGTGTGTCAATTGATATTTTTCCTGTTTCTGGATCTGACTCTAAATTACCAACAATTTTGTATTTTATTTCTAGATCTTCATCAATATCATAAACTGTAACAGTAGCACCAAATACTACTCTTCCAGTTTCTGGGATATCTTTGACATCTATGACTTGAGCATTTGCTAGAGCATTTTCCATTTCACTTATCTTTGCCTCAATAAGTCCCTGTAATTCCTTTGCAGCATGGTACTCAGCATTTTCTTTCAGGTCTCCGTGAGCTCTAGCTTCAGCAATGGCATTAGAGATTTGTGGTCTCTCTACAAATTTTAAGTTGGATAGTTTTTCTTTTATTAAGATTTCACCTTCTTTTGTTAGTGGTATTCTGCTCATTAGAGCATTATAACAATATGATTATTTATTTATTTCTTGAAGAGTATCAAAAGTCCAATTTTCTTCTTTACTTTTGAGAGCATCAATTATTGCAAAAGCCCCAAACATGGTAGTTGTACAAAAAATTTTATTTCTCAATGCACTTTGTCTTATTGATGCAGAATCTTTTATAGAACGAGATCCCTCAGTTGTATTTATTACTAGGTCTATTTCATTATTTAACAAACTATCAACAATATGAGGCCTTCCTTCTGATACTTTATTTACTGTCTCAACTTGATACCCCAATCCATTTATATAATTTGCAGTGCCTAGAGTTGCGACTATTTTAAATCCAGCATTTATTATTTCAGGTACAAATTCATCAAGGTATTTTTTATCAGAAGACTTTACGCTAATAAAAACTACTCCCGATCTTCTCAGTGATTTATTAGCTCCCTTTTGAGCTTTTGCATAAGCCTCTCCAAAATTTGGGCCAATACCCATAACCTCTCCTGTTGATTTCATCTCTGGCCCTAAAATTGGATCAACATGTGGAAATTTATCAAAAGGCATAACAGCCTCTTTGACAAATGATAGGCCATTCGGTAACTCAGATGAAAATTGTTGATCCTTAAGTGACTTACCAATCATTGCCTTGGAAGCAACTTTTGCCAAAGAAGTTCCTATTGCTTTTGAAATGAACGGAACTGTCCTTGAGGCACGTGGATTTACTTCAATTATATAGACTTCATCATTTTTAATAGCAAACTGAATATTCATTAATCCTATAACTTTTAGTTCATTAGCAATGTCAATTGCTTGTTCTATCATTTTATTTTGTATTTTTTTAGAGAGACTGTATGGAGGCAATGAACATGCAGAGTCTCCAGAATGTATTCCAGCTTGCTCTATGTGTTGTAAAATTCCACCAATTTCAATATTTATTCCATCTGATACTAAATCTACGTCAACTTCTATGGCATCTGTTAAATAGCTATCCAGCAGAATGGGTTTGCTATTAGACACTTCAACAGCTTCATTTAAATATTTTTCAAGTTCTTTTATATTATTAACAAGCTGCATTGCTCTTCCTCCCAATACATAAGATGGTCTTACAACAATAGGAAAACCAATATTTTCAGCCTTTTTAAGAGCTTCCCTCTGATTTTTTGCAGTTCCATTAGTGGGTTGTTTCAAATTAAGCTTATTCACCAACTCCTGAAATCTTTCTCTATCCTCAGACCTATCAATTGCATCTACGTTTGTACCCAAAATATTTACACCTTTATCTGATAAAACATCTGCAAGTTTGAGGGGTGTTTGACCGCCGAATTGAATAATCACTCCCTCTGGATTTTCAATATCGATAATGTCTAATATTTTTTCTGTAGTAATCGGTTCAAAATATAATCTGTTAGAAACATCATAATCTGTAGAAACAGTTTCAGGATTACAGTTAACCATGATTGATTCATAGCCCTCTTCTTGCATTGCTAAGGAGGCATGAACACAACAATAATCAAATTCTATACCTTGACCAATTCTATTTGGACCGCTGCCAATAACTAATATTTTTTTCTTTGTAGTTGGATTACTCTCACATTTACCTCCATATGAAGAATACATATAGCATGTAGAAGTTTCAAATTCTGCTGCGCATGTATCAACTCTTCTATAAATTGGATAAACATTGAGTTTTTTTCTATGATTTCTTAATTCTTCTTCAGGCACTCCAATAATCTCAGCAATTCTACTATCTGAAAATCCTTTTTCTTTAATTTCTTGAAGATAATCTTTATCTAGTTCTTCAATATTAGAATCATAAAGTTTTTCTTCTATATCAATTAGTTCTTTTATTTGATCAAGAAACCAATAATCAATTTTTGTTAGAGAATAAATTTTTTTTATGCTCCAGCCTTTTCGAATTGCATCTGCAACGTAAAATATTCTCTTAGGTCCTGGAATTGTTAATTCACTTATGATTTCATCATCATGAGGAAATGTGGATTTTTCAAATAACGAATTAAGTCCATTTAGGCCTTCTTCCATACTGCACAACGCTTTTTGAAATGATTCTTGAAAGTTTGATCCCATTGACATTACTTCTCCAACTGATTTCATCTGAGTTGTTAACTTTGGACTTGCTTGAGGAAATTTTTCAAAAGCAAATTTTGGTAACTTTGTAACAATATAATCAATGCTAGGTTCAAAAGATGCAGGTGTAAGTCCGCCTGTAATGTCATTCTTAAGTTCATCCAATGTATAACCAACTGAAAGCAATGCAGCTACCTTTGCAATTGGGAAACCTGTAGCTTTTGAAGCTAATGCTGAAGATCTGCTTACTCTGGGGTTCATTTCTATGACAACCATTTTTCCATCTTCAGGATTTACTGCAAATTGAACATTTGATCCTCCTGTATCAACTCCTATCTCTCTTAAAATTTTAAAAGATGCATTTCTCATTAATTGATATTCTTTATCAGTTAAGGTTTGTGCAGGAGCAATGGTTGTTGAATCACCAGTGTGGATGCCCATAGGGTCTAGATTTTCTATTGAGCAAACAATAATACAGTTATCCTCACAATCTCTTACAACTTCCATCTCAAATTCTTTCCAACCAATTAAAGATTCATCAATTAAGAGCTCATTAGTAGGAGATAACTCCAAACCTTTTTCACAAATCGATTTAAACTCTGATATGTTATAGGCAATTCCGCCACCTGTTCCTCCCATTGTAAAGGATGGCCTAATAATACAAGGAAAACCGATTCTTTTTTGAACTTTCAATGCATCTTGCATTGAATGAGCAATTCCTGATGCAGGTGTTTCAAGATTAATTGCTTTCATTGTTTCGTCAAAAAGTTGCCGATCTTCTGCTTTATCAATTGCTGTTCTATTTGCTCCAATTAAAACAACATCATGTTTTTTTAAAACTCCTTCTTTATCTAATGTAAGTGCTGTGTTTAATGCGGTCTGTCCTCCCATTGTTGGTAAAATTGCATCTGGTTTTTCTTTTTCAATAATCTTTTCAACAGACTTCCAGTGAATTGGTTCGATGTACGTAGCATCAGCCATTAATGGATCGGTCATAATTGTTGCAGGATTTGAATTAACTAAAATTACTCTAAATCCTTCTTCTTTTAATGCCTTGCAGGCTTGAGCACCTGAGTAATCAAATTCACATGCTTGTCCAATGATTATTGGGCCTGCGCCAATTATAAGTATTGAAGAAATATCTTTACGTTTTGGCATACTCTTTTACCATTAAACTAAATTTTTTAAAAAGAGTTTGAATCTCTTGAGGTCCGGGGCTTGCCTCGGGATGACCTTGAAAGCTAAACGCAGGTACATCTGTAAATTCTATACCTTGAAGTGACTGATCAAAAAGAGATAGATGTGTAGCATTAATATTTTTAGGCAATGTTTTTTCATCTACTGCAAAACCATGATTCTGACTTGTGATAAAAACTTCTTTTGTAAGAGTGTCTTGAACAGGATGGTTAGCACCATGATGACCAAACTTCATCTTGTATGTGTTAGCACCACCTGCTAAAGCTAATAATTGATGTCCAAGACAAATTCCAAAAACTGGAATTTTGTGTGATAAAAACTTTCTAATATTTTCAATTGCATAATCGCATGGTTCAGGATCTCCAGGACCATTTGATAAAAATATACCTTGAGGATTTAGTTCAATTATCTCTTCAAAGGTAGTTTTAGCATTTACTACTTTTACTTTTCCAACATACTCAGTTAAAAGCCTTAAGATATTTTCCTTTATGCCATAATCATATGCTACTACTGAGTATGATTTTTCTGATGAATTATTTTCCGGCCAAACACCCTTATTCCAATCATAATCAGAATCTGTTGAAACAACCTTTGCTAAATCCATCCCCTCGAGGCCAGCAAAATTTTTTGCAGCTGAAACTGCATCTTTTTCTGAAATCAATGACAAGGATGCAATACAACAACCCATCGCACCTTTTTCTCTAAGCAATGATGTGATTTCTCTTGTATCAATATCAGAAATCCCAATAATTTCGTTATTAACTAAAAATTCCTCTAAGTTAAATTTTGATCTCCAATTGCTAGGTTTCGAGCAATAATTTTTTACAACTATGCCCGAGGCATGAATTGAAGAGGATTCACTGTCTTCAATGTTGATTCCAGTATTACCAATATGAGGGTGTGTAAATGTAATAATTTGTTTTTTGTATGATGGATCAGTAATAATTTCTTGGTAGCCGGTCATTGATGTATTAAATACTAATTCACCAACATCAAATTTCTCTTTCCCAAAACCCTTACCATAGAATACACTTCCATCTTCAAGTGCTAGAATTGCATTAAAAGACATTAAAAAACACCGAATAAAAGTATAATTTAAAGAAAATTTTAGGTTGACTATTTAAAGAATTTTTTGATTTTAATGAGCTAAAATTACATGCTGACATTAAAATTGTACTTTATAGATTAAGTTGCCTAATGTCTACAAATATACGAAAAAAAATGGATAAATTAATTAAATCGTTTGAAGAAATTGACAAAATGAGAATTGCGGGAAGGCTTGCTGCCGAAGTTCTAGAAATGATTACACCTCATGTTGTTCCAGGTGCAACAACAGGAGAGTTAGATGAATTATGTTATGAACATATTATAAATATTCAAAATGCAATTCCTGCAAATGTTGGCTATAAAGGATATAAAAAGACCATATGCTCAAGTATTAATAATGTTATATGTCATGGAATTCCTGACAATGAGAAAATTTTAAAAAACGGTGATATTTTAAATATAGATGTTACTGTAATTAAAGACGGTTGGCATGGTGATACATCCAAAATGTTTCTTGTTGGTAAGTGTGCACCTCATAATGAAAGGTTGGTAAAGATTACTCAAGAATGTCTATACAAAGGTATAGAAGTTGTTAAACCAGGCGCATATTTGGGTGATGTTGGAAATGCTATACAACAACATGCCGAGAAAAATTACTATAGCGTTGTTGAAGACTATTGTGGTCATGGTATTGGAACAACTTATCATGAGGAGCCTCAAGTTCTTCATTACGGAAAATCAGGTAGTGGTATTAAATTACAAGAAGGTATGTGCTTTACAATTGAGCCAATGATCAATCAAGGAACAAAATTTTGTAAAGTATTGAAGGATGGATGGACAGTTGAAACAAAAGATGGAAGAAATTCTGCGCAATGGGAGCATACTATCGCAGTAACAAAAAATGGCTCAGAAATTCTAACTAAAAGAAATGATGAATTTTAATGACAGATAATATTGCGACCATTAATAAAGAGTTTCTCAAAAACTTTCCTGAGATTTATCTAAGACCTTCAAAAATTAATAAATTTCTAAATAAACATTCAAATGAAGTTGAAAAAAACCTAAAAAACAAATTTTTAAATCTTAACCTTGACAAAAATTTTGCAATATATGCAAATGGCGGTTTTGGGAGAAAAGAGATTTTTCCTATTTCTGATGTTGATATATCAATAGTTGAGAAAGACGTCCCAAAAAACTATAAAAATCTTGAAGTGTTTATTTCGTTCCTGTGGGATCAAGGATATAAGGTTGGTCATTCAGTTAGATCGTTATCAGATATTAAAAAAATATCAAAAAAAGATCTTAAAGAGTTTACATCATACTTGACAAGGCGCTCAATTGTCTCAAACAAAGAAATGGACACAAAAATTAATAACGCATTATCAAAATTGTGGTCTAAAAATGATTTCTTCAATGCTAAATATCTTGAACAACAACAGAGACATTTCGAGTTTTTTTCTTCTGCATATAATTTAGAACCAAATATAAAAGAGTCTCCAGGTACTCTACGTGATTTTCATTCAGCTTTGTGGATTCTTCAGCATTGTTTTGGTTTAGATTCATTAAATGAAATATCTAAATCAAAAATACTATATGGAGAGTGGAATAATGCTATTGATGCATATAACTTTATAAAATCACTAAGATTTGCAACAAACATTTTCACAAAAAGGAATATATTAAACTTTGAAGCACAAGTAGAAATAGCAAAAAAAGCAAAACTTGGAACAAGAACTGCAAAAAGCTCTGTTGAAAAAATGATGAAAAGATTTTATGAAATGGCTTCTTCAATTTCATACATAAATGAAATTGTTTACGAAAAATATATCGAAAAATATCAATTTAAAATGCGTCCTAAAAGAATATCAGGAATTTATAAATATCAAAACAAAATTGGTATACAAAATGTGGTTCTTAGAAATAATAAAGATCTTATATTTAAATTATTTGTAGAGATGGGTAAAAGTAAAAAAATTAATAGCATCAATACTGAAACAAAAACACTCATAAAAAAAAATATCAATCTTATTGATAAAGAATTCAGAAAAAATTTAGTTTACTCAGAACAGTTTTTGGAAATCTTGAGATCTAAATATAATTTATCTTCAATTCTCAAGTCTATGAAGTCTCTCGGAGTTTTACAAAAATTTATTCCTGAATTTTCAGATGTCGTTGGACAAATGCAATTTGATTTATTTCATATTTACACAGTTGATGAGCATACTTTTAAAGTTGTAAGAAACATGAGACAAATGAAATTAAATAAACAAATCGGATTTGAATTAGAACATGAACTGATTAATAAATTAAGAAAAATAGAAATTCTTTATGTTGCAGGCTTATTTCATGATCTTGGAAAAGGAAAAGGTGGAAATCACTCAGAAATTGGAGCAAAAGTAAGCTATAAATTTGCAAAAAGGATTGGAATGTCTAATACCGATGCAAATTTAATATCATGGCTAGTGGAGAAACATTTGGTAATGTCACGAATTTCACGAAAAATGGATATATCAGATCCAAATACTGTTTTAGAGTTCTCAAAAATAGTTGAACAAAATGAAAAATTAGATTATTTGTATCTTTTAACAATAAATGACATAAGAGCAACAAATCCATCCATTTGGAATGGTTGGAAACATCAACTATTAAGAGATCTTTACTTAGTTACAAGATCTAAGTTAAAAAAAGAACCAATAAAAGTATCTTCTCAAATATCAATGGATAGAAAAAAAAGTGTTATCAATAGTTTTGATGATAAAGAAAGTAAAAATTTTATTAAGAATTATTTTAAAAATTTTGATGATAGCTACTTTAATAAAAATTCGTCAAAAGAACTTCTATGGCAATCAAAATTAATTTTAAAAAATAAAGGAGACGATTTAATCGTAGGAAGTAAGAAAAAGTTTGATAATCTTATTGAAATATTTGTTAAAGTAAAAGATTCTCCTGGTCTCTTTTTAAAATTATTAAAGTTACTTGAGCATTATGGACTTGAGGTTATAGATGCAAAGATTTTTACGTCAAGAAATAATCAATTTGCTGCAAATACATTTATAACAAAATACTCCAGACATAATAGAGCATTAAAAAAATCTGAGTTGATTGAACTTACTACAAAAATTAAGTCAAATTTCAATAAAATTGAAGAAATTAATAAGCTAAACATAAAGAAAATAGATAACTCAAAATTTGAAAAAATTGTAAAGATTGCTGAATCCATTAATAAGGACTGCGATAGAAATTTAATTACTATTGAAACTGTTGACAGTTCTGGCTTACTGACTAATATTGCTAAAGTATTTTTTGATAATAATGTTTCAATCTATTCTGCAAGAATTAATACACTTGGTGAAAGGGTTGAAGATACTTTTGAAGTAGAGAATTTTAATAAAAAATTAGTTCCAAACTACAAAGTTAAAAAAATTATTTCAGAATTGATGAGAGTGGTCTAAAAAATGAAAATTTATGGAGAAGGTGTTGCTAATAAGTCAAAATCTGGTCAAATGCTTGATGTCTACTTTCCAAATATTGAATTTGCAGATAAAAAAACTGACACCAAAAATATTGATGTCCTTTCAGATAGTCAAGAATTAATTAAACTTGATTGGTCTGAAGTTGATCTAAAAAATCCAATTGAAAAAGTATCAGATGCATATTTTAAATTACACTTGATATCAAATAAGTTTGTCTTACCAAATACTATCAATTTAGATGGATTATTTGAATGTTTGCCAAATGTTGCATGGACTAACAGTGGCCCAATTTCAATTGAAGAGATAGAAGAAAAGTTAAACAAATCAAAATTAGAGGGGAATAATTTTTTCATAAGGTCTCTAGATAAATTTCCGAGTCTTACAGATTATGTTATACCAAAAAAAGTGAGGATTGCTGATGCAAGCAGAGTAAGACTTGGAGCCTATTTAAGTGAAGGTACAACAGTAATGCATGAAGGTTTTGTTAATTTTAATGCTGGAACTTTAGGCAAAGCTATGATCGAAGGTAGAATATCTGCTGGTGTGGTGATCGGAGATAATTCTGATCTTGGTGGAGGTTCAAGCACAATGGGAACTTTATCAGGAGGGAATAATACAAAAATTTCTATTGGAAAAAATTGTCTTTTAGGTGCAAATTCTGGAATTGGAATTTCCCTGGGTGATGACTGTACAGTTGAGGCTGGTTTGTATATAACTTCAGGTACTAAAGTGAATATAGTTGATAAAGGCTATAATAAGGAAAACATTGTTAAAGCTATAGAGCTTTCAGGCAAATCAAACCTTTTATATATGCGTGACTCATTATCTGGAAAAGTTGTTGCAAAAATAAATAAATCAAAATCCCAATTGAATAAAATACTTCACGAAAATGATTGAATTGCTTCAAAAATTAATTCGAATTAAATCTATATCTCCAACTGATATGGGTTGTTTTGATCTAATTGAAGATGAATTGAAGAAACTTAATTTCGAATGCGAAAGAATAAATTATCAAAATGTTGAAAATCTTTATGCAACGATAGGAAGTTCTGGAAAACTTTTTTGTTATTTAGGACATACCGACGTTGTTCCTAGTGGCCCTGAAGAAAAGTGGAGCTATCCCCCATTTTCAGGAACAATTGATGGAGATGTTTTATATGGCAGAGGTGCTGCAGATATGAAATCCTCTGTAGCCGCTTTTATAGAAGCTGCTAAGGATTTTATCAATGCAACTGAAAAGCTTAATTTTAGATTAGCTATCTTACTCACCTCTAATGAAGAAGGTACATCAAAAGATGGATTCATAGATAAAATCATTAAAAAAATGATTGATAATAATGAAATTATTGATTTTTGTTTGGTTGGAGAACCTACCTCTAGTGAAAAAGTTGCCGATTGCGCCAGAATTGGAAGACGGGGTTCCTTGGGAGGATGTCTAAAAATTTATGGTAAGCAAGGACATGTTGCTTATCCTGAGAAAGTTATTAATCCGATATTATTATCAGGTGAGTTAATTTCAAAACTTAAAAGCAAAATCTGGGATAATGGTAATGACGCTTTTGATCCAACAAGTTTTCAAATATCTAACATTAGTGCAGGTACTGGCGCACATAATGTTGTGCCAGGCGAACTCGAGTTAACATTTAATTTTAGATTCTCTACTGAATCAACTGAAGAAAGTCTCAAATCAGAATTTGAATCAATAATAAAAAGTCTTGGATTAGATTATGATTTAAGTTGGGACTTGAATGGAAATCCATATTATACGAAAGAAGATTTTTTCAAAGAAATTGTATCCACTTCATCAGAGGAGATAACTGGATATAGACCTGAATTAAATGCTAAAGGTGGGACATCAGATGGTCGTTTTGTTGCAGCAATGAATACAGAAATTATTGAGCTCGGGCCCGTAAATAAATCTATCCATCAAATTGATGAACATGTAAGCATTAGTGAGCTATGGAAATTAAAAGACATTTATAAAAGGATTTTAATTAATTTGAATCAAAGTCTTTAGATTTTTTCTTTCTGTCATACTTTGTTTTGTCTTTGTGAGTTTTTGGTTTATGGAACTTATCCATATTCTTTTTTACAGGATCTCTTTTTCCTTTAACTGGCGCCATGCATCAATCTTTTAAGAATTGGAGTTATTATGGCCAGGAATATTCCACAACCAATTGCTATAAGACCAACGTCAGTATAAACATCAATAAATGATTGTTTTTGAGCAAGATTAAAAATGTCATTTGATACACCAGAGGATTCTGATGCTGTTGCTCTAGCAATTAATCCAGCAACATAATTGCCAGCTGCTGATGCAAAAAACCACATTCCCATCATAAATCCAACAATCCTTTGAGGTGATAATTTGGTGACTGAAGACAACCCAACGGGAGATAAACATAACTCTCCTAAAGTATGAAGAAGATATATCAATATTATCCAAAAGACTCCAGTCTGAAGACCCTTAGATGAACTCATGCCATAAACCAAAGCTAAGAAACCTAGTCCAACAAAAATAATACCAATTGAAAATTTAATTGGTGTTGACGGCTCCATATTTCTCTTTGCAAGAGCTATCCAAAGCATTGCAAATAAAGGGGCTATAGTGAAGATGAAACCAGCATTCAAAGATTGAAACATTGATGCTGGTACTTCCCAACCGAACATTAATCTATTTACTCCTCTATCTGTGAGAATATTTAAAGATGATCCAGCTTGTTCAAAAAGCGCCCAAAAAATTAAAGAAAATAATATTAGTATTCCTACAACTATTAATCGATCTCGTTCATCAGGAGCACATCTAAATAATGCGTATAATAACCATGCCCCAATAAAAATAGCTCCAAAACCTCCCAGAAGTTGACCAACTAATTGTGAATTCTGAACTAAAAACCAGGTAACCAAAACCATTATCACACCTGAAATATAAGCCCAATACTCAAAGCTAATTCCATTCATTTTTTTTAAATATTTGCTTGATGGTGGTTCTGCAAGACCTTCAAGATATTTTTGACCCCACAAGAAAATAATTAATCCAAAGATCATTCCAATTCCAGCAGCACCAAACCCATACGCCCATCCAACTTGCTCTCCTAAATAACCACATAAAAGAGTTGCAGTAAAGGCCCCGATATTTATGCCCATGTAAAAAATTGTAAAGCCTGAATCTCTTCTTGGATCACCTTCTTCATATAATGCTCCAACCATGGTAGAAATATTTGGTTTTAAGAATCCTACACCAGATACTATTAGAGCAAGTGATAAGTAAAATATTTGCTCATTACTCTCAACTGTCATACCTAAGTGACCAAATACTAATAAAATTGCACCAAAAGTGACTGCTTTTTTTGAACCTAAAATTTGATCAGCCAACATACCACCGAAAACTGGCATTATATATACCAAAGAAGTGTAGGCTCCATAAATTAAATAACTTGTAGCATCTGAAAATTCCCAGTGCTTTGTTAAATACAATATCAAAAGGGCTCTCATTCCATAATATGAGAATCTCTCCCACATCTCCGTAGCAAAACACACAAATAAACCCTTCGGATGTCCTAATAAATCAGTTTTTGTATTCATTTGAATTCATTTTTTTTAATAATTTAGTACTATACCAAAATGGATGATAAATCATATATCGTATTTCCAATCAGAAGAATCGCTGCATCTGTGTATGATTTATTTTTATTATTAGGAGTCTGGTTTGTTGTTGGGTCATTTGCTGTATGGATTAATGGAGGAATTATTCAAACAAAGTGGATTGGACCAATACTTGTCATCGTGAGTACATGGATTTTTTATGGTTATTTTTGGATGAATGGTGGTAAAACTCTTGGTATGGCAGTTTGGAATTTTGAAATATATAGTATTGATGGAGGTGATATAACATTTAAAAAAATTACAATTAGATTTTTTTCTAATGTTCTAACAACTTTATTGGTTGGTTTGCCTCTAATGCTTATTTATTTCTCAAGTGATAATTTATCCCTAAGTGATTATTTGTCTAAAACTTCGTATAAAAAAATTTAAATCCTTTTGTAAGAAACCATACATGCGACTAATAGCATAAGAGAGGGAAGAATAACTCCAAACATAACTGTTAATCCATACGAAATAAATATATCTGATGATAAGTCTTGAATTAATTGATATATGAATGCACCTACCACAGATACGACCACCCTATTACCAATTGAAGAGTCTCTCAGTGAAGTAAATATAAATGACCCAAAAAATAATATTAAGATTAAAGATGAAATTGGTAATAATATTTTGCTATAAAAAAATTTATCTATATGGGCCTTAAATAAAATATCTTTCTTAGTTGTGCTGTCATTTAAAATTTGTCTATAAAAATTTAGCTCAGATATTCCAAGATGTTTAATATTATTAAAGGTAATTTTTGATTGAATTGGGATCTCAAAAAATTCAGTATCTTTTTTATCTAAGTTTTCTGTAAAACTTTTATATATAGAACCATTATTAAAAATAACTTCATTATTTCCAAAAGTTGCAATATCAGACTTTACGGAGTAAATAACTTTCTTATCTTTAACCTTAACAAAGCTAACATTAAAAATTTTATCATCAACAACATTCTCAAAACCTAAAAATGAGTCTCCAGATTTAATCCAATTAATTTCATTTCCATAATTTAATTCTTTGTTTAATAAGATATTTCTTTCAGCTTCTTGATTTACGTATAATTTTCTAAACCCGAATTCGTCTAATGATAGCATTGATAAAATAAGAATTAGGGCTCCAATTGAACTTGTAAAAACTATCATAAGTGGAGATTTACCAGCAGATCTCAATACGTTGATATTCCCCTCTTCATGAGACATTCCTAATGAAAGCATTACTCCTAATAAACAAGCACCTTGGACAAAATCAAGTAAATTATGAGGCATTGAAAAAATAACATACTTAAATATATAAGAGACGGTGTAATTTGATGAGCTTTTTTCTAGTTCAGAAATAAGAATGAATATTGAGTCCAATAATCCAAAAATTAACAAAATACTCAGTGAAAAATAAAAAGATCTTTTTATTAAATATTTATTAAATATTTTTATCATCCTAGCACCCATAAAAAAATTAAAAATATTAATAAAGATATAAAAACCCTTGTAAAGTTGTTATTAAAGAAAGTATAGATAGATCGAATATTAGTATTTAAATTTTTTCTAATTACAAAAAAAAGAGCAAATAATAGAAATGTCAGATGTACATACCAAATATTGTTTTGAGAAGTAATTAAACTTTCATTAAAAGAGTCTCTAGCTAAAATTAATAAGCTTAAATAAAGTATGTATATAAAAATAGATGGTACTAATACGGAAAGCCTTCCTTGCCTTGGTTCTACTTTTGAAAAATTTACAGCAAAAATTAAAAGAACAAAAATTGTTAGTGGTATAGATAAGTTCCACTGGGTTTGTGATTTTGAAGACTTGATTGAAAAATCAAATAATTTACTAAATGATAACCCTGAAATAGAATTTTTAGAATTATCAACAGGAATAGATAACTCTCCAAAATATGAAACTAAAGATGAACTTTGATTAAAGATATCTTGATATAAAACTCCATCTTTAAAATCTAAGTCAATCTTTGATGACAAATCTTTATATTCGAGATTTTCTGAGATAATTAAAGACGAGTAGTTATCATTTGGTATAAAAATAACTACTTCTTCTAAAATATTACTTTCTTTTTCTTCAATATAAATAAACCCTTGATTTTCATTAAAAGAAAATAATTCATTTGGTCTGACTGATTCGAACTGCTCTTGAATTGTGTCTAGAGAAAGGATCTCTTTAGATAATTCTTTTGTATAAGGGGCTATATATACACTTAGGGTTAATGTTATGAGAAAGAAAACAATTGATTGTGGAAGTAAATATTTTATAAGGTCATTGTTAGAAATACCTCCTGCAAAGTAGCCATAAATTTCTCTATCTGAATATAATCTACTAATTGTAATTACAACTCCTAGAAAAAAAGATAATGGTAACAATAATGTTACAAAGTCTGGGATCCTTAGAATTACTACTTTAAAGATAAGGCTAGGATCGATTAGGCCCTCGGATGCTTGTTCAAAATAACCAACAAACCTTGAGCTTACAACCAAAAAAAAGAAAATTAAAAAAACTCCATTTGAAGACAGCAGAACTTCAAGATTTAAGCTTTTTAAAAGAATGTTCTTTTTATATATGCCTTGCGAACTCTGATGCATTACAATAAACATCTTACCAGTATTGAATTAAAAAGGAGATATTAAAATGACATATAAAGTTCTTAACAATATAGCTCTAAAAAATGTTAGCGATGGAGTTTTGTCTAGTGTATTAACCGAGTTACTTGTTATACCAGTTAATAAAAAGATATTGGCTTCTCCTGAGTTTAAAGAATTAGATAAAAAATCTAATGGTTATATCTCTAGATCAATTAAAGATTCAATTAGTCCCTCTAATCAAAATCATCTTATCTCTTCATTAGATGGCGTTAAAGCAAAAAAAATTCTTCTTATAAATGACCTCAATGAAAAAGATGACATTTACCTATGGTTAAACAAATATAAATATATTGCAAAAATTGCAAATTCAATTGGTTGTAAAAATCTTGCTGTACTTGATGGTCAAAATTATCCAAAAGGTAAAGATAAATTTTGGTTTCTGGAAACAATCTCAAGATCTATTGAATCAGGAGCTTATATTTTTTCTACTACCAAAAATAAAACAGCTAAAATTGAAAAAATTGGTAAAGACATAATTTCAAGCCAAATTTCGTTAAGAAATGTCGCCATAATTACTGCAAAGCTATCTGCATCTGATACTAAAAAAGCAAAAATTGCTGTTGCAAGAGGATTTTCAGTTGGCGAAGGAGTAAATACTGCAAAACATCTTGGTGATTTACCTGCAAATCATGCAACACCAAAACTTATAGAAAATATAGTGAAAAATACTGTTAAAAATTACTCAGGTTTAAAAGTTAAATCACTTGATGAGAAAGATCTTGCTAGATTAAAAATGGGCTCTTATCTAAGCGTATCAAAGGGAAGTGATGAGCCTCCTCGAATGATAATCATTGAATATAAGGGCGGCAAAAAAAATGAAAAGCCAGTAGCCTTAGTTGGAAAAGGCATTACTTTTGATACGGGTGGTATTTCGTTAAAGCCAAGTTCTGGAATGGATGAAATGAAATGGGATATGTGTGGAGCAGGAACCGTTTTTGGTGTTATGTGTTCACTGGCAAGAATTAAAGCTGATGTAAATGTAATTGGTATTATGGCATGTGCTGAAAATATGCCTTCTGCTAGAGCAACAAAACCAGGAGATGTAGTAACCTCTATGTCAGGTCAAACAATTGAAATTCTTAATACTGATGCAGAAGGAAGATTAGTTTTAGCAGATGCGCTGACATATGTCGGAAGATATAAACCCTCATATGTAATTGATATGGCAACACTTACTGGTGCTGTAGTGATTGCATTAGGAAGTCATGCTAGTGGCGTTATGGCAAATAATCAGTTTCTTGCTGATAAGATAATTGAGTCGGGAGAGGAAACTGGTGATAGAGCATGGCAATTGCCATTATGGAATGAGTATAAGTCGTGTACAAAGACTAATTTTGCTGATTTAGCAAATATTGGCGGTGGAAGAGAAGCTGGCACAATTCATGCTGCTGCATTTTTATCAAAGTTTGCAGAAGACTATAAGTGGGCGCACATGGACATTGCAGCCTCTGCATGGTCAAGTTCTCCAAAAGGTGGAACTGGAAGACCTGTTCCTTTGATATGTGACTTAATATTAAATAAAAAACTTAAATAATAAATAAGTAATGGACAAAAGGTACAACCCTACTGAAGTTGAGGAAAAGTGGGTTGAAATTTGGTCGAATGAGGTAGTATCAAATGAAAATTCAAAGGAATCTTTTTCACAGGTAATACCTCCGCCAAATGTTACGGGAACTCTCCATATGGGCCACAGTTTCCAATATGCGATTATGGACTTTTACACCAGATATAATCATATGTCAGGTAAGAAAGCTCATTGGCAAGTTGGAACTGATCATGCTGGAATTGCAACTCAGATGGTTGTGGAAAATAATCTCTCCAAAAAAAATATTGATAGAAAAGATCTTGGCAGGGAAAAATTTCTTCAAGAGGTATGGAAATGGAAAGATTTTTCAGAAGATAAAATACAATCTCAAATAAAAAGATTAGGCTCAACTGTAGATTGGAACAAATATAGATTTACTCTTGATGATAAATTTTCTAAGGCTGTTAACAAAGCATTTGTTGATCTTTATAGAAATAAAAAGATTTACAGAGGATATAGATTAGTAAATTGGGATCCATCTCTTAAAACTGCTGTTTCAGACCTTGAAGTGGTGAGACAAGAAAAAAAAGGAACCATATGGTACATAAAATATCCCATAGATAGTTCTGATAAATTTATTACAGTAGCAACAACAAGACCTGAAACTCTTTTTGGCGATATGGCCATTGCTGTAAATCCAAATGATGAAAGATATAAAGATCTTATTGGCAAATATGCTCTATTACCGTTTGTTGAAAGAAAATTACCAATTATTGGTGATGATTATGTTGATATGGAATTTGGTACTGGTTGTTTAAAAATAACACCGGCTCATGACTTTAATGATTATGAAATAGGCAAAAAATATTGTTTACATGAGAAAGATAACAAAGTTTACATGTCCAAAAATATTGACGACTTCGAGCCAATTAATATTTTTAATCAAGATGCGTGGACAAATAATAATGTACCTAAATTATTTGAAAATTTAGATAGATTTAAAGTAAGAAAATTAGTCATAAAAGAATTAACTGACTTAAAACTCCTTGAAAAGGAAGAGGAATGTGACGTGAGCATACCGAGAGGTGAGCGTTCAAATATTGTAATTGAGCCCAGATTGAGTCATCAATGGTATGTAAAGACTTCTGAAATGGCAGAGGAAGCTAATATGGAAGTTAAAAAAGGAAACATTAAATTTCATCCCAATAACTGGATAAAGACCTATTTTAATTGGATGGATAATATTGAGGATTGGTGTATCAGTAGACAGATTTGGTGGGGTCACAGAATTCCAGCTTGGTACGATGATAATGGAAATATTTACGTTGGTGAAAATGAACAAAATGTAAGAAATTATTACAAACTTGATGCAATAGATCTTAAGCAAGATGAGGATGTTTTAGATACATGGTTCTCATCAAGTCTCTGGCCATTCGGATCACTTGGTTGGCCAGAGAAAACAGACGATTTTAAAAGTTTCTTTCCAACTTCTCTTTTAGTGACAGGTTTTGACATTATATTTTTCTGGGTAGCAAGAATGATTATGATGAGTATTGAATTTACTGGAAAAATACCTTTCAAGGATGTTTATGTTACTGGTCTTATCAGAGATGAAAATGGTCAAAAAATGTCAAAATCTAAGGGAAATATTATTGATCCAATTGACTTAATATATGGTATTTCAATTGAAGATCTTGTTGAAAAAAGAACATCAAATTTGATGCAGGAAGGTATCGCTGAAAAAATTGAAAGGAAGACAAGAAATCAATTTCCTAACGGAATAGAATCATATGGCACTGATGCACTAAGGATGACATTTTATTCTTTGGCCACTCATACAAAAGATATTAGTTTTGAATTTGGAAGACTAAAAGGATTTAGAAATTTTTGTACCAAAATGTGGAATGCTGCAAGATTTATTGATGGATATGCATATGAAAAAGATAAATTTAAAGCAGAAAATGATCATGATAAATGGATATATGACGAGTTTAGTAAAACCAAAAAACAAATAAATAAAAATATTTCCGATTACAGACTGGATTTTGCTGTTAATGAAATATATGAATTCTTTTGGAATAAGTTTTGTGATGTTTATATCGAACAATGTAAGAAAAGTGGGGAAACATCAAATTTAAGACCACTCCTAAAAGAAATTCTTCAGTTAGTGCATCCATTTGCTCCATTTATTACTGAGGAAATTAGTACTATATTATTTGATGAAAGGATAATTACTTAAAGAGCATATACATTTGTATATGATCAATGTCATCTTCTAAGTAGACCTCTCCTCTTGCAATAAAGCCTAATCCTTCATAAAACTTTTGAAGCCTATGTTGTGCAGAAATAATAATTTCATGATTTGGATATTTTTCACTTAAAAACCTAATTCCAATATTTGTAATTTCTTTTCCAATAGATTTATTTCTCATATCCTCCTCTACAACTATTCTTCCCATTGAGGCTCCTTTATATTTGATGTTTGGCGAAAAGGCTCTTAAGTATGCTTTTAGTATATTTTTTTCATCATATCCAAGAAGATGAAATGCTTCTTGATCTGAATAATCTGCATCAATATATGGACAATCTTGCTCCATTACAAAAACTTTTTGCCTTAAATTAAGAATTGCATACAAATCATCAGTAGATAATTCTTTAAATGTCTTCCATGAATATTTGATCTTCATTTCTACTAGTTAAAAAACTTATTTATTGCATATATAATACCCAAACATTTTCGCACACATATCAAGTAATTATGGAAACAATATACAATTTTTCAGTTAAAGATGCTGAGTTAAACGATGTTCGATTATCAGACTTTAAGAATCAAATTGTTTTAGTAGTAAATGTTGCAAGTTATTGCGGCCTTACCTATCAATATAAAGGCCTAGAGAAACTTTATAGAAAATATCAAAATAAAGGATTTGAGATTCTAGGCTTCCCTTGCAATCAATTTGCATTTCAAGAGCCAGGAACAAATAATGAGATTCAAGAGTTTTGTGATACAAATTACGGAATAAGTTTCAAAATTATGAATAAAATTAATGTCAATGGTAGAAAAGCAGATCCTTTTTATAATTTTTTAAAAAAACAAAAACCGGGTATAGCTGGCACATCTCAAATCAAATGGAATTTTACAAAATTTCTTGTTAATAAAAGCGGCCAAGTAATAGAACGTTTTGGTCCTCAAGTTGAGGCAAGTGAGATAGAAAAAAGTATAGAAAAAAATCTTTAGATTAAATATCCAAACTCATCATCACAGCATCATCTGGATTGCTTCCTGCATAATAATTTATTCTCAAGGCGTCTTGAATAAATTTATATTTTTTATAAAAAGATATAGCATTAAAATTTTTTGATCTGACTTCTAAAAAAACTTTCTGTGCTCCTAATACTTTCGATTGTTTTATTAAGGTACTCATCAAAAGACTTCCAGCACCCTTTCTATGCCAACTCTTTGTAACTGCTATGTTTAAGAGATGACTTTCTTCTTTAACTAATGAAAAGATTGCAAACCCAATAAGATTATTTTCATGTTTACATACAATAGAATTGTGGCCTACCTCAAATGACGAAAAAAAATTTTTTTTTGACCATGGGGTTGGATTAACCTCTTTCTCAATTTCATAAGCGAACTCTAAATCGGACTGATCCATTAAAGAAATTTTGAGCATAATTAACTATATATTCAATTTTTGTTTGATTTGAAGCCAAAGCTCCTTTTTTGAATCTTTATTAGCAAGTAATAAACTTAATTTGGGAGCTATTATTTGTTCATTTTTGAAATCAAAATCACAAGAGACATTTCCAAAAATAATTATCATTTTTAGATCGCTCATTTCTTCAAAATCATTTCTTAAATCATTGTTTGAAGCATATCTAATTGTTTTAAAAACTTCCTCGCCATTATCAATTTTTGTTGAGCTGAATATTGCAATCAATAAGTCTTGTTGTTCTCTAACAAAATTTTCGTAAGGTTTATCAAGTAATGCTAGAATGTGCCCCTTTTTATAGAAATGTAAGCTTTTTTTATGAGATTGATCATTGCTTGATCTTAATGAATATCTTTTGATACCTATCTCTTTTAAGATAAGATTAGTTTTGATTTCTGGAGTGAGCATAAATAACATAATAACATTAACTTTATAAAGAATGGATAATCCAACAGATAAATACTCAGCTTATAAGCCAGTTGAATTGGCTAATCGCGAATGGCCAAGCAACACGATAAAAAAAGCTCCAATTTGGTGCTCTGTAGATCTTAGAGATGGCAATCAAGCTCTCATTGAACCAATGGGTTCTGAGAGAAAGAATAGAATGTTTAGCTTATTGTGTAAGCTTGGCTTCAAAGAGATCGAGGTAGGTTTTCCATCAGCCTCAAAAACTGACTATGATTTTGTAAGAGATCTTATTGAAAATAAAAAAATTCCTTCAGATGTAAATATTCAGGTCCTTACTCAAGCTCGAGAAGAATTAATAATTAAAACATTTCAATCACTTAAAGGAGCATCTAAAGGAATTATTCATTTTTACAATTCAACTTCTACACTTCAAAGAAAAGTAGTTTTTAATCAAGACAAGGATGGTGTAAAAAAAATAGCAACTGACGCCGCTGAGTTAATTAAAAAATTGGCGCTTGAAAATTCTGACACTGAATGGACATTTGAATATTCTCCAGAAAGTTTTACAGGAACAGAACTAGAATACGCAAGAGAGGTTTGTGATAACGTTGTAGAAATTCTAAAGCCTGTCTCAAAAAACAAAATTATTATAAATCTTCCTGCTACTGTAGAAATGTCAACTCCAAATATTTATGGCGATCAAATTGAATGGATGAGCAAAAATTTAAAAAATAGAAACGACATATGCCTTAGCCTGCATCCTCATAACGATAGAGGCACAGCTGTCGCAGCTTCTGAGTTTGGAATCCTGGCTGGTGCTGATAGAGTTGAAGGAACATTATTTGGAAATGGGGAGAGAACTGGTAATGTTGATATAGTAACAATTGCTTTAAATATGCTCACTCAAGGCGTTGAACCAAATTTAGATTTTTCTAATATCAATTCTGTTATGAGAGAGGTGGAGTATTGCAATCAACTGCCAGTTCATCCAAGACATCCTTATGCAGGAGATCTTGTTTTTACAGCCTTCTCAGGTTCTCACCAAGATGCAATTAAAAAAGGTTTTCAAGCTATTAAAAAATCTAATGATCCAAAGTGGGAAGTGCCCTATCTTCCAATCGATCCAGCTGATCTAGGAAGAAATTATGAAGCAGTGGTAAGAATTAATTCTCAGTCTGGTAAAGGAGGAGTTGCATTTTTATTAGAAAAAGATCATGGGGTCTCTTTGCCAAGAAGACTTCAGATTAGCCTAAGTCAAAGAATTCAAAAGTTAGCAGATGATACTGGTAAAGAGATTAGTAGCTCACAAATATGGGATATTTTTGAAAAAAAATACCTTCAACCTGTTAATAATTACTCTTACATAAAACACTCATCATCATCTAAAGACGATCTTCATAAATTAGAACTGACAATGAATATGAATAATAAAGAAACAACAATAAAAGGCACTGGAAATGGTCCAATTGACTCATTTGTAAATGGTCTTTCAGAAAAAATTGGGGTTGAAATAAAAGTTGCTGATTATCATCAAACAGCTATCTCCTCGGGATCAGATGCTAAAGCAGCAGCCTACATAGAACTAGAAAAAGATGCCAAAACATTTTGGGGAGTTGGAATACATCCAAATACTACTAGAGCCTCATTTGATGCAATTATTGTTGGACTAAGTAAGTTATTAGAAAGCTAATCGAAATTAGGTTCTCTCTTTTCAAGAAATGCTTTTACAGCTTCTCTATTTTGATCGCTAACTGTTAATTCATTTTGAATTTCTGCTTCATTATGGAAGGTATTCCAATAACCAACTTCAAGAGATTCTCTCATCAATCTTTTCGTATAATTCAAAGATTGTGATGACCTCCTTGAAAGTTTATGTGCCCATTCTAAAGTTACTGCTTCAAGCTCATCTCTTGAGACTACTTTATTTGCTATCCCATACTTTAAACAATCTTCAGCTGATATTTTTTTTGCTTCAATTGCATGTTCATATGCTTTTGCAAAACCCATAAATTTTGGAAGATACCACGAAAGCCCACCATCTGGTACTAAAGCAATATTGCTAAATACTGAGAGAATATAGCTGTCATCTGACATTACTCTTAGATCACAAGACATTGCTATTGCAGCACCAATACCAGCTGCTGGTCCAGCTATAGCTCCTATAACAGGTTTTGGCATATTAATAATATTTTCAAAAAATGGTTTGTATCCTCTTAAAAGAGCATCTTTAGATCCTCTCCAGCTAGAATTTCTTTCACTTAAGTCAGCACCTGCAGAAAATCCCCTTCCAGCACCAGTAATAATAACAACTTTTATAAGATCATCTTGTTTAACGTCCATTGTTGCTTCTTGAAAATCCCAAACTAATTGCTCATTAACAGCATTAAGCAGTTTTGGTCTATTTAATCTTATTATTGCAATTTTTTCTTTTTTTTCTAGGCTTATAGTTTCAAGACTCATAGTTTTACCCTTTATTTTTCTGAAATAATTAAAAAACCTTCATTCAATTTAATCATACCTGCTGACTCTTCTTTATCAGCTCTTGACCATGAAACCAATGATTTTGCACCTGGATTTGAAACTATGAAAGTTTTATATATTTCTTGCAATATTTTCCTATTAGGCATTGCAACGTTTGATTCTTTAATGGAATATCTTAAAACATCACATGCCACACTCTTTGGAACTTTTTTAAGATCGTTAAGATTAATTTTATTTCCAATCAAGTTTTTATATTTATCATTAACTAAATTTTTATAATTATTATTTCTTTCTTTTGCGATTGAAGATAGAGAATTAATTCTTTTAGGAAAATCATTCCACCTATCTTGAAGTAATGGAAAAACTTTATGTCTCAAAAAATTTCTATCAAATTTTAGATCTGTGTTTGAATCATCTTCAATATAATCTATTTTATTATCATTTAAATATTTCAAAATTTCTTTTTTTGATACTTCTAAAAGTGGCCTGATTAATTTCGCTTCGCCAATGTTCCTTTTTTTTGTAGGTCCCTCAATTCCATCTAATCCAGTACCTCTAAGAATTCTCATAATAATTGTTTCAGCAACATCATCACTATGATGTCCGAGTAAAATTTGATCATTTTTATTCAAAATATTTTGAAATATTTTATATCTTGCTTTTCTTGCTGCAGATTCAAGACCGCCTCCGTCTGGTATTACTTTAGTAGATTCAATTATTAAATTGACATCTAAGGTTTTGCAAACACTAATACAGTGTTTCTCCCAATTAGAACATTTTTCAGATAATTTATGATTAATATGTATTGCAGACAAATTAATAAATTTTTTTTCTTTCAATTTGACACATAGATCTAAAAGAGCAGACGAATCAGGACCGCCACTATATGCAACATAGACGGGCTGTTTAAAATCTAATGTATTCGAAATTAAGTCTAAGTTTAACAATTTAGGTCTCTAGAATATTTTTACCGAAAATATCTTCTAAATAAAATAAATTTTCCAGCGTAGGATTAAATTTAAAACTTTCTCCTATATCTATTATAGCCTCTGATTTATCAGTTGTTACTTTGACATTCAATCTACAATTTCCATTTTCCCAAAAACTCCTATCGACTGTATCAAGAATTTTGGAAAATTCTTCAATTGAAAATATTTGTGAATTATCTAAATTAATTACAATCTCTTTTAATTTTTTATTTAATTCATTATCTATTTGACATACTTCTTTTACACGCATCCTAAACATCAATGAACCCAGATCATTGGTTCTGTAATCATCAACCTCAATGGTTCCTTTAAGATTTAATATTTCCCCTTCTTTTAAAAAATTATGACAATTTTCTAGAGTATCACCTGCTATAATTCCATCCATAGTTCCAGTACCATCATCAAAATTTACAAAAGTAAGCGGTTTCCCTTGTCGGTCCTTAATCTGTCTAACACTGTTGATTAAACAAACTAATGAAGATTTTTTAATATCGTTGTTGAGTTGATTTATTTTATGAGAACTTATTTTTTTTATTTTGTCTTCAATTGCTAAAACAGGATGTCCTGATAAATAGTATCCTAGAGATTTTTTTTCTAGCTCTAATTTTTCACTTAATGATAGCTCCTGTAAGTTTTTATATTTTTCATATGGATTAAAACTTTCTTGCATATTAGCGAAAAGATCTCCACTTTGAATATTTGAGTTTCCATTAAGATTTTTTCCATCATTCAACATGTCCTTAGTACATTCAATCGCAATGGTTCTTGATGGTGCCAACGAATCAAACGCACCTGATTGAGATAAGGCTTCTAAGGATTTTTTTCCACCAAGTCTAATATCTACTTTTTTTGAGAAATCCCAAAGATCTTTAAACTTTATTGTTTCTCTTTCTTGGCAAAGGTGTTTGATGAAAGAATCTGCAACACCTTTAATAGCACCTAAACCATACTCAATTTTAGATTCACTATTAACTTCAAATTTTTTATTGCTCGACTGTATATTGGGCTTAAGAACTTCTATACCCATTCTTGAACATTCTTGAGTCAATGCATAAATTTTATCTGTATTTCCTAGTTCAGAGGATAACACTGATGCCATGAAATGTTCAGGGTAATATGTTTTTAGAAATGCTGTTTGGTAGGAAATTAATGCGTAAGCAGCAGAATGAGATTTATTGAATCCATATTCTGCAAATTGATTAATTAAATCAAATATCTGTTCAGCATTTTTTTCAGTAATATCATTCTTAAGGCATCCTTTAACAAATATCTCTCTTTGTTCTTCCATTTCCTCTTTTTTCTTTTTTCCCATGGCTCTTCTCAATATATCTGCCTGGCCCAATGAAAAACCTGCCAAAACTCTAGCAGATTCCATTACTTGCTCTTGATATACGATAACTCCATATGTTTCCTCTAGAACTTTTTCTAATAACTTATGTGGATATGTGACTGGGCTATTTCCATGTTTTCTATCGACAAATTCTTCATGCATACCGGAATTTAATGGACCTGGTCTATACAAGGCAAGTAAAGCAGTTATTTCCTCAAATTTTGTAGGTTTTAGCCTTTTTATAAGATCTCTCATACCTGAAGATTCAAGTTGAAAAACAGCCATTGTCTTTCCAGATGAAAGCAATTTAAATACTTCTTCGTCTTTCAGTGAAATATTATTTATATCAATTTTCTTTGATTTATCTAAACCTTTATTTATTGATTTAACTGCACTGTCTATAACTGTTAGAGTCCTTAATCCTAAAAAATCAAATTTAACCAGGCCTATTTTTTCTACATCATCTTTGTCATACTGAGTCATAACTGAGTCTGACTGACGATCAACATATACTGGACAAAAATCTGATATATTTCCAGGAGCTATAACCACACCGCCGGCATGTTTTCCAACATTTCTAGCAATACCTTCAAGCTTATAGGATAAATCAACGATCTCTCTAACTTCAGAGTCATTTTTTAAACTTTCAGCAAAAATTGGTTGATCTTTTTTTGCTTTATCAAGAGTCATACCTGGAGCAAAAGGTATCATTTTAGAAATTCTGTCTCCCAATGCATAAGGTTTACCAAGTGCTCTTGCTACATCCCTAACAACCGCTCTGGCTGCCATTGTTCCAAAGGTCGCAATTTGTGAGACTGACTCAGAGCCATATTTTTTACTTACGTAATCAATAACCATATCTCTTTTGTCCATGCAAAAATCAACATCAAAGTCTGGCATTGATAATCTCTCAGGATTTAAGAATCTTTCAAATAAAAGTCCATGAATGATTGGGTCTAGGGTAGTTATTTCTAGAGCGAAAGCTACTAATGAACCTGCTCCTGAGCCTCTTCCTGGACCTACTGGCACATCGTTATTTTTAGACCACTTTATAAAATCATAGACTATTAGAAAATAACTTGAAAAACCCATTGCTTTAATCTGATCTAATTCATAATTTAATCTATCAATATATTCATTTTGTTTTTCAATTTCAAAATCCTTGATATAGATTTTCATTCTTTCAATTGAAATTTCTTTTAAGTAAGAGTCAAAGTCATGCTTTTTTGGAACTGGGTACTCTGGTAAAAAATAACCCTTTGTATCAAGTGAAACATTACATTGTTTTGATATTTCATTTGTATTGTCTATAAGTGAATCATAGTCTTTAAATAGTTCAATCATTTCCTCAGGAGATTTGAAATATTGTTCTTCGGAGAATATTTTTTGCCTATTTGGATCGTTTAATGTTTTTCCAGTATTTATACAAACTTTTGTTTCATGAATATCAAAGTCGTCTTGTTTTGAAAATAAAACATCATTAGTGGCTATTAATGGAATCCCTTTATCCTTAGATATTGGCAAAACATTTTTTATGTATTCCATTTCATCAAGTCTGTTTGTCATCTGAATATCAATCACAAAATCATCTCCAAAATGATTCCTAAAATTATCAATTCTTGAACTTGCCTCTTGTAAATTGCCCAATTTCAAATATTCAAATATATGGCTTCCCTTCCCACCAGAGATTACAACAATGTCATCTTTTAATTTAATTAAATCATTAAATTTTATTATCGGTAGATTGAATGAATTATTATTGTGAGCATTGGAAATTATTTTCATTAAATTCCTATGTCCATTGTTAGTCTTTGCTAAACATAAAAGTTCATAAGAAACATCATCATCTTCAAAAATTAATCTTATTGAAGACCCTGATATTGGTTTAATGCCAGCTGATTCACATTTATTAAAAAATTTTACAAGTCCAAACATGTTAGATTTGTCTGTCAATGCAACTGAAGGCACTGAATTTTCTACAGCGTTATCTACAATCTGATCAATTGTTAAGAGTCCTTGTGTAATGCTAAATTCAGATGAAACTCTTAGGTGTGAAAACAATTTCATTATCTTATTTCAACACCTTTAAATGATTTTCTATGAATTCCACAAATACCATTTAATGCAATCGCTTGGAAATGTTCTTTTGTTCCATATCCTTTATTCTTTTTAAAATTAAACTCAGGATATTTTTTATCGTACACGGTCATTAAATTATCTCTGTAAACCTTTGCGATTATTGAAGCAGCGCTTATTGCAGGTTCAATCGAATCTCCACCAATAATAGTTTGCATTGGCAAGTCTATATCAGGTTTATGTACACCATCAATCAAAACTAAAGCTGGCTTTGATTCTAAGTTAAGTATAGCTCTTTTCATTGCTAATAAAGAAGCATTAAGTATATTTATATTGTCGATTTCTAAATTTGAAACAATACCAAAACCAAAAAAAGAATTTTCAAGAATAATTTTTGATAATAACTCTCTTTTTTTTTCAGTAAGTTTTTTTGAGTCCTGTAGGTTATCTATTTTTGTTTTTAAAATTACAGCTGCAGCAACAACCGGTCCGGCTAAGCAACCTCTTCCCACCTCATCTGTGCCTGCCACCAGTTTGCTTTTCAAAGTGTTCTAATAGCCTTTATAGCTTCTGGATAACCTTTTCCCTTAAGTGCGTTCCTGAGAAAGGATGCGTCTTTTTCACCATTTGGTATTAAGCAAAGTGTTTCGTTTACTGCATTAATAATGTTTTCAACATTACATTGATTTTGAATAAGTTCTATATAATGCCTTTTACCAAATAATAGATTAGGAAGACCTACATCTTGAATTTTTAACATTCTTGAAATAATTGAATAATTAAGAAAGTTTGTTTTGTAGCAAATTACAGGCGGACATTCTAAGATTGCTGATTCTAAAGTAGCAGTTCCTGAAGTAACTATTGAAACTTCTGATATTGACAAGAAATCTTTTACAGAGTTCTCAGCAATTAATATAGGAAGATCTTCATGAGTAATAAATTCATGAATAAGCTTAAATAATTTCTTGTCAGTAGCAGGCACTAAATAGAAATAATTTTTATTATTTTCTGAATGTTTTCTTATAAAATCTATATAAATGGGCAACATATTTTTAATTTCTGATACCCTGCTTCCTGGAAGAATTGATAAAAATTTTTTCGAGCTTTCTAAGTCGTATTTTTGAATAACTTTTTGGTCATTTTCTTTCTGTGATTTAAAAAATGGATGGCCAATATGAAAACTATTATGTCCTTCTTTTTTATAGTAATTATGTTCAAAATCAAAAAGGCATAAAGTTAAATCAATGCAAGACTTTATTGATTTGATTCGACCTTGTCTCCAACCCCAAACAGATGGACTTACAAGCTGAATATTTTTGTTTAAACTCTTTTTTTTTAAAGTTTTATGGATTCCAATATTGAAATCTGGTGAGTCAATACCAATAAAAATATCAATTTTTTTGTTTATAAAAAGATTAATTAAATTATTTCTTAATTTGACAAGTTTTAAATAATTAAAAAAAGGTTCTATTAGTCCCATAATATTTATTTCAGAAAAATGAAATACTGATTCAAGTCCTTGTAATTCTAGTTTTGGGCCACCTACTCCAAACAAATTTACTTCATATTGTTTTTTTAATTCCTCAATGAGGTCTGCACCGAGCATATCCCCAGAATGCTCACCACAAACAATACCAATATTGAGAACTTCTTTTTGATGCACTTATCTTAAAATTCCTCTATCAGATATCTCAAGAGATTTGATAAAAATATCTAAAAAAGAATCATTTTGATCATTGTTAAGTTCTTTGGATTTTTTAATAGCTTCTTCAATTTTAAGATTCTTTCTAAATACCAACTTATATGCTTTTTTAATTAATGATATTGATTCAGGGGTCATATTATTTCTATTCATACCAACTGAATTCAGTCCAATAACTCTAGCTGGGTCAGCTGCAACTTTAACAAAGGCAGGAACATCCATATTAATTGATGTGTTCATACCTATGAATGAATAGTCTCCTATATTACAAAATTGATGAATTGTTGTTAGGGCTCCTATTGTAATATTGTTACCAACATTAACATGCCCAGCTATACCTGCATTATTTGCAAAAACATTTCCATTGCCAACAACACAGTCATGAGCAACATGTGAGTATGCCATTAGGAGATTATCGGAGCCGATAGAGGTTATAGCTTTATCTTGAACTGTTCCCCTGTGAACTGTTACGCCCTCTCTAAAAATATTTCTATCTCCTATTTTAAGTTCAGTTTTTTCACCTTTAAATTTCTTATCAGTAGTATCTTCTCCAATTGTTGAGAACTGATAAAAAATATTATCCTCACCAATAAATGTCGGTCCTCTTAAAACAACATGACTAAGAAGTTTTGTTCCCTTTTTTATCTCAACATCTTCATCAATAATACAAAATGGCCCAACTTCAACAGAGTTATCAATTTTTGATTTTTCACTAATTATTGCTGTTGGATGAATTTTCATATTGCCTTCCTATCAGCACATAGAATTACTGCACTGCAAACCAATTCATTTTCATGTTCTGCTCTGCAGTCAAACTTCCAAATACCTCTTTTTTCACTCAGAACTTTACTGTATAAATCTATTGTGTCTCCAGGTCTTACTCTTTTTCTAAATCTAACCTTGTCAACTCCAGCCAAAACATAAATCGATCCCTCCTCAGGAGTTTTATTCATAGTTACAAAACCAAGTATTCCAGAGGCTTGTCCTAATGCCTCAATTATTATGACGCCAGGAAAAATTGGATTATTTGGAAAGTGGCCCTCAAGAAAAAATTCATTTCCACTTATATACTTCTGTACATGTATCCCATTTTTCTCATCAATGTCTATAACCTCATCTACAAACAAGAAAGGTTCTCTGTGAGGGAGATATTTTTTTATGTCATCTGAAGAAACTTTCATCTTATTTACTTAGTTTTTTAATATAGACAGATGACTTAGCCCAATTATCATGCTCTTGAATTGGCATTATTCCAACATAGTTACCAGGTTTAACAATGCTTTTTGTAACTAAAGTTTGAGCTCCGACAGTAACATTTTCACAAATCTCTAAATGACCAAGGACTCCTGAGAGACCACCCATTTGAAAGTTTTTACCAATTTTCGTTGAGCCAGCTATAGCGCATGATGCTGCTATGGCAGAATTTTTTCCTAAAATTACATTGTGAGCTATGTGTACTAAATTATCTAAAATAACTCCATCAAGTATCTGAGTATCATCAATTGCTCCTCTATCAATAGTACAATTAGCGCCGATTTCAACATTTTTACCAATTATAAGGCCGCCTAATTGCTTAATTTTTATGTATCCATCATCTGTTGGAGCAAATCCAAATCCATCTGATCCTAAAACAGCCCCATGTTGAATCATTGTATCTGTATCAATTTTTACGTTTTTAACAATTGAACAATTTGCATGAATAATAACATTTCGTCCAATTTCACAATTTGGTCCAATGAAAACATTTGGGCCAATATATACATTTTTATCTATAGAACTCTTATCGGAAATTACAGCTGACTTATCAATATAAGGGATATTTATTTTGTTGTCACAATCGAACAAACTTGAGAGCTTTGCATAGGCTAGATATGGATCATCTGTTTTAAGATAATTAAAATTTTTATCAATTTTAAAGTCTTTCTTTACTATAACTGCACAAGCAACTGAAGATTTGAGCGAGGAGGCATATTTGCTATTCGATAAAAAAGTAATTGATGATTTTGTAGAATTTTCTATCGTAGATAAATTATCTACGCATATATTCTCATCTCCAACAACTTCTGAATCAGTTAATTTTGCTAATTCCTTAAGAGTAAAGCTATTATGCTTTGGCACTTTTACTCAGTTTGTGATGAAGCCTCAGATGAAGCTGCAACATCAAGCATTGATGTCACATCATCAGTAAGATCTAAAGCAGGATCACTGAAAAGCAAAGTTTCATTCTTGGCGAGCAAAACTTTGATTTGTTTTGCATTTATCAGCTCTCCAATGATTTTTTGCATTGAAGGTCCCATGTCTGTGAAAATTTTTGTAGCTGTTTCCTCTTGAGCCTGTTGAATTTTTCCGGCAAGAAACTCTAAGTCTTGACCCATGTCCTGAATATCTTTTTGCATTTCTGCTATTTGCTCTTGAGATAAAGTTTCAAGTTCTTTTTGTAGTTTTTCTGCTATAGATTGTCTTTCTGCTTGCAGTGACTTAGCTTCCTCAAGATTAGATGAATAATCAGAATCTTCTTCTAATGCCTTAAAAGCATCTGCTGCCGCTTGAGTAGACAAAACTGCTGTTCGCATATCAATAACTGCAACGCCATCTGTTGCAAAAATAGGAATCGCAAATAAAGATAGCATTAAATAAATTTTTGTTATATTTTTCATAAATACCCCTAAAGTGGTTTGAACATTTTATATTAACTAGAAAACATTTCCTACTGTAAATTGGAATTCTTCCGTTCTCTCTTGAGGTCCTGCATTGGTTGGTTTTGCAATTGCAAGACTTAGTGGACCAAACCCAGTTATCCAAGTAACGCCAACACCATATGAATATCGAAGATCCTCAACAGCAGGTTTATAACAATTAATCTGATATTCTTTACAATTGTCTGAAAATACATTTCCAAAATCTAAGAAAAATGCAGATCTTAATGAACGCTGATCTTCAATAAAAGGTAATTTAAATATTAATTGAAGGCTACCTTCAATTTTAATATTTCCGCCAATAGGTCTGTCTCTATATCTAGATGTAGAATTTGCATATGGATTAATATAAGGTGTATCTAATTCTCCATCACCATCTGTGTCTATTAAATTTGGGCATGTACCTTCATCATAGTTAAATTCATAACATGGAGCATCAGTACTTCTTGGTCCAAGTGTATTTGATTCAAAACCCCTTAGAGATCTTGGACCTCCTGCATAAAAATTTTGAAAAAATGGAGTTTCTTTTGTATCTCCGTATGCATCAAGATAACCAAGCTCTCCCTGGAATCCAAATACAAAATTACTTGATAATGGTCTATAGTATTTTTGCCTGATATTGGCTCTATAATAATTTAAGTCACTACCAGGAATAGTAGTACTTAAGCTAAAAACTGTTGAAGAGCCAGACGTGGGGAATAATCCTCTGTTTAAAGTTACTCTTTGCCAAGAAGCCTGGGCTGAAATAGTTTCAAATAAATTTCCTTCTTTTGCAACAAAATCGTATATTTCTCTTGCTGGTAATGAGCCTATATCTATATCAGTTTTATCATAAGTTAGACTAAAGCCTAATCTTGTAATATCAGAAGTTGGATATCCGAATTGGGCCCCAATACCATTTGAATTTGTTAAATAATTTGCAACATTGAATTCACCATAGTCTGTCTCCCTAAAATATAAGTTATAACCAAGACTAACTCCATCTTCCGTCGCATATGGATCTATAAATGAAATATTATAACTTTCGCTATAAATATTTTTATTAATACCTATACCAACAGTATTTCCACTCCCTAAAAAATTTTGTTCTTGAAGATTAAATCCAAGCATTAAACCAAAATCACTATAACCAAGATTTCCACCAACACTTCCAGTGGTTTCTTCTTCGACGCTATAAATTATATCAATTTCATCTTCAGTCCCCACTACCGGGACAGTTTCAACATTAACCTCCTTAAAATAACCAAGTCTTTCAAGTCTTACTTTTCCAGCTTCAATACTATTATTTGATGACCACGCACCCTCAAATTGTCTCATTTCTCTTCTTAAAACTTCGTCTTGTGTTACATAATTTCCTGTGAAAAGAATTTTTCGTGTATATGTTTTATTTCCAGGAACTACTAAAAATGTTAGGTCTACTTTATTTGATTCATCAATTACGTCTGTATTTCCACTTACCTCAGCAAATGCATAACCTCTATTACCTAAAACATTTACGAAAAATTCCTCAATTGACGTTATTTGAGCTTGAGAATATGTTTCATTTTTTAAGCTTTCTATGATTTCAATATACACCTCCTCTTCAAAAGGTATTTCTCCAACTAAACTAACATCATTTACAGTATATTTTTGACCCTCGTTAACATTAAAAGTAACAAAAATTAATTTTTTATCTCGTGACAAGCTTATTTGAGATGATTCTATTGAAAATTTTAAATATCCTCTGTCTCTATAAAAAGATTCAAGAGTCTCAATATCACCAACCAATTTTTCTCTTGAGTATTGATTGTTATTTGATAAAAATGAAAAAAATGAACCCTCTGATAATTCAAAACTATCAAGCAACTCTTGGTCACTGAATATCTCATTGCCAATTATGTTAATTTTCTCAATTTTTGCACTATTTCCCTCATCAACTTCAATATTTATGTTAATTCTATTTCTAGGTTGAGCCACTTCTTCTATTTCAACATCGGCACCATATCTTCCATTTGATGCATAAGACCGAACAAGTTCAGATTTTACTTTTTCAAGAGTAGATCTTTTATATACTTCTCCCTCATTGATGCCAACACCATCAAGACTTTCCAATAATTGTTCTGTCTTTAAAGCTTTATTACCAGATATGGCTATTTCTGATATTGATGGCCTCTCAATGACAGTAATAATAAGAGTATTGCCCTCTTTACCAATTTGAATGTCATCAAATTGTTCTGTTGAAAACAATGATCTGATAATATCATTTGATTTTCTTAAATCAATTTTATCTCCAACACTAATTGGAATCACATTAAAAATACTTCCAGTAGAAACTCTTTGTAATCCAATGATTCTTATATCACTTACAAGAAATTCATCAAATGACATTATTTGAAAGCTCAGAAAGAAAGAAAGAAAAATTATTTTTAATTTTCTCAAATCTTTGTCCTAAAAGAATCTTGAAATATCGTTAAAAATTGCGAAAAACATAAGCATTACTACAATAGCCGCGCCACCAGTAAAGACCATATTTTCAATTTTTTCTGGAAGAGGTTTACCTCTTATTGCTTCAATTCCAAGTAAAGTAAGTTGACCACCATCAAGGACAGGTATTGGCAACAAATTCAACACCGCTAGGCTAATACTTAACAAAGCCATTAAGTACATGAATGGTAGAAAGCCTGCCTTAGCCGTGTCACCAGCCATCTGAGCAATACCAATTGGACCACTAAGATTTTCAGTGCCCATATTCCCAGAAAGCATCTTTCCAATGAATTGAAGTGTTTTAAGGCTTAAGTTATAAGTTTCATATGAACCTTTCAAAAATGATTCTATAAAAGTTCTTGAAGTTCCAAATGAAACACCCAAGACTCCTATTATTTTCTCACCATTATCTTCAAAGCCTATATTTACAGGGATATATATAATTTCTTGATTTCTGCTTATTTTAAATTCAATGCTAGTATTAGGGTTCTTTGATACTTCTTCTCTAATTTCGTTTGCAAAATTAATATTTTTTTTCCCAATCTTCAAAACTTTGTCATTTGATTTGAGACCCGCTTTATCTGCGGATCCATTTGCTATAACCTTACCAATAATTGGTTGCATAAGATAAGAAATATCTAGCCCAAAATAGTTTGTTGGGTCGCTTTGTGATTCTGAGCTTGGAAGGAAATCAGTTACATTTACTATGATATTAGTTAAATTTTCGCTATTGGGCCTTAATACAGTAAAATTTAGTTCGCCTGAAAACCCAGCATAGCTAAGAAGCTCTAAATTAATATCTTTTGCATCCTTTACGGACGTTCCATTAATGGATAATATTTTGTCTCCAATCTCAAATGCCTCATTTGTAGAATACGATATATTTTGGTTTGTTGACTCTATAACGGGGACAGTTTGAGGATCTATTGTATTTAAGAAGATTGCAGTAAATATAAATATTGATAATAGAAAATTTGCTAAAGGACCAGCAAACATAATTGATGCTCTTTGCCATTTAGGCTTTGAATCAAAAGTGTTTTTTAGTTGTTCCTCAGTTAAATCTTTTACAGACTCTGGATCTATTTCAATGAGCTTGTTTGTAATCATTGATACATAACCACCTAATGGTATTGCAGATAGAGCAAACTCTGTTCCATATTTATCATTTTTTTTGTAAAAAACAGGTCCCATTCCAATTGAAAATCTTTGAACATGAACTTTGCAAATTCTTGCGACAATAAAGTGACCAAATTCATGAATTGTTACAAGAACTCCCAAGAGGACTAAAAATGATGCTATGTATATAATTGTAGTCATATTTAAATCTTTAAATGAGTGATTTTACCACCTTCTTTGCTTCAATGCGTGTCTGCTTATCTATATCATTAATTGAATCTATAGACATATCTTTAGACATAATATTTGTATCAAAAGTTCTATATATGACCTCATAAATTTTATCAAAACTAATTAAGCCATTTATAAAACTTTCTACAGCAATTTCATTAGATGCATTAAAAACTGCTCCAAGGTTACTTCCACTATTACAGACTTCTCTAGCGATATTCTGAATTTGCATTCTATCAAAAGGAAATTCCTGAAATGACAAATTTAAAGAGCTGAAATTAAGAGAATCAAAATTAATTGGAATTCTTCTTTTATCAGATAATGCATGAGCAATAGGTACTCTCATATCTGGAGAACTCATCTGACAAATACTAGAACCGTCCAAATAAGTGACAATTGAGTGAATTATGCTTTGGGGATGAACAACTAAATCAAAATATTTTTCATCAAGATCAAATAGGTATCTTGCTTCTATAAGTTCTAAACATTTATTTACTAACGTTGCAGAATCAATAGTAATCTTAGATCCCATATTCCAATTAGGATGATTAAGTGCTTCTTGAAGTCTTACGTTCTTTAAATCCGAAATACTTGAATTTAAAAAAGGTCCTCCAGATGCTGTGATTATAATTTTTTTTACATCTTCCACACCGCTCTCTCCTGAAAGGCATTGAAAAATCGCGTTATGTTCACTATCTATGGGAACAATTTCAGTATTATGTTTTTTTGCTAATGGTAAGATTAAGTCTCCTCCAGCAACAATGCTTTCTTTATTTGCCAGTAATATTTTCTTTCCTGTTTGTGCTGACATGTATGTCGCATTTAAACCAGCAAATCCTGATATAGCACATATAATTATGTCTACATCTTGATCATTTATTAAATTCTTGAGATCTTCATCACCATTTAAGTAAATATTTGAGGAATTTTTTTGATTGCTTTTTAAATAGTTATTTTCATTGACGTGGATGTATTTTGGAGAGAATTCTTTGGTTATTTTCGTTGATTTGGATATATTTTTGTTTAACGAAATACCAAATAAATTAAACAAGTCTCTGTTTTGAGAAATAACATTCAGAACACTATCTCCAATGCTACCAGTTGCCCCTAGCAAAAGAATATTTTTCATTATGAAAACAGCACCAAAATAATTAAGAGTGGTGTTGCAACTAGGTGTGAGTCGATTCGGTCTAAAACACCTCCATGCCCTGGCAATATACTGCCTGTATCCTTGATACCACTTTTCCTTTTAAAGTAACTTATCAAAAGATCACCAAAAAAAGCAAATAAACCACCTAGAAGAAAATATACACCAATCCAATAATCAGCCTCAGCAATATATATTAGGAAAATACTGAAAAATAATGATGCTAACAAACCTCCAATCAAACCTTCTAATGTTTTATTAGGACTAATTTTTTTTACTATATATGACTTGCCATATTTTGATCCTATCATGTATGCAAATGTATCAAATAATGCTGTATTAAAAATAATTGTCCCATACGTAAAATATGGTGTGGATTGATCCACAAACCCAAATGAAGTTCCAGATAATAAAAGAAATATTGACCAAAAGCCAAAATTGAATATTAATAAAAAACCTAACAAAGTCTTTTGAAATTTATTTTTTATCCACTCATATTGAGCATATATACAAACTAAACCAATAATTGATGCAAATAACCAGACATTTTGAAGAGCTAACATAGCTACAACAAAAAATGTCAAGGCTAAACCCGTAATTACTCTCATATTAGTTAGCTTTCCTTTTCCCAAATCTTCTTTTAATTTTCTTAAAATCGCTTAAACATTTTATAAAGTCTTTTCTACTAAAATCGGGCCAATATTTTTCTATAAACATAATTTCAGCATATGCTATTTGATAAAGTAGAAAGTTACTAATTCTTTTATCACCGCCTGTTCTAATTAATAGATCGATTTCCTTAACTGGAACAGATGAAGATTCATGAATAATTTTTTCATTTATATCTTGCAACTTAATTTTATTTTTCAAAATATTTGAAGATATTTTTTTTGTGATATCTACAATATCCTGTTTTCCGCCATATCCAAGTGCAATATTTAAATCTAGTTTGCTTTTCTTAACAAATGTTTTTTCTTCAGCAAAATCAATTTTTTTAATAATTCTATTACCGAAATCATTTGTATGCCCAAAAAACTTTAGTCTTACCTTTTGCTCAATTAAATCAGGAACTTGTTCATCAATAGCATCAATCACTAATTTTTTGATAGCATTTATTTCAGCTCTTGGTCTTTTCCAATTTTCAGAACTAAATGCATAAATTGTTAGAGAAGATAGCTGTTGTTTAACTGATTCCTCAACTATATCTTTGACAGTTATCACGCCTTTTTTATGTCCTTCACTTATTTTAAAAGAATTTTCAATAGCCCACCTGCCATTGCCATCCATGATAATTGCAACGTGCTTTGGAATATTTTCTTTGTTTAAATTAGCCATCTCGGCTCACTAAATTTCGAGTAAATCTGACTCTTTAGTTTTTAGGTCTGAATCAACTATTGAAATGAATTTATCAGTTTCTCTTTGTATTAAGTCTTCAATTCTTCGAAGCTCGTCCTCTGATATTTCTGATGCTTGTTGTTTATCTTTTGCAGTTTGATTAGCATCTCTTCTAATATTCCTAATTGAAACCCTTGAATTTTCTGCTTCTGATCTTGCTTGTTTAATATAGTCTTGACGGGTCTCTTCTGTTAAGGCAGGCATCGTAACTCTTATCAAATCAGAACTGGTACTTGGATTTAGTCCAAGATTAGAGCTGAGAATTGCTTTTTCAATTTCAGGTATTAAATTTTTATCCCATGGTGATATGACTAATGATCTGCCCTCTTCAACAGAGATGTTTGATGTCTGATTTAGTGGTGTTTGATTGCCATAGTAATCTACATGAACATCATCAAGTATTGATGGATTTGCCCTTCCTGTCCTTATCTTGTTAAAAGAACTCCTTAAAGCAGATAATGATTTTTCCATTCTTTTTGCCACATCATTTAGTAAAATATCCATACTAAGATATAAGTGTACCTATCTTTTTACCACATATTATGTCTTTAAGAGCATTGTGATTGTTTACATTAAAAACATTTATGGGCAAGCCATGGTCTCTTGCAAGCGTTAATGCTGTGGCATCCATTACTTTGAGGTTTTTTGATATAGCATCATCAAAAGATAATGAATCAAAAAACTTGGCATCTTTGTTGATTTCAGGATCTGAATCAAAAACTCCATCAACTCTAGTTGCTTTAAGCATAAGATTCGCTTGTGTTTCTATTGCTCTTAAACATCCAGCTGTATCTGTAGTAAAAAAAGGATTACCAGTACCAGCGGTAAATATTACAACATAACCATCGCTTAATAGTTGAATAGCTAATCTTCTATCATAATGCTCGACAATTCCTGACATAGAGATTGCTGACATGACTCTTGTTTTTATTCCAGCCCTTTCTAAAGCATCTCTGAGAGCAATACCATTCATGACAGTCGCAAGCATTCCCATATGATCACCTGCAACTCTATCCATACCAGCTTTATTAAGTTTTTCTCCTCTAAAAAGGTTACCGCCACCAATAACAATCCCAATTTCTGCTTTCAACTCTCTGCAAGATTTAACAGAAAACGCCATATCGTCTAGTATTTTTGGATCTATGCCTTGTTTTTCATTGCCTGAAACAGATTCTCCACTAAATTTAAGTAGGATTCTTTTATGCTTTAAATCTGACATTTTTTATTTTAATTGCTCAGCTACCTCTTCTGCAAAATCTTTTGTTTCTACTTCAATACCCTCACCAACTTTTAGTCTTGCAAAAGATACAACGCTTGCATTATCTTTTTCTAGATATTCACTAACTTTGATTTCGGAATCTTTGACAAATGCTTGAGATAGCAAAGATACTTCAGATAAGAATCTTTTAACTTTTCCTTCAACCATTTTATCCATAATTTCTTTTGGTTTTCCAGAATCAAGTGCCTGATTTTGATATATTGCTCTCTCCCTCTCTAAAGCATCTTGATCCATATCTTCTTGAGATATGCATAGAGGATTGAATGCAGAAACGTGCATTGCTATATCTTTAGCAATTAAATCGTTTCCATTTTTTACAACAACAATCGAACCTAGCTTTGTATCACCATGTAAATAAACTCCGACACACATATCTGAATCAAATTCTAATGTTTCCAATCGCCTTATTTGAATATTTTCACCAATTGTTTGAATAAGAGACTTTCTTTCCTCTTCTAATGGCGAATCAAGAAAGGATGATGCATCTGTAATTTTAACGTTAGAAATATATTCTTTGATCTTTTCAGCAAAAGATAAAAAATTAGAATCTTTCGCAGCAAAATCAGTTTCAGAATTCAATTCTACTATAGTTGCATAATCATCATTGATCGAAGTTATCAATATTCCATCTGCAGCAATCCTTGAAGATTTTTTTTCCGCTTTAAGTGCACTGTTTGATCTCAAAAAATCTAAAGCTTTTTCTATATTCCCCTCGCATTCAACTAAAGCTTTTTTACAGTCCATCATTGCAACACCTGTTCTATCTCTTAACTCCTTAACTTGAGATGCTTTGATATCCATTATTACTTATCCTTTTTATTTTTTTCTTCAGAAATATCATCTTGATTGTCTTCTTCAACATCATCTTTTATCTGAGATTCATTACTATCAGTATCAACTTTTAATTCGTCTGTAATTTCTTCTTGAACCTCTTTACTTTGATCTTTATCTGTTTTTTTGACTTTTTGAATTACAGGCGAATCAGATTTTGGAGCAAATCCTTTTGATGATTCAATGCCACTTGCACAAGCATCAGCAATTACCTTGGTAATGAGTCTTATTGATCTAATAGCATCATCATTTGCAGGAATAATAGTATCGATGCCATCTGGATCAGAATTAGTATCAACTATACCAATTACTGGGATTCCCATTTTTTTTGCCTCTAATACTGCTATTTTTTCGTACTTAACGTCTACTACAAAAATTGCATCTGGCAAACCTTTCATATCTTTAATACCGCCGACGCTTGCATTCAGTTTTGTATATTCTTTTTGAATTTCAACAGCTTCTTTTTTAATAAGTCTTTCAATTCTTCCAGAAGAAATCATCTCTTCAATATCTAGAAGTCTTCTAATCGAGCCTCTTATAGTTTTCCAATTAGTGAGAGTACCTCCCAACCATCTTTTATCAACATATGGTAAACCAATGTTGGAAGCTTCATCTTTAATTGTTTTACTAGCAGATCTTTTAGTGCCAACAAACAATATCTTATTTCCTTTTGAACAAATATCTTCAACTTTTGAAGCCGCTGCACTCAAGTGATCCTGTGTAATCTCAAGATTTATGATGCTAATCTGCTTTCTTGTATCATAAATAAATTCATCCATTTTAGGATTCCAGAATCTTTGTTGATGACCAAAATGAACGCCCGCTTGAAGCAGGTCTTTAATTGAAACTATACTCAATTTTATTCTCCTTTGGGGTTATTCTCCGATTCTTATAATAAAGCTTACTTTTTAAAGCACCCCACTTTACAAACAACAGAATCTTCGTGTTTAAAGTTCGTGTATTCTATAGAAAATTTAGTAATTTTTAAAGGTTTGTATTAATTAAAAATATCTTCAAAAGAATATAGTTTTGGTTGGAGGTTAATTATTTTCTCTGCACAATTCAATGCACCTGTTGCAAAAATATCTCTTGAAGTTGCATTGTGCTTAAAAATATATGACATATCATTGTCTACAAAAGTGACTGTGTGAATCCCATTGATATCATCTTTTCGAATTGAACTAATTTTAACTATATCGATGTTATTTTCTCCATCAATTCTTTTTATTAACTTTTCAATTTCGACTGCTGTTCCAGAAGGCTTATCTAGTTTTTTTACATGATGGATTTCTTCAATATAACAATTAACTTTATTTTTGTTTTCAATTACAAATTTTTTTATTGCTTCTTTAAGCTGATGAACGCCGATACTCATATTTGCAGCTTGAATTATAGGAATTTTTATTGATGCCTTATTTATATTTTCTAGAATCTCATTGTTCAGCCCAGTTGTCCCAATTACTAGAGGAATATTTTTTTCTAGCGTTTCTATAATAATTTTTTTTGTGGAATCTGGATGAGAGAAATCAATTACAACGTCTGCAATACTCAAATCACCAGTTAAATTAAATCTTTCATTTTTTTTTATTAAATTAATTATGGCTTCACCCATTCTTCCAGATTTACCATTTAGGTATAACTCAATCATTATTCTTTGATTTTAGAAACTGCTTTTAAAAAAGTATCAGTACCAGGATAATTTTTTGATTGACTTAAGGATGAACTAAGTTCGTTTAAAAGTTTAATTTGATCTCTATTAAGATTTGTCGGTGTTTCAACAACCACTCTGCATAATATATCCCCTCTTCTCCTATCACGCACAATTGAAGCACCCTTTGATTTAATTCTAAATACTTTTCCTGTTTGTGTATTTGCTGGAATTTTCAATGAAATCGATTTCTCTAAAGTAGGAATTTTGATAGAGCCACCAAGAATAGAAACTTCAAAAGGAACTGGTGCTTCTATATACAAATGTCTGCCATCTCTCTCAAAAAGAGGATCATCTTTTACTCTTATTGCGACATAAAGATCTCCTGATTGGCCACCTTTAGACCACTCACCTTCTCCAGAAAGCCTAACTTTATCTCCATTATCAACGCCTGCAGGAATATTAACAGATAGGGTTTTATTTTCTTTAATTGCTCCAACTCCTCCACAAGTCCTGCATTTATCTTTAATAATTTGGCCTGTCCCAGAACAAACTGAACATGTTTGTTGAACAGAAAAAAAACCTTGTTGTATTCTAACCTGTCCAGCTCCATTGCAATTCATACAGGTTACAGGGCTAGATCCTTTTGCAGCTCCAGTTCCGTGACAGTCGGCACACTCTCTATGTGAAGGTATTTTAATTTTCTTTTGTATCCCTAGAACAGCATCTTTTAATGATAATTCAAGGTTATATTGAAGATCTGAACCTCTTCTTTGTCGTCTGGATTGAGATCTGGTTCCAAAAACATCTCCAAAGATATCTCCAAAAATATCATTGATATTAATGTCATTAAAATTTGGACTTCCTCCTCCCATGCCTTCAACACCAGAATGACCAAATTGATCATATGCAGATTTTTTTTGTGGATCTGAAAGAACATCATAGGCTTCAGCAGCTTCTTTGAATTTTTCTGCAGCTTCAGGATTATCTGGATTTCTATCTGGATGAAACTTCATAGCTTTCTTTTTGAAAGCTTTTTTCAAATCATTAGACGAAGTATCGCGTGAGACCCCAAGAGTTTCATAGTAGTCTCTCTTTGACATAATAATTTTTTATTTTTCTTCTTCTTTAACTTCCTCAAACTCAGCATCAACAGTATTATCAGTAGAGTCGTCTGCATTTGAATCAGATTCTTGTTGCCCCTCTGGAGACTCCTGTTTATAAAGCTTTTGAGTTAGTGGAGTAAGAACATCATTCAAACTTTTTGTTGAAGACTCAATTGCTTCAATATCTTCTGCTGAAATTGCTTCTTCTAATTTTTTTATTGCCTCATCAACCTGAGTAATTTCACTTTCTTCAAGTTTATCTTTTGACTCTTCAATAGTTTTCCTTGTTGCGTGTACCAACATGTCGGCATTATTTTTTGTCTTGACGAGTTCTTCAAATTTTTTGTCATCTTCAGCATTTGCTTCAGCATCTTTAACCATTTTTTCAATATCCTCATCAGATAGCCCACTGGATGCCTTAATAACAATTGATTGCTCTTTTCCAGTATTTTTGTCTTTCGCAGAAACATTTAATATTCCATTTGCATCAAGATCAAAAGAAACTTCAATTTGTGGCATACCCCTTGAAGCAGGAGGTATATCGGTTAAGTTGAATTGACCTAAAGATTTATTTTGAGCAGCCTGAGTTCTCTCACCTTGAATAACATGGACTGTAACAGCAGTCTGATTATCTTCAGCAGTTGAGAATACCTGAGATTTTTGAGTTGGAATTGTTGTGTTTTTCTCTATAAGTGGAGTTGCAACACCTCCTAATGTCTCAATACCAAGAGTCAATGGAGTAACGTCTAAAAGCAAGACATCAGTCGTGTCTCCTGAGAGTACCGATCCCTGAATAGCAGCGCCCACTGCAACAGCTTCATCGGGATTTAGATCTTTTCTTGGTTCTTTACCAAAGAATTCTGCAACTTTCTTTTGAACAAGAGGCATTCTAGTTTGTCCACCAACTAGTAAAATCTCATTAATATCACCTTTAGAAAGTTTTGCATCTTTTAGTGCAAGTTTAAGTGGCTCTAGACTCTTATCAACTAAATCCTCAACAAGAGATTCTAGTTTAGCTCTAGTAATTTTATGAACAAAGTGTTTTGGTCCAGAACTATCTGCAGTAATATATGGTAAATTGACTTCTGTTTGTTCAGAGGAAGATAGTTCAATTTTTGCTTTTTCAGCAGCTTCTTTGAGTCTTTGTAGCGCAAGTGGATCACTTTTTAAGTCAAAACCAGATTCATCTTTAAATTTTTCAACAAAATAATCTATGAGCCTTAAATCAAAATCTTCGCCACCTAGAAAGGTATCACCATTTGTTGATAGAACTTCAAATTGATGTTCGCCATCAACATCAGATATTTCGATTATTGATATGTCAAAGGTTCCACCACCAAGATCATAAACCGCAACTGTAGAGTCACCTTTACCCTTATCTAAACCATAAGCTAGTGCAGCGGCTGTTGGTTCATTAATAATTCTTTTTACATCTAGTCCTGCTATTTTGCCAGCATCTTTTGTTGCCTGCCTTTGAGAATCATTAAAATATGCAGGAACTGTAATTACTGCCTCTTTTACTTCATGACCAAGATAGTCTTCTGCTGTTTTCTTCATTTTTTTTAAGACTTCTGCCGCAACTTGAGGAGGAGCCAATTGTTTATTTGATGCTTCAACCCATGCATCACCGTTATCAGCTTTTATGATTTTATAGGGGACCATGTCGGCATCTTTACTAACAACCTCATCATCAAAAGTTCTACCAATTAGTCTTTTAATAGCGTAAAGAGTATTTTCAGGGTTTGTTACTGCTTGCCTTTTTGCAGGAAGCCCAACCAGTACTTCGTCATTTTCTGTATATGCGATTACAGAGGGAGTTGTCCTAGCGCCTTCTGCATTTTCTATAACCTTCTGTTGTTGCCCCTCAACAACAGCAACACAGCTATTTGTTGTACCTAAATCAATTCCAATAATTTTTGACATACTTTTTTCCTCTAATTTTTAATCACAGTAACTCTGGCAGGTCTCAATACTCTTGAGTGAAGCTCCCAGCCTCTTTGAAAAATGTTTCCAACAAAGCCGTCTTTTTTGGTTTCATCTTTCTCCATTGAAACAGCTTCATGTTTTTCTGGATTAAATTCCTCATTATCCGGATAGATAGGTACCATTCCGAATTTATCAAGAGTAGATTCAAAAGATTTTAAAGTTAATTCAATACCTTCTTTATCTTCTTTCGAGGCGTTTTCTGAAAGATTTTCAAGCGCATTTTCTAAATTATCAATTACTGGTAAAAGCTCATTAATTAGCCTTTCAGTTCCATATTTATGAGCTTTTTCGACCTCTGTTAAAGTTCTTTTAAAAGCATTATCGAGATCTGCATTTGCACGAAGCAAAAGGCTTTCTAATTCATCTTTTTTATTAAGAAGTTCTTCATACGTTGGTGTTTCAATGAGTTCATTTTCTTCTTCAGAAGCATTTTCTACATTAGTTGTTTCTTCAGATCCATTAACAACTGACTCATTGTTTTGAGGATTCTCCTCAATTGATTCTTTTTCTTTATTCATATCATCCTTACAACTTATATAAGGATTTAAATTATCAGTTCAAGGGGAATTTAAGATTCTAATTTTTTAACATGTAGAACTAGATTATGATCAACTAACTGGTATCCAGAATTATTAGCAATTTTGTTGAGTCTTTCAATCAATTCAGCATCCTGAAATTCTAAGACCTTTCCAGATTCAACATCAACCATGTGCTCATGATTTTCTTCAATAACTTCATAAACTGCGTGACTTCCCTCAAAATGATGTTTTTTCACTATTCCTGCTGCCTCAAATTGAGTTAAGACTCTATATACCGAGGCTAATCCAATATTGTTGCCTGAGGTTAGTAGCTCTTTGTAAATATCTTCAGCACTAAAATGCGCCTCTTCTTGAATAGCAGTAGATTCTAGGACTTCCATAATTTTAATTCTTGGAAGAGTTGCTTTAAGTCCTGCTTTCTTTAATTCTTTATTCTGATTGTTCATTTTGATTAAGTATAGTACAGTTTTTTAAATTTTATTGATAGCTCGAGAAACGACACTTGATATTATAAGAAGTATAATAATATTTACTATGATAAATTCAAAATTTATAACCACAATTTATACCTTTATATTGTTTACTCTAATTGTATCTTGTTCATCATTTACTCCATATAAAGTGCCTATTCTTCAAGGAAATATTTATGATGAGGAAGATATATCGAAATTAGCTCAGGGTTTAACAAAAGATCAAGTCCAATTTATATTTGGTACGTCATTGATTAGAGATCCGTTCCACTCCAATAGGTGGGATTATTATTATTCAATTCAAGTCGGAAGCGAAATGTTAGACGAAATGAAACTGTCAATAAATTTTGATGATAATAATCTTGTAGATAGCTGGATTATAGAAAATATGTCAGACTAACTATTTTTTAGAAAGCCATTCAATAAAAGCATCAATCATACTTTCACAAAATTTATCTATTATTTTTTCAGGCAACAAATTATTTAAAAAAAAAGGTAATTCGAATTCTGCATTAAATTCAATCAGTGTTTTTAAGTCATTTTTATTTGTTACGCGCCACTCACCTGTAAAGTACTTAAAAGGCCCATCAATCTGTTCGATTTTTATGAGATTATCCGATAGAACATTTTTTGACTTGATAGAGTAGTCTTTAAATAAAAAATCAAAATCTAGTTTGCCGATTTCAAATTTATCTTTTTTTTCAATAAGTTCCGACTTTGTACAGCCAGGAATAAATAATGAATAGTTTTCAAAGTTTGCAATTTGATCATATACTTTCGAAAAATCTTCATCTACTGATTTTAAAAAATTAATCTTACGAGGCACTTTAAAAAATCTGCGAAATAAATATTGAAGCAACACTCACAGGAGCTATGAATTTTATAAAAAATCTCCAAAGTTTAAAAATGATTGGATTCACATACCCAACTTCAGTTGTTATCAGTTCTTTTCTCATAAACCAACCAACAAAAATTGCAATCAACATTCCGCCGAGTGGAAGTAATATTTGATTTGCAATGAAGTCCATCGAGTCTAAGAAATTTCTTCCTGGCGTAAGATTAAAATCAGATAGTAAATTAAAACTCAAGGCTGTGCCAATGCCTAAAGTCCAAGCAAAAAAAGAAATTGCTAAAGCAGAATATTTTCGGGATAAAAATCCTTCTTCTGATAAATACGCTACACCTGGCTCAAGTAATGAAATAGATGAACTTAATGCAGCAACTGAAAGTAATATAAAAAATAAAGAGCCAATGATTTGGCCAAATTGCATCTGATTAAAGGCTGATAACATTGACACAAAAACTAATCCTGGTCCGCTATTTGGTTCAAGATTAAATACAAATATTATGGGAAATATTGCTAATCCTGCCATCATTGCTACCAGGGTATCTAAAGAAGCTACTGTAAAAGAGGTTGGTACAACTTTTTGATCTTTTGGCATGTATGCTCCGTAAGCCATAATTGATCCCATTCCTAAACTCAAACTAAAGAAAGCTTGTCCCATTGCACTTAAAAATGTTTCTGCGGTAACATTTGAAAAATCAGGAGCAAATAAAAACTCCAATGTTTTAACAAACGCTCCATTAAACATTGCATAAATAACCATAAATATTAAAAGAAATCCAAGCATTGGCATTAAAATTTTAACCATTCTGCCAATACCATTTTTTACTCCAGCGGAAACTATTAAAAAAGTTAGAAGCATAAAGACGGTATGCCAAAATAAAAGATTAAATGGTGAAGCAATTACAATACCGAACTGTTCAGAAGAACTTAAGACTGTTGAAGGTGATGCGGCTATGAATATATAATTCAAACATATTCCAGCTATAACACTGTAGAAAGAGAGGATTAGAACACCTGCTGTTATTCCACTCCAACCTACTAGCCTCCAAAGTGAAGAAGAGTTTGAATCCAATGCAGTCCTTTTCATCGCATTAATTGGACTATTGCCAGCTCTTCTTCCAATAATAATCTCACTTATCATAATAGGGACTCCAATCATTACAATACATAGCAAATAAATTAAAACGAAAGCTCCACCCCCATTAGTACCTGCTTTATATGGAAATCCCCAAATGTTTCCTAAGCCTACTGCTGAACCTGTGGCTGCAAGAATAAAAGTCCATTTACCGATCCATGCACCATGCGATTTAAGTTTTTTTTCCATAATTTATAAATAAGGATAGCTGTAAGGATTAACCCAATAGCCTGTTGATATTAAAAAAGATATACACACTAGTAAAGTTAAAGTTTTTCTAAACTTCTTATAATCAATATCTTTTTTTTGAAAATCTTCTGTAGATTTCTCAAAAAGATAAAATAAATAGAAGCTGATGATCGATATTATCAATGAGAAAAAAATTATTTTTAAAAAAGTTAATAAGAGAATTAAACATCCCAATAAGCTAAATCCAATTCCAATAGATAAATTAAGCTTCTGATTATGCTGGTCATCCCGCCATCCCCATGCAAATCCACCTAAAAATGTAATTATTATTGCGCCATATCCTAATTGAAAAGATATAAGCGTTTTGCTTACATCACCTCCTATAATCCATGGAATAAGTGAAAATGTTGCGAAAGGTAAAAATCCTATGTATCCGTAGGTTGATTTTATTGATGTTATATTCAATTTATTTATTGTAAAAATATTGCACTTAAGTATTCAAAATACATAATAAAGCATGCCGAAAGAAAAACCTGCACTAATTGTAAAGAATAAAACAGCTTCAAGGAACTATGTTCTTGGTGATTCTTTTCAAGCTGGGATTGTTTTAGAGGGTTGGGAAGTAAAATCACTGAGAAATGGGAAAATTGACGTTAAAAATAGCTATGTGACCTTCAAGAAGAATGAAGCTTGGTTATTTGGTATAAAAATCGATCCACCTACCTCTTTGAAAGATTCGAGCATTGATCCAGTCAGAACAAGAAAACTTTTATTAAACAAAAGAGAAATCTTTCAACTTCAAAAGCTTAAGAACGAAAAAAATCTTACAATAATCATGACATCAATGTATTGGAAAGAAAATCACATAAAATGTGACATTGCGGTAGGAAAAGGTAAGAAGTTGCGTGATCAAAGAGAAGATATCAAAAAAAGAGATTGGGAAAGAGATCAAGGTCGAATACTAAAAAATGCAAAAAAATAACATTCTCCGAGTAAAAAATTTCTAGTAATACTGTATAATTCGCTTCCATTTGGGGGCGAATAGGGTTCGACGTTTCTACTGGACTCCGAAGCGCATGCCAAGATTGTAGTAATTCTTGTAAAACATACTACAAAGAAATAGTTGCAAATAACGACAACTACGCTTTAGCAGCTTAATGCTAACCGATGCAAGAATTGACTGTGGTTTGAAGCATCGGCTAAACACACAGTCTAGCCAAGCTATATTGCTTGGATATAGTTTGGTAAAAACTTAATCAAGCTAGCTTTTATACCCTGCTCTTCGGGTGATAAAAGTTAAAAATAATAGAATGAGCTATGCATGTAGAAGTTAGGCTGAAGGATTGACGGACGCGGGTTCAATTCCCGCCGCCTCCACCATTTTCATAATAATTCGTATAAATATAGACATATTGTCCATAGATAATTAAACTACGCATCTAATTTATGGCTAATTCAAAACAAGCAATTAAAAGAGCGAGACAAAACTCTGACAGATATAAGCTCAGACATGCACAACGTTCTGTTGTTAGAACCTCAGTAAAAGCTGTAAAAGCTGATATTGATTCTAAAGATAAGGAAAAAGCTTCAGAATCATTCATGAAAGCACAAAAAGTAATTGATAAAGCTGTTTCAAAAAATGTAATACACAAAAATGCAGCGGCTCGAACAAAAAGCAGATTATCTAAAGCAATAAAAGAATTAAGCTAAATCTTTTTATTTCCTATAATCTCAGTCTCTAAAGATTTAAGAAGTTCTTTTGTACCCTCTCCAGTTGCAGCTGAAATAAAGAAAATATCTTTTGCAGACTTCTTAAACTTTGTTTCAATTTTTTTTCTTATCATGTCAATCTCACTTTTTTGAATAAGATCAATTTTATTGCAAATAATCCAAGATACTTTTTGAGTAAGATTGTCTTTAAAAGAATCCAATTCATTTGTAAGTAAATTGATTTGTTTAACAGGATCTAATTCTTCTGTTGGAAATAGATCTACAAAAATAAGTAAAAGTCCTGTCCTGGATATATGCTTTAAAAATTTGATTCCTAATCCCGCACCATCAGAGGCACCTTGAATCAATCCAGGTATATCAGCAATAACATAACTTGATTCAGCACCTTGAATTGTTCCAAGATGTGGTCTCAGGGTTGTAAAAGGATAGTCTCCTATTTTTGGTTTTGCCGACGAAACTTTATTTAGAAATGTTGACTTTCCTGCATTTGGAAATCCTACCAAACCAACATCTGCAAGAGATTTAAGTTCTAATCTTACAGATCTTTTCTCTCCCTCAAATCCAGGCGTGCATTTTCTAGGTGCTTGATTAGTGCTTGATTTAAATTTTGAATTACCTAATCCTCCATCACCACCTTTTGCAATTAAGTATTCGCCAGATTTTTTATTACAATCAATAATCTCTTCATCGGTAAGTTCATCATAAACTACTGTGCCTAGAGGTATTTCAATTATTAAGTCTTCACCTGCTGCGCCAAACTTATTTTTTCCAGCTCCACGTTGACCATTTTTTGCATTAAATATTTTCTTATTTTGGAAATCTATTAGGGTGTTGATATTTGTATTTACTTTAAAAAATATATCTCCACCTTTACCGCCATCGCCGCCATCAGGACCTCCAAAAGGAATATATTTTTCTCTTCTAAAGCTTGAAGCTCCAGAACCACCATCTCCTGCCTTAATTTCGAGATAGGCCTCGTCAATAAAATTCATTTTTTTCTGTTATTGAGGAATAACGTTAGCTGTTTTTCTTTTTTTAGGGCCTTTATAAGTAAATTGAACAATGCCTGCGGACTTAGCGAATAAAGTATCATCTTTACCAATACCAACATTAAGACCAGGATGAGTATTTGTACCTCTTTGGCGAATAAGAATTTCACCAGCTTTGACCAGCTGACCACCAAATCTTTTTACACCAAGCCTCTTTGAGTTAGAATCTCTACCGTTCTTACTTGATCCACCTGCTTTCTTATGTGCCATTATTTACTCTCTAACTTAATATTCTTAATTTCAACTTGAGAATGCTTTGCCCGATGCCCTATTTTTCGCATGCTGTGCTTTCTTCTTCTGAAGCGGAGAATAGATATTTTGTCTGCTTTTACAACATCTTTTACTTCAGCAGTAACTTTAACATTATCAAGATATGGTTGACCTACTTCAACATTGTCTCCATCAACATATAGTAATACGTTATCAAAAGTAATTTTCTTACCAACATCATCTTTTAAAAGATCTATTGATAAAATCATACCTTTTTCAACTTTATGCTGTTTTCCGCCTGTTTCTATAACTGCATACATAATATAATCCTAAAAAACCCGCAAAATATACGCTTTAATGAAGAAATTATCAATACTTAAGAAACATTTTGCTCAAAAATAAAAGAGTATGAAAAAAAATACTGAAATTGCTAAAGAAATAAAATCTGTTGAAAAGTTAATTAAAAAAGACCTTAGTAAAGAAAAAATTATTTCAGGCCTGTACAAATATATTTTTAAATCAAGTGGTAAGAAAATTCGTGCTAAATTGAGCCTAATTTCTTCATCAACAAAAAATCATAAAGACAGACTTAAACTTGCGTCTGTAATTGAACTGCTCCATACGGCAACATTAGTTCATGATGATGTTGTTGATAATTCTTTAGTACGACGAGGAGTAAAGTCTGTAAATAATATCTGGACGAATTCCCATGGAGTTTTAATAGGAGATTATATTTACTCAAAGGCGTTCATGTTGATGGTTGACATAGGTAATAAAAAAATACTCAAAGAATTGGCTAATGCTACCAATGACATTTCGCAGGGTGAGCTAATCCAACTTGAGTCAGTACAAAATATTAATATTTCAATTAATAAGCTAAAGAAGATTAGCTTCTATAAAACTGGTCGGCTCTTTGAGGCTGCGGCCACAACAGGCGCAATTCTAACAAGTAATAGTCAGGCTTATATAAAAAACATCAGTGAATGTGCTAAGAATTTAGGTATGGTATTTCAAATAAGAGATGACTTATTAGACTACTCTACTGAAGTTGGAATTGGAAAACCTGCTTTCCAGGACATCAAAGAAGGAAAAGTAACTTATCCATTTTTTTATGCCTTTAAAAACGCTAATCAAATGGAACAAAGAAAATTAAAAACATATCTTGGAAATAAGAAATTAAATAAGTCTGAAGTAAATTATTTGATTACAAAATTAAATGGTATTAAAAAAACTGAACAACTTGCAAGTAGATATTACATAAAAGCAATTGAGAGTGCTAAGAAGATAAATAATCTCTCCGTTAGACAGGAAATGATAGAATTAACGAACATTGCACTTACAAGAAAAAAATGAAGTTTAATCCTAAGAATACGTACAACAAAGAAGAACTTATTGCATGTTCAAATGGTGACTTATTTACTAAGGAGGGAGATGGTAGATTGCCCTCAGACCTAATGCTGATGTTTGATGAAATAATTAATATTGATGATTTTTCAGGAAATTATAAAAAAGGTTCAATTGAAGCTGTTCTTAATATAAATCCAGACCTGTGGTTTTTTAAATATCACTTTAAGGAAGATCCTGTTATGCCAGGATGTCTTGGTCTTGATGCAATGTGGCAATTACTTGGATTTTATCTTTTATGGACTGGATTACCTGGTATTGGAAGAGCCTTGGGTGCAGATAATATAAAGTTTTTTGGTCAAGTACTTCCAAAAGCAAAAAAAGTTGTATATAAGTTAGATATTAAAAGAGTAATTAATAGAGGTGCTATAGTTGGCTTGGCAGATGGTGAAATGTTTGTAGATGAGAGGAAAATCTACAGTGCTGAAAAGTTAAAAGTTGGATTGTTTAAAGATCCTAGCAATTTCTAATGAAAAACGTAGTCATAACTGGTCTAGGAATTAAGTCTTGTATTGGCAATAACTATTCAGATGTATTATGCAATCTTAGCGAAGGTAATTCTGGTATTGTATTTAATGATACATATTCTCAAATGGGATTTAGGAGCTGTGTTTCAGGATCTATAGACATTAATTTAGCAGAACAAATTGATAGAAAATTATATAGGTTCATGGGTGAATCTGCAGGATATGCTTATCTTGCTGCAAAAGATGCTCTTGATATGGCTGGGATTGACGAAAAAGATCTTGATTCGCCAAATATTGGTATTGTTGCTGGATCAGGTGGAGCCTCAACAAGAGTGATGCTTGAAAGTGGTGATATCGCAAGAGAAAAAGGCCCAAAAAGAATTGGTCCTTATGGAGTTACTAAAAGTATGTCGAGTTCAATATCAGCAATTATTGCTACCGCACTTAAGCTAAAAGGAATAAATTACTCGATTTCATCTGCATGTGCTACTAGTGCTCATTGTATAGGTCACGCAGCTGATTTAATTAGGAATGGTCAACAAAATATAGTTATCGCTGGCGGCAGTGATGACGAGCACTGGAGCTCATCATGCTTATTTGACGCAATGGGGGCTCTGTCTTCAAACTTTAATTCAACTCCAACTATTGCATCCAGACCATATGATTCTGATAGAGATGGTTTTGTCATTTCGGGAGGCTCTGGAATGATAGTGCTAGAAGAAGAAGAACATGCAAAAAAAAGAGGGGCAAATATTCTTGCAAAATTATCTGGATATTTTGCGAACTCAGATGGATATGACATGGTTGCTCCCTCAGGAGAAGGTGCAATTAGGTGCATGGAGGGTGCAATAAAAAGTTGCGATGGAGAAATAGATTATATTAATACCCATGGTACAAGCACGCCTGTGGGAGATATAGCTGAGTTAAATGCAATAAAGAAATTATTTAAATCTAACTCTCCAATGATAAGTTCTACAAAATCAATGACAGGACATTCATTGGGAGCTACTGGTGCCCATGAAGCAATATATTCAGTAATGATGATAAACGAAAAGTTCATTGCTCCTTCGATTAATATTGGGACCTTATGCGATGAAGCTAAGGGAATAGATATTGTTACAAAAACTCGAGAATTCCATGTCTGTAATATTCTTAGCAATTCATTTGGCTTTGGAGGAACAAACGCAAGTCTGGTAATCAGCAAATACTAAAATGGAATATCATCATCAGATAAACCCTCTCCACTATCATCATCTGGGAAAGGTGTGTTACTAGAATTATCTGTATGATTTGAAGAATCTGATGAACTCCTTGATCCTAGCATTGTAAGCTGATTTCCTAAAACTTCAGTTGTATATCTATCATTTCCGTCTTTGTCTTTCCATTTTCTTGTTTGTATTTTTCCTTCAACATATATACTAGAGCCTTTATCAAGATATTTTTCAGCAATCTCAGCCAAGCTTCCAAAAAATACAACTCGATGCCATTCAGTTTTATCTCTATTTTCTCCACTTTCTTTGTCTTTCCATGACTCTGTTGTAGCTATTGAAAGATTTGCAACTGCTGTTTGAGTAGCTGTGTACCTCATTTCCGGTTTCTGGCCTAAATTGCCAACTAAAATTACTTTATTTACACCTCTGCTCATAATAACCTCTTATAATATATAGGAAGTTTAACCTAATTTATTTTTTTCATCACGGAATTTTTTTATCCAATGGATAGTATATTTATAAAAGGCGCAAGGACACATAATTTAAAGAATGTAAACCTAGAAATACCTAGGAATAAAATTATAGTTATTACAGGTTTATCTGGGTCTGGTAAGTCTTCATTAGCATTTGATACATTGTATGCAGAAGGACAAAGAAGATATGTTGAATCATTATCGACATATGCTAGAAGATTTCTATCGATGATGGAAAAACCAGATGTAGATCAAATTGAAGGTTTATCGCCTGCGATATCAATTGAGCAAAAAGCTACTTCACATAATCCAAGATCAACTGTCGGAACTGTAACTGAGATATATGACTATTTAAGACTATTATATTCAAGGATTGGAACTCCAAGATGTCCAGACCATAATGAGGAATTGAAAGCAAAAACTGTATCTGAAATTTGTGATGAAATACTAAAACTAAAAGAAAATACAAAAATTATGATAATGGCTCCAGTTGTAAGAGATAAAAAGGGAGAACATCTTGCTGTTTACGAAGAACTTAGAAAAAGTGGCTACGTAAGAGTCAAGGTAAATGGTGTCGTATATCCAATTGAAGAGTTTCCAACATTGGAAAAAAATAAAAAACATAATATTTCTGCTGTAATTGATAGATTGGTAATCAAATCAGGTAATGAAATAAGATCTAGAATATCCGAATCTGTTGAGACATCTTTGCTGTTATCAGATGGGTTAATAGAAATTGAGGATATTAACTCGAACTTAATTAATTTACACTCTTCAAATTTCTCCTGCTCACAATGTGGATATTCAATACCAGAATTAGAGCCAAGGATGTTTTCGTTTAATAATCCTCATGGAGCTTGTCCAAAATGTGATGGTCTTGGAGTCATTCAATTTTTTAGTGAAAAAAGATTGATTCAGGATGATGACGTTTCCATTGCAAATGGTGCAATTAAAGGATGGACAAGAAGAAATAGGTTTTATTATTATCAATTAAAATGTCTCAGTACGCATTTTGATTTTTCTCTTACAACAAAATGGAAAGATCATCCTCAAAAAGTTAAAGATATAATCTTATGGGGCACAAAAGAGAAAATTGATTTCTCTCATAGATTTAGAAGTGGGAGTAGAATTATAAGAAAACATAGGTTTGAAGGTGTTATTCCCTCAACTGAAAGAAGATTTAAAGAAACTGACTCTGAATACATGAGAGATGACCTTGCAAAACTTATGTCTGAGAGTACCTGTGACAAATGTGATGGATCAAGACTCAATACATATGCTAGGAATGTTTTTATTAATGATACTCAAATTCATCAGATTACATCAATGAAAATATCAGATTCTTTAAATTTCATAAAAAATATGAAGCTTCAAGGATCTAAAGCTAAAATTGCAGAAAAGATACTAAAAGAAATTAAAGATAGGTTAACTTTTCTTGAAGATGTAGGTCTTAGTTACCTGACATTAGACAGAAGTGCAGAAACTTTATCAGGTGGTGAAGCTCAAAGAATTAGATTAGCTAGTCAAATAGGATCAGGGCTTGTTGGTGTTACATATGTTCTTGATGAACCGTCGATAGGACTTCATCAAAGAGACAATACAAAATTAATAAAAACTCTTAACAATTTAAAAAATCTTGGGAACACAGTAATAGTCGTTGAACATGATGAAGAGGCAATAAGATCTGCTGATCATATAATAGATATTGGTCCTGGCGCGGGAAAACATGGTGGAGAAATTTGTGCTCAAGGCGACATAAATGAAATTTTAAAAAACAAAAACTCTATCACTGCAACATATCTATCTGGTAAAAGAAAAATAGAAATTCCAAAAAAACGACTGAAAATAAAAAAAGAACAAATTAGGATCATTGATGCATTTGAAAATAATTTAAAAAAAATATCTGTGGACATACCTATTGGATTATTTACTTGTATTACAGGGGTATCTGGTTCAGGAAAGTCGTCTTTAATTAATCAAACACTGTTACCAATAAGCTCATTTATACTAAATAAATCTAAACTTTCAAAAGAAATTAAATGTGAAAAAATTGAGGGATTAGAACATCTCGATAAAGTTATTAATATTGATCAATCACCTATTGGAAGAACGCCCAGATCAAATCCAGCAACATATACAGGCCTTTTCTCTCATATAAGAGATCTACTGTCTCAAACTGTTGAAGCTAGATCAAGAGGTTATAAACCTGGGCGATTTAGTTTTAACGTTAAGGGTGGAAGATGTGAGGCATGTCAAGGTGATGGCATGATAAAAGTTGAAATGCATTTCCTCGCTGACGTATACGTAAAGTGTGACGTATGTGATGGCAAAAGATATAACGAACAAACACTGGAAATAAAATATAAAGATAAAAATATCAGTGATATTTTAGATATGACAGTCGAAGATGCGTTAAATTTCTTTGATGCACATCCTGCTATAAAAAATAAATTGTTAACACTAAATGACGTTGGTCTCGGTTACATAACACTTGGTCAGTCAGCATTGACACTATCTGGAGGAGAAGCGCAAAGAATAAAATTAGCTAAAGAATTGTCTAAGAGAAGTACTGGGAAGACTCTTTTTATTTTGGACGAGCCAACAACAGGACTTCACTTTGCAGATATTGAACTTCTTTTGAGAGTTTTAAACAGATTAAAAGAACAAGGAAATACAGTTGTTGTCATTGAGCATAATCTTGATGTTATAAAGACATCTGACTGGGTTATTGATCTTGGTCCTGAGGGAGGAACAGATGGGGGAGAAATTGTTGCAAAAGGAACTCCTGAAGATGTTGCAAAAGTAAAAAAATCATTCACAGGAAAGTTTCTGAATGACCTTTTAAATTAAGCTGCGGATTCTTTTTCTTTTAAATCAGGTTCAGCTGTTTCTTCGTCTAGCTTTCTATCTACAAGTTCAATAAAAGCCATATCTGCTTTATCACCAGGCCTAAAGCCAGCTTTTATTATTCTTGTATATCCACCATTTCTATCCATAGCATTAATAGAGACTTCTGTAAAAAGTTTATTTACAGATTCATCAGATCTAAGCCTACTAAAAACAAGTCTTCTGTTGGCAACATTATCATCTTTACCGATCGTAATTAAAGGCTCGATAAACCTTCTAAGTTCCTTTGCCTTGGGTAGAGTAGTTTTTATAATAGCTTTATCAATCAATGCAATTGCCAGATTTTTGAACAAGGCTTTTCTATGAGCCGAATTTCTATTAAGTTTTCTTCCTGATTTTTTATGTCTCATACTTATCCCACAGGTGGCCAATTTTCAACATTCATACCAAGAGAAAGTTCCTTAGAGGCCAAAACATCTTTAATTTCATTAAGAGATTTTTTTCCCAAGTTTGGAGTCTTCAATAAATCAAACTCAGATCTGTGGATAAGATCACCAATGAGAAAAATACTTTCAGCTTTTAAACAATTCGTAGATCTTACTGTTAATTCGAGTTCTTCTATTGATCTAAGCAGAATTGGATCAAAGTCATTTTGATCTTTTTTGGCTTCTTGTTCAGCGATAGCATCTAAGTCAACAAATGCTCCAAGCTGTTGTTGTAAAATTGTAGCTGAGTGTTCTATTGCCATTTTTGGATCCAAAGTTCCATCAGTTTCTAATTCAAGTACTAATTTATCTAAATCAGTTCTTTTTCCAGATCTTGCATTATCTACTGTATAGGAAACTCTTCTTACAGGACTAAATGAAGCATCAACCTTTAAAGCTCCAACTACTCTGTCCTCATCTTCTCTTAAATCAGCTGGTTCATATCCTCTTCCGTTTCTAACGGTTAGAGTCATTTTGAGACTGACTTTATCAACTATAGTAGCAATATGAAAATCTTGATCAACAAGCTCAACATTTCCAGGCACATCAAAAGATGAAGCCAGTACATCACATGGACCTTTTATATCCAATGTTACCTCAGCCGAGTCACCTTCAATTAAATTGATAGGCATGTCCTTAATATTTAGAAGTATGTCAATCACATCCTCTCTAACTCCCTCTATAGTGCTATATTCATGTGATATACCTTCTATAGAAACATCCGTTACAGCTGCGCCAGGCATTGAAGAAAGCAAAATTCTTCTTAAAGCATTTCCAAGCGTATGTCCAAAACCTCTTTCAAGAGGCTCAAGTGTTACTTTTGACAATGTAGGTGAGACATCGTCTACCTGTATTTCAGTTGGTACTAATAGATCTATTACTGATGTTTGCATAATTTTCTCCGCCTTTATACTTTTATTTTGAGTAAAGCTCAACAATAAGATTTTCGTTAATTTCAGTACTCAAATCAGTTCTATCAGGAACAGACTTAAATACACCTTTAAAGTTTTTTTCATCTACCTCTAGCCAATCACATTCTTCTCTGTTTTCAGCAATTTTTAATGCAGCTGCAATCCTCAAATGTCCTCTTTTAGATTCTCTAACTTCAATTTCATCACCTGGTTGCACTTGATAAGACGGAATATTTACAACTTTTCCATTGACCATAAATGCCTTATGAGAAACCATTTGACGTGCTTCAGCTCTTGTTGAACCAAAACCCATTCTATAGACAACGTTATCTAATCTTTTTTCTAACAACGACAAAAGATTCTCACCAGTATTTCCTTTGGATGAGGCAGCTTTTTTATAATAGTTTCTAAATTGTTTTTCTAATATCCCATACATTCTTCTAACTTTCTGTTTTTCCCTCAATTGCAGTCCATAGTCTGATAGTCTCCCTCTTCTTGCGCCATGAACGCCAGGGAGCGTATCCATATTACATTTTGACTCAATTGCTCTAACGCCACTTTTTAAAAATAAGTCTGTTCCTTCCCTTCTTGAAAGTCTTAACGATGGTCCTCTGTATCTTGCCATTTACTTCTCCTTTAAACTCGTCTTTTCTTAGATGGTCTACACCCATTGTGTGGGAGTGGTGTCACATCAGTGATACTTTTAATTTTTAAACCACAAGCATTTAAAGATCTGATCGCAGACTCTCTTCCGCCACCAGGCCCTTTAACTTTTACATCAAGGTTGATCATTCCAAACTCTTTAGCAGCATTTCCAGCTTTATCTGCTGCAATTTGAGCTGCAAAAGGAGTGCTTTTCCTTGAGCCTTTGAATCCAGAACCACCAGATGTTGCCCAACATATGGTATTACCTTGTTTATCAGTAATTGTTACTATGGTGTTATTAAATGAAGAATGGATGTGAGCCACACCATCAGTAACAATTTTTTTATTCTTTTTTCCTTTAACAGCCATATTTATCCTCTCATTGGCTTTTTAGGGCCTTTTCTTGTTCTCGCATTATTTTTTGTATTTTGTCCTCTTGTAGGTAATTTTCTTCTATGTCTAATACCTCTATAACTTGCTAAATCTTGCAGCCTTTTTATGTTTGTGCTGATGTTTCTTCTCAGATCTCCTTCAACTGTATAGCTAGCAATTGCACCTCTAATATTTTCGATTTCTTCTTCAGATAAGTCTGAAATCTTTCTGGTGTAATCGATCTTGAGATCAACACAAATATCTTGAGCTGTTTTCCTACCAATTCCAAAAATATGTGTCAAAGAAATCTCGATGTGTTTATTTTCGGGAATATTGACGCCTGATATCCTTGCCATAATTATTATCCTTGCCTTTGCTTGTGTTTAGGATCTGCGCTACATATTACATATAGCACGCCATTTCTTCTAACGATCTTACAGTTTCTACAAATTTTTTTGACTGATGCTTTAACTTTCATATTACCTTCTATAATTTTTTAAATTTGCCTTTTTCATTAAAGATGCATACTGTGAAGACATCATGTGTGACTGAACCTGAGACATAAAGTCCATTAAAACAACAACTATAATCAAAACAGAGGTACCCCCGATTGAGATAGTGGGTGATATGCCAGCAAAATTAATTAACGCTAAGGGAAGTAAACATATTAATGTTAAATAAATGGCTCCAAAAACTGTTAGTCTGGCTAATACTGAATCAATATAATTTGCAGTCTGCTCGCCAGGTCTTATGCCTGCAATGTAAGCACCAGACCTTTTAAGATTATCAGATACATCTTTCGTATTAAATGTAAGAGCTAACCAGATAAAACAAAAACTTATAATTAGTCCTGCAAATACAAGAATGTACAAAGGTTGACCAGGATTAAGTGCTAATGAAAAACTTTGTAAAAAGCCTAAAGATTCATACTCACCAAACCAAGTAGAGAGTGATGCAGGAAATAACAAGAATGTACTTGCAAATATTGCTGGAATAACTCCTGCCATATTTACTTTGAAAGGAAGATGGCTTGCTTGTGCTTGCATCAGTCTTCTACCCTGCTGTCTTTGTGCATAATTAACAGTTATTCTTCTTTGACCTCTTTCTATGAATACAACTACCGCTATAACGGCCATTGATAGGAGCCCAATTCCTATTAACAGAAGTATGCTCAAATCACCCTGTCTTGATTGCTCCAGAGCTTGTCCGATTGCTCCAGGGATACCAGTCAAAATACTGGTTGCAATTATTATTGATATTCCGTTACCAATACCTCTCTCAGAAACTTGCTCTCCCAACCACATTAAAAACATAGTACCTGCTACTACTGAAAAAACTGCCGAAACAAAAAAAGATGTGCCTGGAACATACGCTAGTCCACTTGCAGAAAGAGTTACTGCAAGCGCAGATGCCTGAATAAGAGCTAAAACTGCTGTTCCGTATCTTGTGTATTGTGTTATTTTGTTTCTGCCTGCCTGACCATCTTTTTTGAGCTCAATCAAGTAAGGTATTGAGTTTGAGAAAAGCTGCATAATAATTGCAGAGGAAATATAAGGCACAACGTTGAGGGCAAATATACTCATTCTCTCTAAAGCCCCGCCAGAAAACAAATTAAACATTTCAATAATTGTTCCTTGATTCTGCTGAAATAATGAAGCTAATCTTTCTGGATCAATTCCAGGGATTGGTATATGAGTTCCAATTCTATATATAAGAATCGCAAAGAATACAAACCGTAATCTTTTCCAAAGATCACTCATGTTACCTTGATCAGCCATTATTTATCACTTTCCTCATTATTAACTTTTTCTACAATTGCTTTTTCATTTGCCTTAACGTTAATGATCTTTCCGCCAGCATTCTCAATAGATACTCTTGCTCCATTAGTTAAAGCTATTCCTTCTACCGTAACTTTTGTATCTATTTCTGCATTGCCAAAAATTTTTGCTTTTTTTATGGACTTACTTATTAATTTTTTTTCTTTAAGAGTCTCTAAGTTTACTAGCTTCATCCCTTTAATATTTTTGATATTTATCTCTTTAAAATTATTGTTTACTCTTGAAGAGAATCCAAATTTAGGCAGTCTCATTTGAAGAGGCATTTGCCCACCTTCAAATCCTAGTCGAATATTTCCTCCAGATCTTGATTTTTGGCCTTTGTGCCCTCTTCCAGCTGTTTTTCCAGATCCTGATCCTATACCTCTACCAACTCTTTTTTTATTTTTAACAGTTCCCTCATTTGAAATCGAGTTAAGTGTCATTGAAATTTTAGTTTCTTTATTATTCATTTTAATTTTCTTGTATTTCAACCATATCTGATATTTTTTTTATCATTCCTCTATTACTTGGAGTATCTAAAACAGAAACTGTTTGATTTAACTTTTTAAATCCAAGACCTTTAATACAAAGTTTATGATTTCTCATTCTTCCAATCCCACTCTTAATTAGTTTGATATTGATTGTCTTCTCTTTATTCATGATATTTCTTCAATTTTTTTACCTCTTCTTGCAGCAACAGTTTCTGGAGATTCCATTTGACTTAAAGCATTAATAGTAGCTCTTACAACATTTACTGGATTGGTAGATCCATAACATTTAGCAAGCACATTTTGGACTCCAGCAAGTTCAAGAACAGCTCTCATAGCACCTCCAGCAATAATACCAGTACCCTCTGATGCTGGCTGCATATAAACATTTGCTGAACCATGTTTTGCTTTTATTGGATACCATAAAGTTGTATTGTTCAATTCAACCTCAACCATACTTCTTCTAGCATTTTCCATAGCTTTTTGAATTGCAATTGGGACCTCTTTTGACTTGCCTCTTCCAAAGCCAACTCTTCCATTACCATCACCAACAACCGTGAGTGCTGTGAATCCAAAAATTCTTCCGCCTTTAACAACTTTAGCAACTCTGTTCACTTGTACTAATTTTTCCTCAAGTGCATCAACCTGTTGATTATTCACTGTATCTTTTTGATTCATTTATTTAAAACTCCAATCCTGCTTCTCTAGCAGAATCTGCTAGAGCTTTAATTCGTCCATGATATTTATAACCTGACCTATCAAAAACAACTTTTGTAATTCCATTTTCTAATGCTCTTTCAGCAACTTTTTTACCTACTGCAATAGCAGCGTCGAGATTATTGGATTTGACATCTAAATTCTTTTCAGCGGTTGAGGCTGAAACAATAACTTTAGATCCAAGGCTATCAAAAACTTGGGCATAAAAATGCTTTGATGATCTAAATACGGTTAATCTTGGTGTCTCTTGCACTCTTATTTTAATTCTTGTTTTTTTAGCTCTTTTTAATCTTGAAATATTCTTAATATTCATTATTAAGCTCCTGCACCTGCTGCTTTTTTAGCTTCTTTTCTCTTCACTTGTTCATCAGCATACCTAACACCTTTTCCTTTATAGGGCTCTGGGGGTCTAAATGCTCTTATCTCAGCAGCAGCTTGTCCTAATATTTGTTTATTATGACTTTTTAAAACTATTTCAGTCTGAGAGGGTGTCTCAACCTCAACCTCATCAGGTAGTTGATATTTAACAGGATGGGAAAAACCTAAGGTTAATTCTAGAAGTTTCCCTGAAGCCTTTGCACGATAACCAACACCAATTAATTCTAATTTTTTTTCAAATCCCTTTGAAACACCAATAATCATATTATTAATTAAAGATCTGGTGGTGCCAGCCAGGGCAACAGATTGCTGATCAGCCTCATCGTATTTAACATTAATAATGTTTTCTTTTATCTCAAGAGATATTGACTGAGGTATATTAAACTCGAGCACTCCCTTACTTCCTTTAACATTAACAATGTTGTCATTAATGCTGAAGTCAACATTTTCAAGAATATTAATTGGATTTTTAGCTACTCTAGACATTAAAAAACCTCACACAAAATTTCACCACCAACATTTTTAGCCTTAGCGTCCCTATCAGTCATTAATCCTAAGTTTGTTGATAATATAAATGATCCTAGTCCGCTTTTTACTGATTCAAGATCTGATGCACTAGAATATTTTCTTAAACTAGGCTTGCTAATTCTTTTAAGTTCTTTTATTACCGGAGAGTCGTTGTAATATTTTAAATCTACTTCAATTAGTGACTTGCCATCATCTTCAGATTTTTTGCATGATTTCAGGTAGCCTTCTTCAACAAGAACATTTACCAAATCAAATTTCAGTCTTGAATAAGGTATTTGAACTTTATCTTTCCCACGCATAAGCCCATTTCTAATTCTTGTTAAACAATCTGATATAGGGTCTTGAAAACTCATAATATTACCAACTTGATTTTACTAATCCAGGTATATCACCTCTCATAGCAGCTTCTCTTAATTTAATTCTACTCAGGCCAAATTTTCTATAGACAGCATGAGGTCTTCCGGTCACTTGGCATCTTCTAACAACTCTTGAAGGACTTGCGTTTCTTGGAAGCTTTTGAAATTGTATTCTTGCTTCATACCTTTCTTCACTTGTTAGACTTTGATCGCTCATCATTTTCTTTAAAACAGCTCTTTTCTCAGCATATTTTTCAACTGTTTTTATTCTTTTAACTTCTCTTGCAATCATAGATTTCTTTGCCATATATACCGCCTATTGTTTAAAAGGAAAATCGAGAGCTTTCAAAAGTGCCTTTGCGTGCTCCGCAGTTTTAGCAGAAGTATTTATACAGATGTCCATACCCCTTATATTGTCAATATTGTCATAATTAATTTCAGGAAATATTATCTGTTCTTTAATTCCGAAATTGTAATTACCTTGTTGATCAAAAGACTTTGGGTTAAGTCCTCTAAAATCTCTTTCTCTTGGAATTGCAATTTTAATTAGTCTTTCAATAAAGTCATACATTTTACTTCCTCTTAAAGTAACTTTGCATCCAAGTGGCCATCCTTCTCTAATTTTAAAGCTTGCTACAGACTGTCTAGCTTTTGTAACAACAGGTTTTTGTCCAGCAATAACTGTAAGATTTTCTAAAGCTGACTCAAGATGCTTCTTATCATTTGCAGCTTCACCAACACCCATATTTATGACAACTTTTGTTAATCTTGGAACTGCCATAATATTATCAATTCCCAAATCTTCCTTAAGGGCTGGTCTTAATTCGCTGTTATATCTTTCTTTTAAGTTTGCCATTATTTAATTTCAGCTCCGTCTGACTTAAAAAGTCTTATTTTTTCTCCATCTTTATTTCTTGAATATGAGATTTTATCTTTAGCTTTTGTTTTTGGATTCCATATCGCTAAATTTGATAATGATATTGCAGCTTCTTGTTCGACCACTCCGCCAGTTACACCCATTTCTGGATTAGGTTTTGTATGTTTTTTAATCATATTAATTCCTGTGACTATTGCTTTATTTTTATCTCTCACAATCTCACGCAAAATACCTTTTTTACCGATATCCTTTCCAGCAATAATGATTACCTCGTCACCAGATCTAAGTTTTGTTGAAATAATTTCATTACTCATATTACAAAACCTCTGGTGCTAGGGATAATATCTTCATGTGCTTTCCATCTCTCAACTCTCTCGTCACAGGACCAAACACTCTCGTACCAATTGGGGGCTTTTTGAGCATTTATAAGAACTGCTGCATTTTCATCAAACTTTATAAGAGAACCGTCTCTTCTTCTGATCCCTTTTCTTGATCGAACTATAAGTGCATCAACAACTTGTCCTTTTTTAACTTTTCCAGTTGGAATAGCTTCACGAACAGCAACCTTAATAACATCACCTATATTTGCATATCTTCTTTTTGAACCACCCAAAACTTTAATACACATAACGCTTCTAGCACCGCTATTGTCTGCAATTTTTAAAAGTGATTGCATTTGAATCATTATTTGCTCTCCAATGTTTCAGATTTATTGTCAGTTACTAAAATCCATGTTTTACTTTTTGAAATAGGTCTACATTCTTTGACCGAAACAATGTCTCCAATATTAGCAATATTATTTTCGTCATGTGCATGGACTTTACTAGCTCTTTTGATAACTTTGCCATAAAAAGGATGTTTAACTTTCCTCTCAATTTTTACAGTTATAGTCTTATCAGCTTTGTTGCTCGTAACAACACCTGATAATATTCTTGGATTAGTTGATTTCATTTTCATTCATCCTTTAACTTAATTTCATTAATAAGAGTTTTGATAAGTGCGATTTTTCTTCTTAACTTCTTTAGATCACTGACTTCGTTTAATTGACCAGTTTTGTGTTTAATTCTCAATCCAAACTGAGTTTCTCTTGCAGATAAAAGCTCAGCATCTAACTGTTCAATGTTTTTCTTTCTTAAATCTATTAACTCTTTTTTCATTTATAAATCTTTCTTAATAAAATGTGTTTTTATTGGAAGCTTAGCCGAAGCAAGTCTGAATGCCTCTCTAGCAAGCTCTTCTTCAACGCCAGCCATTTCAAACATAATCTTTCCTGGTTGAACAAGTGCAACCCAATATTCAACATTACCCTTACCTTTTCCCATTCTTACTTCCAAAGGCTTTTTTGTAATAGGTTTATCAGGAAAAATTCGAATCCATATATTCCCACCTCTTTTGATATACCTAGTCATTGCTCTTCTAGCCGCCTCAATTTGTCTAGCAGTAATTCTTCCTCTACCAGATGCTACTAATCCAAATCTTCCAAATGCGATTGTATTACCATTTTGTGCAAGACCACGGTTTCTACCTTTGTGCATTTTTCTAAATTTGGTTTGTTTAGGTTGCAACATTTTACTTAACTGGCTCCTTGAACATTTTTATAAGGATCTTCATTTATTTCACCTCTGTACACCCAAACTTTTACACCAATAATTCCATAAGTAGTAAGAGCTTCAGAAGTTCCATAATCTATGTCAGCTCTTAATGTATGCAATGGGACCCTACCCTCTCTATACCACTCTGTTCTTGCTATTTCAGCACCATTAAGTCTACCTGATACCTCAATTCGGACTCCTTTGGCACTTTGCCTTAATGCGCTTTGAACAGTCCGCTTCATTGCTCTCCTAAACATGACTCTTTTTTCAAGCTGTTGTGCAACCCCTTCAGCAAGAATTTGTGCATCTAAATCTGGTTTTTTTATTTCTTTAATGTTGATTTGTGATGGTCCTTTTACAATCCTCTCAACAGCCTTTTTAAGATTTTCTATTTCTTCACCTCTTTTCCCAATAATAATTCCTGGTCTTGCTGTATGGATATTTACAACAAATGTATCAGCTGTTCTTTCCAATTCAATTTTACTTATGGAAGAATTCTTAAGCTTTTTATTGAGATGTTCTCTAACCTTTAGATCTTGTATTAAATTTTTAGGAAAGTCTTTTCCCTTTGCAAACCAATTAGCATTTTGTTTTTTTGAAATGCCTAATCTAAAACCATTTGGATTAACTTTTTGTCCCATTAGCTACTCTCCTCTGTCAATATAATTTCTATATGGCATGTAGGTTTTATTATTCTGTCAGCTCTACCTCTTGCTCTTGCTCTCATTCTTTTTAATCTCATACCTTGATTAACAATTACAGATTTGATTAATAGCTTGTCAATATCAGAATTATTGTTATTTTCTGCATTAGCAATTGCTGAATCTAACAATTTTTTTATTACTGCAGAACCTTTTTGTTTATTGAAAATAAGAAAGTCTAAAGCCTTATCAACACTTTTGCCCCTTATTTGATCTGCAACTAATGCTGCCTTTTGGGGAGATAGCCTTGTTCCTTTTAAGTAAGCTCTTGTTTCCATAGTTAAGCCTTCCTATCACCAGAATGCATTTTAAATGTTCTTGTCATCGCAAACTCTCCAAGCTTGTGTCCAACCATATCTTCATTAATAAAAACTGGTACATGTTGTCTTCCATTGTGAACTGATATTGTTAGTCCAACCATCGTTGGTATAATCATTGATCTTCTTGACCATGTTTTTATAGGTTTTTTATCATTATTTGAATTTGCTTTATCTACTTTTTTTGAAAGTGACAAGTCTACAAATGGGCCTTTTTTTAGAGATCTTGGCATTTTATTTCTTACCTCTTCTTCTTATGATTAAATCATCTGTCCTTTGATTTTTTCTTGTCTTGTAACCTTTTGTTGGAACTCCCCATGGCGTTGAGGGATGTCTTCCTCCTGAGGTTCTTCCTTCTCCACCACCATGCGGATGATCAACAGGATTCATAGCAACGCCCCTAACTGTTGGTCTAACGCCTCTCCATCTTTTAGCACCAGCTTTTCCCAAAGATTTTAAATTATTTTCTTGGTTTGAAACTGTTCCCAAAGTAGCTCTACATTCCCACAAAATTTTTCGTGTCTCTCCTGACTGTAACCTTAAGGTTGCATATATGCCCTCTTTAGCAACTAATCTAGCTGAAGTTCCAGCACTTCTTGCAATTTGAGCGCCTTTCTTTGGCTTAAGTTCGATACAATGAACATTTGTACCAAGGGGTATATCTTTCAATTTCATTGAGTTACCAACTTTAATTTCACAATTATCTGAAGAGATTAACTCATCACCTATTTTTAATTTTGATGGAGCAATTATGTATCTTCTCTCACCATCAAGATATTTCAATAAAGCAATATGCGCTGACCTGTTGGGATCATATTCAATTCTTTCAACGATTGCTGGAACATCATATTTGTTTCTTTTAAAGTCAATAACTCTGTAATGCTGCTTATGGCCGCCACCATGGTGCCTAACAGTAATCCGCCCATTGTTATTTCTTCCACCATTTTTAGCTTTAGGCTCAATTAATGATTTATATGGTTTGCCCTTATACAAATCAGATTTGACTGATATTAGGCCTCTTCTTCCAGGGCTAGTTGGTTTGGATTTAACAACTGTCATTAGTTTATACCCTCAAATTGAATCTCTGAATCTTGACTAATAGAAACAAAAGCTTTTTTGTAATCTGATTTTTTATATATACCAAATCTATTTCTTTTTCTCTTTCCTTTTACAACTGATGTACTTACTTTGATTACATCAACTTTAAATAATGTTTCAACTGCATTTTTAATCTCTTTTTTATTTGCTGAAAGATCAACTTTGAAAACAACTTGTTTATACTTTTCACTAAGCTGAGCCGTTTGTTCAGTAATAATTGGAGATTTTATTAATGTATATAATTTTTCTTTACCCATTAATCCACTCCTCTATTTGTTTCAAAGCATCGCTTGTAACAGCCACCTTTTGTGGTTTTAAAAGATTTATTGGATTTATTTCTCTAACGGTAATAACATCAACGTTTGGTATATTTCTTGCTGAGAGATAAAGATTTATATCAGGCTCTTCAGTAATAATTAAAACTCTACTCAGAGAAAATTCATTTAAAAAGCTTGCAAACTCTTTAGTTTTTGGTTTTTTTAGTGTTGGTTTTTCAATCGCAACTAATCTATTTTGTCTTACTAATTCTGAAAAAATTGATTTAATAGCAGCACGATACATT
>CABZHV010000003.1:0-121317 GCA_902525635.1 uncultured SAR86 cluster bacterium
CACATACCATGACCGCGATGATCTTGAGATATTACATGATATCCATCTTTATTAAGCTTGTTTATTAACCATGAATATCTTCTCATGTGCTCACCTTTTCCATGAGAAATATGAACAATCCCTTTTGGATTTTTATCATCAGTTAAAAATTTATAGGTAAAATTATTATCCATAGATATGCTTGTATTCATAACTTATAATAAAAGCATACATTAAATACATATAAAAGATGTCAGAAATATACATAGCTGGAACAGGGATTTGGTATCCAGATGATTCTATAAGTAATGATGAAATAGTTGAATCATTCAATGCATATGTGGATTCTTTCAATGACAATAATAAGGATGCCATAAATAATAATGAAGTATTAAAACTTGAATACTCTTCAACTGAATTTATTGAAAAAGCCTCAGGAATTAAAACAAGACATGTAATTGATAAAAAAGGTATTTTAGACATAAATAAGATGATGCCCTCTGTAGTTCATGAAGATGCATCAAAAATGTCAATTCATGCAGAAGTTGGCATCAAAGCAGCCCTGAAAGCTCTTGATAATGCCAAAATGTCGGCATCAGATATAGATGCCGTAATTTTAGGAACATCGCATGCTGCAAGAAACTATCCATCCGTTGCAATTGAAATACAAAATGAACTTGGAATTAAAGGTTATGCGTATGACATGCTTGTAGGATGTTCTTCAACAACTTTTGCAATAAATAATGCCATAAGTGATATATCCTCTGGGGTTGCCAATAATGTACTTGTTATTAACCCAGAAATATCTACACCTTTTGTTAACTATGCAAAAAGAGATATACATTTTATTTTTGGTGATGGATGTGTTGCAACAGTGGTCTCAAAAAATATTAACTCAAATAGCTTTAAAGTAATTGATAGAAAATTAGTCACTAAATTTTCAAATAATATTAGGAGTGACTGGAGCTATCTTGCAAGAGCAGCAAGTGATGACAAATCATATGAAGATTTATTATTCTATCAAAATGGAAATAGTGTATTCAAAGAAGTTTGTCCGATGGTTGCTAAGTTTATTTTAGACCAACTTGATGAGAATAAATTATCACATAAGGAAATTAAAAAGTTTTGGTTACATCAAGCAAATGCTCGTATGGTGAATTTGATAGTCTCTAAAATAATAGGATCAAATGATTTTGATACATCTTTGGCCCCTCTCCCAATAGAAAAATTTGGTAATCTAGCAAGTGCTGGATCGATGTTTGCATTTAATCTTCATAATGATCTTCGACCTGGTGAGAAAGGATTAATATGTTCTTTTGGTGCTGGATATTCAGTGTGTTCGATTATTGTAGAAAAAACCTAATATAAATATATTTAAAATAATAAAAGATTTATAATTCTTCCATGGGTGAATATGATGCAGTTTGGGTTTTTATAATATCTTTAGCGTTTGTGAGTTTTTATATTTTTATTGAAGCTAGGCCAAAGGGCTCAAACTTATTTGGAAATATTTCTAAAACAATTAGTAGATTTTTTAGAAGTAGATGACTTGATAAATAAAAAACTAAGTATTTTCATATTTGTTTTTCTTGCTCTTGTTTTGGGCAGTTTTGCATCTTCTAATACTACTGATGATATCTGGTACAAAGGATTAGAAAAGTCTCCATTAAATCCTCCAGGTTATGTTTTTGGAATTGTTTGGCCAATTCTTTATTTGTTTATGTCAATTGCTGCATACAGAGTATATGAATCAATAAGTAAAATATTTTTTGTTCAGTTATTTTTTAATACTATATGGTCATGGTTGTTCTTTGCATTTCATCTGCCTCTAATTGCCTTATTTGATATTTTGATATTGATATTTTTAAACATAAGAATATTATTTTTACTTAATAAGGAAGATAAATTGTCAACATTTTTATATTTACCTTATTTAATTTGGTTGATCTTTGCTTCTTATTTAAATCTTTATATAGTAATTAATAATTAAATAAAAATGCCAACAATTAATCCTGTCATACAGGATGCAAGAGTAGCTCCGACAAGAGCTTTAAATGAAACTTTTATAAGATCGTCTTTTCGCTCAGGTGCCATAGCAGTAATGCCTGATATTAGAATACCCACAGATGATAAATTTGCGAACCCACAGAGGCTATAGAATGTTATTAACTTTGATCTATCTGAAAGTTCTCCATTATCTAGTGAAGCTAAACCTGGATATGCAACAAACTCATTAAGCGTGGTTTTAATTCCTAAAAGTTCACCAGCCACAATTGCCTCACTCCATGGAACGCCCATTAACCATGCTATTGGAGCGAAAATATAGCCTAGAATTATTTCAATTGATAATTCAAAGCCTAAGTGAGATGAAAAGAATCCTAGTATCGAATTAACTATGTAAACTAAAGCAATTACAGCTATTAGAATTGTTCCAACACTCAATGCAATGCTTGCACCATCTGATGAGCCTCTGGTAACAGCATCCATAGTACTTTTATAAACCTTAGGAATTTTATTCTCATTAAAATCAGTTATGGAATTTGAGGGGATCATTATATTTGCATACATAATTGCAGCTGGAACAGATAAGACAGATGCTGTAATAAAGTGTTGAATTAAATTTTCATCGATGAATGTATTTTCTAGAATACTGATTAATGCAACCATTACAGAACCAGCTACAGTTGCCATTCCAGCTGTCATTAATATTAATAACTCTTTATTTGATAACTTGTTTACATATGGTCTTATTAATAATGGTGCTTCAACTTGTCCTACGAAAATATTTGCTGCAGCTCCCAGTCCAACTGGCCCACCTATATTAAATAGCTTTTGACAAGCTTTTGATATCATATTTACTATAAATGGAAGTATCCCCCAATACCAAAGAATTGCAGAAATACACGCCATTACTATAATGTAGGGAAGCACACCAAATGCAAATGTCTCCAATAAAGATCTGTATGGGCCAATTTCCTGAGACGGTGGATAACCAAATACAAATAAAGCACCCTCTGTGGTTGCTTCTTGAAGAACAACAACCCCGTATCCTAATATTTCAAAAGCACTTATTACTAATGGAACTTTAAGTAAAATAACTGCCAAGAAAACTTGGGCCAAGATACCATACACAATATATTTATAATTGATTATCTTATAGTTTTCTGAAAGTGGTATCGCAATAATAATCAACCCAATAAAACCAATTATTATTTGTAAGATAGTAAATATATCCATATTAATAAAGTTTTATCTCTTTTAGCCTTTGATTAAGAAAAGTATCTGCAAGTATACCCTTGTCATCATCTCTAAAAATTGATTTCAAAAGAACTGATGGAGCAGGATGAAGAAAAAATGGAATACTGTATCTAGATTTGGATTCAGCATGTTCATCCTGAATTACTCTATGTGTTGTACTTTTTAATTTTTTGTCAGTAACTAATTGCATCATATCCCCAATATTGCAAACAATAGCTTTTGAGCTAGGAGCAACTTTAATCCATAAACCATCTTTGCTTAAAACCTCAAGACCACCTTCTTCAGCACCAATAAGTAAGGTTATTAGATTTATATCTTCATGAGCTCGAGCTCTGTGAAGATTATCTTTCATCTCAACCTTTGGATAATGTATAGATCTTAGAAGCGAATTTCCCTTCTCAATCCAATGATTAAAATAATCTTCATTAAGACCAAGAGATAAAGATATAACAGATAAAACTCTCGAACCTATTTGATGTAATTCTGAGTATAAATCATCAAAATTTTTATTAAATTCTGGAATCTCTTTGATATCAATATTTTCTGGTATCTTTTTATCATAAGTATTATCAATAATAGGACCATGATGCCAAAATTCTTTCTGATCAGGTATTATTTCACCTACTGCGGTTTCAATCCCTTTTGGTGTATAACCTCTTGCACCTTTTGATCCTACAGAACTGTATATTTCCTTAGTTTCAAAATCTAGATCAAAAAATTCTTTTGATGAGTTATAACAGTTTTTTATTAAATCATTAGATAAGCCATGATTTATAATTGAAAAAAAGCCATGATTTTCTAGAGCATCTGATAAAAGTTCAATAGAAGTAGTATCACCATTTTCCATAGATTTAAAACATAGTTCTGGAATTGAATTAGACACTTAAATATTTTAACAAAAAAAAAGGCGGATAAACCGCCTTTTTAATTTTTAATTAATTAAAACTCATATGAAAATCCAAGTTGGAATCTATAAGAACTTCTATCAAAATCAGTTGCGATAAATTCATTATTTGTTCCAGTGATAACTATTTGACCATCAGAGTTATAACCACTAGTTCTTAAAATTTCAGTTGTGCTAAATGTAAACTGACGAATTCCCTTTTCCTCATCAAGATAATTTAAAAAATTTAACATATCTAAGTAAATAGTAAATTTATCATTTTCACGAAGTCCTGGTAGCTCTTGAAGAATTCTAATATCAAGAGACCTATAATATGGCGCTGTTCCAACATTTTTAGGAACGTTACCACCAGCATATTGAGAAAGTCCTAGACTGTCTATGTGTGCAAGGATTGTTGCTTCATCAACACCGTCATACACAACATTTGGATCATTTGCTTTGGGTATGTATGCAAGTACTGCCCAATCTCTATCAAATAAACCCTCTTCACCATCTTGGTAAAAATCTCTATATGCATGAGAATAAGGTCTACCAGAATATGCGCTATAAAATGCTGATATTGTTGTTGGATATTTTGAACCTGCATTAAATGTGTAGTCCATACCAGCAACAAATCTATGTTTTTGTGCCCATCTAGAAGGACCAACCTCAGGCTGAAGTGCATCAATTCTTGGAAGCCCTCTATAATTTGAAGTCATTTGTGATGATGAACTATCGTATAAAGACTCTCTATCAACATAAGTATATCCAGCAAATGCATTTACACCGTTATCAAAATTCTTACTTACATCAATAGTAAAAGAATCACTACCACCTTTACTGGTATTAAAGGTCATAATATTTCTTGTATATCCAGAATTGTATATATTCCTTCCATCATTAGTAGTTAAATATACCCCTGATGGTTCAACGCCCATATCAACAAATCTAAAGGCATTTTTGACATCAGTTTTGATATAAGAAAGTTTAACCTTGTAATCATTTTTTGTGTACAAAGTTAAATCTAAAGACATTTTTAAATCTGAAGGTAACTCTAACCCAGGTGCCAATGCTTGGGCAGAATCTCCATCACCAACATCTAAATCAAGAAGAGTATGAAGTTGTGTTCCATCATAATAATCTCTCCAATCAAATCCGTTAACACCTGTTTGGTAATCACCTAGCATCCATTGTCCAGTAAATACTGTAGTCATACCACTATCAGCACCAAAAGGAGGAGCTAACCAAACAAATGGGATTTTTCCAGAAAAGATACCAATACCACCCTCGAATTGAGCTGAGTCAATAAAATCACTTTCGCCAAACCATAAATCTGATACATCAAGATCGAAACTTGCTCTCGGTTGAACAATTTCTGAATCAAGACCACTATCATTTCTTATTCCTGTTAAATCAAAAAAAGCAGGAGTATAAGTTAAAGGTGTTATAGTTTCGGCTGTGTCAACCCTTACTCCAAAGCTAACAGTTAATATATCGCTGACATCAATAGTATCTTCAATATAGAGTTCAGTTATTTCAGTATCAAAAGCTGCAGCAGCCTCCTCTTGGATTCCACTTGGTACTAATAATCCTCTAAAATAACTTAGTTCACCATCAGCATCACCACCGGTTAAGAAGTCATCTACACTGTTCCATCTCCATCTTCCATTACCATATGCAATAAATGCGTTATATAGAAATTTTTCATGGAAACCATAACCTGCTGTTATTGTATGATTGCCTGCTGTATAAATGGCCTTTAATGAGATTTTTGATTCCTCAGTCATTACTTTATTAAACGATCTATATTGATCAGTCGTAGGATAAGCTCTTGCTCCACTTGATAATGTAATTCTATGGTGACCAAAGTCCTCACCACCCAATGACTCATTATCATTTATGTAATCAATTTCTAAATATTGTAATTCTAAGGACAAATTATCTGAAACATCTGAAAACCAAGTTATTGAAGACTTTTGTCTGTCAATAGGAATATCATAATAGTGAGCCGCAAATACATAGTTTTGACTTGGTCTATCGTATGGTGATAGCTGATTTTCCTGAGTATCTTGATACATAAACTCAAGTCTATTATTTTCATTTATGTTGTAATCAAGTTTTACAATTAAACTTTCAGCTGTCTCTGGAGGCATATCAAAAATTGGCCAGTTACGCGCAACTCCTCTGGCTGAATAGTTATACCTTGTATTTAAAAACTCTTCTATCTGAAGAAGTTCAGCTTCATCTGCTGGATCAATTGCTCTCGACTCGCTAGGAGACAACCTTTCAGACTCTTCATAAGCCAAAAAGAAAAATGCTTTATCCTTAATAATTGGGCCACCAAATATAAAGCCTTTAGTTTCGTCATCAAATTGATTTGGACGATTACCATTAACACTTCCTACATCATGATTATCGATTGAACGGCCATAGAACTTGCCTTTAAATTCATTTGTTCCTGACTTAGTAATTGCATTAACAGCAACCCCACCAAAGTTACCCTTAGTAACACTGTATGGAGCGAAATCTACTCTTATTTGTGCTAGTGTTTCTAAAGCAATAGGGTTTCTGATGGATGCAAATCCATTATCATTTAGACCAAATGAATCATTTGCTTCAGTTCCATCTACAGTAAAATTATTCATTCTTGGGCTCACGCCTAATGCGCTTATTTCACTATCACGAAACGTTCCGCTGACTGCAATTCTTGAATCTCTTCTTACGATGTCTGCAAAACTTCTATCTGTTGAAGGCGCTAAAAGAATATCTGTTTCTGTAATATTTAAACCAGGGCCAGAAGCCTGGATACCTATTCTTGAGGCAGTTACCGTGAGATCTTCAACATCGACTGCAACTAGATTAATCTGAAAATCTGCTGTGTCATTTAAAACTAAAAATATATTATCTAAACTTTCTGAAGAATATCCTGTTTTAGATGCAACTATCTTATATGGACCTCCAGGTCTCAAAGATGAAAATCTAAAACTGTCATCAGTCGTTGTTGATTTAACAGATCCTGTAGGTTCATGTGTTACTGTGACAGTAACTCCAGATACATTGACGTCACCAGTAATGGTTGAAGTAGTATCAGAATATGAAAAAGAAACAAAGAACAAAGTTAGTAGTGAAAGTGAAATTCTATGCATGAAAAATCCTCTAAAATTTGTACTTCTAAATTATATACTTAAATATAAAAAATCTGCGAGTATTTTGTTAAATTTATGTCAAAAGTTTTTGAACTTTAGTTAACAATCTGATTGGCGTATCTTAGAACAATCTGAGGTTTTCCATTGTATTCTTCAATTAATCCTTTGATGCATATTTTCTTATTTAAGAATCTTTTCTCTGGTTTTGCACCAAATTCATCTCCAGTATATTCAGTCCAAATAATTGCTGTAAATGGTGCTAAAGGATAATCTTTTTGAAAATTTAAATACACAGGATCTCCTCTTGATTTTCGATTTAAATATGTACCTTTAACTTTGCCGCACACAACCTTTACCTCACCAATATATTTATTAGCATATATTGCAGAAATTTTTTCAACTTCACTATGGCTATACTGTGATAAAAATAGCGTAAAAAATATAAATAAAATTTTCATATTCATCAAAGTTTAATTTTAATTGAATTCAAAATAGTACCAGATTTATTTTTAATTTTAACATCAAGACTATCACGAAAAATCTCTAAAATGCTGTAATTTTCCTCTGGATATGTTTCACCGATTAAATAGTTATCAGTTTCTATAAATGGAGAACCAGGTTTATTCAAAGATGATGATGTTATTTCTGTTATTCCATTTTTTTTATATATTCCACTTCTGTGTCTGTCTCCAGAAAATAATAAAGTCTTATCTTTATATTGTTCGAGCATATCAAAAAGTTTTTTTCTATCATTAGGAAAATTACTCCATTTCTCATAACCATGTTCAGTAGCAATAATTTGTATAGAGCTAAATATAATTAAAAAATCAAATTCTGTATTTAATTGATTTTTAAACCAACGCCACTGTTCATCACCTAATATGGTTGCACCCTCGGATGTATTAGCAATGTAATTACCTTTATTACCCATTAGTTGTGATCTAAAGTATCTAGTATCAAGAAAAATCAATTTAAACTTTTTTTCATGGAATACCTTTTCAGTAGAGAAATAAACTCCTTCTCTAAAATTTCTTTCATCTTCTTTTGGAACTCCCCAAAAATCTAAAAACATTTTTTTAGCTTTAACTTTATTTTTGTAATCTTCTCCTCCGTCATTAACACCAAAATCATGATCATCCCAGATCGCATATATTTGTATTTGATTTAAGAAATTTGGAAGAATTTTTTCTTGTTTTTCATAAGCCTTTTTCATTTTTCTGAGATTGCCAAAATAGGAATCTCCATAAACATTATCACCAAGGAAAATAAAGTAATTTAGATTTTCTTTTTTTATTGATTCCCAAATTGGCTGAGGATAGTCTTGATCAAGACATGATCCAAGTCCTACTTTAATAGAGTCAGCTTGAACTAAATTAATATTAAAAAAAATAAAAACTAGAAAAAATATCTTAGATATATTTTTTTTCAATTTACTTCAATGCTATCTGAACCAAAATACTCTTTTAAGCAATTTGGAACTTTAATTAAATCATTACCATCAAAATAATTTTCTATTAAAGCTATTAAACATCTTCCAACTGCAAGACCAGAACCATTTATAGTATGAACAAAACGGTTTTCATTTTTTGATTTATATTTTATGTTTGAACGCCTTGCTTGAAAGTCTGTAAAATTAGAGCAAGATGAAATTTCTCTATATTTGTTCTGACTTGGCATCCAAACCTCAATATCAAAAGTTTTAGCAGACGAGAAGCCTAAATCTCCAGTGCATAATTCTATAATCTGATATGGTAATTCTAATTTATCTAGAATTTCACAAGCATTATCTAGCAAATCTTGAAGACATTTCATAGATTGCTCTGGTTGAGTAATTTGAACCAATTCTATTTTTTCAAATTGATGCTGTCTTATCAAACCCTTAGTATCTTTTCCATAACTACCTGCTTCTGATCTAAAGCAAGGCGTATGAGATGTAAGTTTTATAGGTAAATCTTTTTCATTTATAAATTCATTCCTATAAAAATTTGTTAATGGAACTTCTGCTGTTGGAATAAGATAAAGTTTGTCCGAGGCTTTGAATAAATCTTCCTCAAACTTTGGAAGTTGTCCTGTTCCAATAAGTGATTCTTCATTCGCCATGAAAGGGACATAATATTCTTCGTAGCCATTCTTAATTGCAATATCAAGCATAAAGGTAATCAATGATCGCTGAAGTTTCGATAAATCGCCCTTTAAAACAGCAAATCTTGAGCCTGATAGTTTAGCTGCTAAATCAGTATCAATTTTTTTTGTAATTTCCAAGTGATTTAACTTATTGGTTGAATCTATACTTCCATGTTGGCTTATAACTTTATTTTCTTCTTCTGAAATACCTTCAGGAACAGATTCATCAGGAATGTTTGGTATATCTAATAAAAGGTTGTTAAGACTAAAGATAACTTCCTGAAGACTCATATCTTTTTGTTCTAAATCAGTATTAATTAAATCAATAGTTTCTTTTAATTTTGATGTATCTTTATCAGTAGCCTTAAGTTTACCAAATTCACTTGAGAGTTTTTTTCTTTCAGCTTGAAGTGTTTCAACTTCAATTTGAAGAATTTTTCTTTTTTCATCAATTGATTTAAAAGATTCCTCGTTTAAATCATATCCACGTTTCTGTAATGAAGCTTGAACATTGGAAAAATTTTCTCGAAGTTTTTTTATATCTATCATTATTTAGTGATTAATGTTCCTAAGTAAGTTGCAACTATTGTTGCAAGTACTGTAAGCATTATATATGAAACTCCATAGATTAAATTTGTATTAGCTATCAAAATTGTTTGATGTGTAACAGCTGACATTGTAGTAAAAGAACCTAAAAATCCGATAATAAAAAAGTAATATGAGGCATCTTTTGATGGCATTGATGAACCAAGGACAAGGCCTATAAAAAAACATCCAAGTATATTAATAAAAAGTATTGATATCGTTGCTGAAGAGATTAAATATCTCTCAAATAATTCATTAATTCCATATCTCAATATAGCTCCAATAGCACCCCCAATGCCTACAAAAATAAAATTAGTTAACATCACTTTTAGAAAAATTAATTAAAGTATCAATATTCATATTATCTTTATACTTAATCTGAAGTATATTTTTATCTAAAAACTCAAAATAATAAATTTTTTTACCTTCAAAAATCTTAAAACTTCTTTTATTAATGATTTCAATATTTGAAGGATTTTTTGGGAATCCATTATTAATAAAATTTATAAGATTATTTGAGATATCATTCTTTTTAATAAATTTCTTTTGATTGAATTCTAGGTCATGAATTTGAATACCTGTTTTATCAATAATATATGTTTCTTTAAATGGTTTGTTTATTTCGATCTTAATAGAATTGTCAGAGTTTCTATAAAAGTTTCCATATGACTTATCAAAAACGTTATTGATATTATTAAAACTTGTTTGAACAAAGCTGAGGTTATAACTAAAAAAATTATTTAAGGTTTCTGATGAATATGCAGAAAGTGTTAAGTTAAATATTAGTAGTAGACATATTTGAATATGTTTCATTTAATTGCTTTTTGGAACTAAAACTTCTCTTGATCCATTAGAACTCATTTCTGATACAAGACCAGCTTCTTCCATGGTTTCAATCAAACGAGCTGCTCTGTTATAACCAATTCTCAATTTTCTTTGAACAGCAGAAATTGATGCTCTTCTTGATTCAATTACAAAATTTACCGCTTCATCATATAATTCATCCTGTTCATCCGATGAGCCAGAATCTATTCCTGTCCATCCTGGTATGGGTCCAGTATCTTGTGAAGATGAAGTTATCTCATCCACATAATTTGTTTCTGCTCTGGATTTCCAATCATTTACTACTCTGTGAACTTCGTCATCTCCAACAAATGCTCCATGAACTCTTACAGGAACGCCAACTCCAGGTGGTAAATACAACATATCACCATAACCAAGAAGTTGTTCTGCACCTCCCTGGTCAAGAATTGTTCTTGAATCAATTTTTGTTGATACCTGAAAAGCAATTCTTGTTGGGATATTTGCCTTAATTAATCCTGTAATAACGTCAACAGATGGTCTTTGAGTGGCTAAAATAAGGTGAATTCCTGCAGCTCGTGCCTTTTGAGCTATTCTTGCAATAAGATGTTCTACTTTTTTTCCAACCAACATCATCATATCTGCAAACTCATCAACCACTACCACTATCGATGGAAGAACTTCTAAATATTCTTCTTCATCTTCATTTAAAGGATTTAGTATCTGCTTGCCATTTTTTTCAGCTTCTTGAATTTTCTTATTAAAACCAGCTAAATTTCTAACGCCCATCATAGACATCAATTTATACCGTCTATCCATCTCAGCTACGCACCACCTTAATCCATTTGAAGCATCTGTCATATCTGTAATGACAGGTGTCAAAAGATGAGGTATCCCATCATATACTGCGAGTTCAAGCATTTTTGGATCAACAAGTATTAACCTTACTTCTTCAGGATCAGATTTGAAAAGTAAACTTAATAACATCGCATTCAAACCGACTGACTTACCCGAACCTGTTGTTCCAGCAACTAGTAAATGAGGCATTTTTGCCAAATCCACTACAATTGGATTTCCAGAAATATCCTGGCCAAGAGCAACACTTAAATTAGAGGGAGATGATTTGAATGCTTTTGAAGAGAGTATTTCAGTGAGCCTAACCATCTTCCTGTTATTGTTTGGAATCTCAATACCAACAAATGACTTGCCTTCAATTACCTCAACCACTCTGACACTACTCACAGACAAAGACCTTGCAATATCTTGTGCAATGTTTGTGATCTTGCTGGCTTTTGTTCCAGGTGCTGGCTGTATTTCAAAACGAGTAACTACTGGACCAGGAAGAACTGATTCAACAGTGGCCTCAATTCCAAATTCTTCTAATTTTGATTCTAATAATTCAGCAATTTGATTTAGTTCATTTTCAGAAAGCGAGCTACCATCATCTAAGGCTCTATCAAGCAGTTCTGTGCTTGGCATTACAGCTTTTTCTTTTTTTTGTTCTTCTTCGATACTTTCTATATTCTCTTTTTGAACTTCCTTTAACGGTGACTCAGCTTTTATTGGGAGATCAACTTGTTTAAGATCCTTGGTATATTCTTCTATTTGCCTTTCTTTAATCTGAGGTTCTTTATTAATTACTGGTTTGACTGATTTGACTTTATTTTTATTCGCACTTTTCATAGTATCAACAATCTTTTTCATATTGCTAAACAATTTTATGAAAAGATTTTGTATAATTTTTAATAGATTGGATATTAAATCAAGAAGTATCTTTCCAAAAAAAATTACAATATTTCCTATTCGATCAATCGCCTTTAACCACGAAAAATTAAAAGCTAATGAAGTTGAAGGTATTAACAATATTATGAGAAAAATTAGTGCTCCAATATCTCCAATTATTGAGGACAGGGCTAAAATAACCTCTTCCCCAATAGCACCACCAAAATTACTTAAAAAATAAAAATATCCAATCGAACAAAAACATGTAAGTAAGATTAATGAACTTACTAACCTTACAAAAGTTTTGTATATCGATGAGTAAGGATCGTCGTAAAATAATATTTGTATTGCCCAAACTGAACCAATAATTAGAACTAAGTATCCTCCAAGTCCAAAAATGGTATTTAAAAAATCTGAAATTTTTGCACCAAGTGGTCCACCTAAATTATTAATCTCAACAGATGAATTTTTATTAAAGAAACCTGAATCTGAGACATCGTAAGAAACAAGTGAGATAAAAATATACAAAGAAAATGCTATTAGAAAAAAACTTAGGAAATTTAAAAGAGTATTTTTTATATATGGTGGCATTTAACTATATCTAATTTTTACTCTAATTATAGGCATAAAGCATAACAATTTCTTTATATTCAATTATAATTCAACTGATGTCTGAAAATCACAACAAATTAATTATTTTAGGTTCTGGTCCTGCAGGTTATGCAGCAAGTATTTATGCAGCTCGAGCAGGTTTAAAACCTATAATTGTTGCTGGTATGCAGGAAGGTGGTCAATTAACAACTACAACAGATGTAGAAAATTGGCCAGGAGACAGTGATGGACTGCAAGGACCGGAATTAATGGAACGAATGAAAAAACATGCACAAGAATTTGATGTTGAAATTGTTAATGATCACATAAATGAAGTTGTTTTAACTGAAAAGCCTTTTAAATTAAATGGTGTTAATGAATACACATGTGATTCATTGATAATTGCTACAGGTGCAAGCGCAATGTATCTTGGTTTACCTTCAGAAAAAGAGTTTTTAGGTAAAGGTGTCTCTGCTTGTGCAACATGTGATGGTTTTTTCTATAAAGATCAAGATGTTGCTGTTATAGGTGGCGGTAATACTGCCGCTGAAGAGGCGCTTTATTTGGCAAATATATGTTCAAAAGTATATCTTGTTCATCGTAGAGATGAATTAAGAGCTGAGAAAATTTTACAAGATAGAATTTTTAATCAAGAAAAAGCTGGGAAGATAGAAGTATTGTGGGATACACAACTAAAAGAAGTTTGTGGTGATGACATGGGCGTAACCTCAATTAAATTAGATAACAAAGGAAGTGAAATTGTAAAGGATGTTATGGGTGTTTTTATTGCCATTGGCCATAAACCGAATACAGATATATTTAAGGGTCAATTAGATATGGATAATGGTTATATAATTATTAATTCTGGATTGAATGGTTCTGTCACCAGATCATCTGTGGATGGAGTTTTTGCAGCAGGTGATGTTTCAGATCAAATTTATAGACAAGCTGTTACATCTGCAGGTTTTGGATGTATGGCTGCTCTTGATGCAGAAAAATATTTATCTGAATCCTGAAAATGAGATTTAAAGGCTATCTTGTCACAGAAAAAAACGAAATATTTAGTGGTTCATTAGAAGAAATTGATACACCATCAATAGAACCAGATAGGGTTTTGATTAAAGTACACTATTCTTCACTAAACTATAAAGATGCTCTTGCAGCATCAGGTGCCAAAGGAGTAGTAAAGTCTTATCCATTCGTTCCTGGGATTGATGTTGCAGGTCAAATAATAGAATCCATGTCTCCAGATTTTTCTATTGGTGATAATGTTCTTGCAACAGGCTACAAAATTGGCATGTCAGAATTTGGTGGTTTTGGTGAAATTGTTCACCTACCTACAGAATGGGTTATAAAAATGCCAGCAAAGCTTGATTTTGTAAAAGCAATGTCATACGGAACAGCCGGAATTACAGCTGCAGCATGTATAAAAAAAATTATCGATGCAGATTGTTCTAAAGAGTTACCAGTAATTGTATCTGGCTCAACTGGAGGTGTTGGATCAGTAGCCTTAGGAATACTAGCAAAATTAGGCTATCAAGTTCATGCAATTTCAGGCAAATCCTCAAAAAAGAAAGTATTAAAGATGATGGGTGCTAGCAAAGTAATAGATAGAGATATGTTTATGTCTGAACCTATAAAGCCAATGGATAAAGGTTTATATTCTGCAGCAGTTGATACTGTTGGTGGTGATATATTATCTAAAATTATTACAATGATTTCTAATCACGGTGTAGTTTCTTGCTGCGGAAATGTTGCTGGTCCAAAATTTTCATCATCAGTATTTCCATTTATTTTGAGAGGTATTCAATTATCTGGAATTGATTCTGCTGAATCATCAATACATTTTAAGAGAGAATTATGGGATTTACTCTCTGACGAATGGTCGCTAAATTTATTAAATCAAACCAAAATAATTGGAATATCAAAAATCGATAAAGAAATTGATAAAATTCTTAAAGGAAATCAAATTGGAAGAGTTGTAATAAAACATGGAGAATAATTATGAATGATGATTACAAAGATAGCTACGAATCAGATGAAGCAAACCTAGACAGTAAAAGTGATGCAAAGGTTATTTTATTTTTAATTATTGTTGCTGTAATTGCTATGACTTATTGGGTGGCAGTTCAATAATCTATCTTGGTTTCATTCTCATCCCAGAATCTAATCGAATTGTCTCACCATTAAGATAACTATTTTCGACGATGTGAACTGCTAAATCTGCAAATTCATTTGGCACGCCAAATCTATGAGGAAATTGTGTAGATTCTAGAAGAGGTTCTCTGATCTTATCAGGTGCAAGCTGCATCAGTGGTGTATCAAAAATTCCTGGAGCAATCGTACAAACTCTGATAGCGTGTCTAGCTAGATCTCTAGCAGCTGTTATTGTCAAACCTATAACTCCTGCTTTAGATGCGCTGTATGCAGATTGTCCAATTTGACCCTCTATTCCTGCAATTGAAGCTGTATTAATAATAACTCCCTTCTCTCCTTTTTCATCTGGTTCATTTTTATCCATTAATTGAGCTGCAAGTCTCATTACATTGAAAGTGCCAACAAGATTCAAATTAATAATAAATTGAAATGCATCAAGTGGATGAGGTTCATCTTTCCCTAATATTCTTCCAGGATAGCCTGTACCAGCACAGTTCACAGCTATATGAAGCGAACCAAATCTATCTTTGATCTTATCAACAGCATTGATGACTGGGTCTTCTTTCATAATGTCTGTCGATACAAACATTACATTATCACTGCCTAAATTTTGAATGAGTTCTTTAGCCTTGTCTTCATTAATGTCTAAAATAACTACTTTGGCCCCATTTTTGACATAGGCTTCTACTGTTGCTCGTCCTAGACCAGAAGCTCCTCCAGTAACTAATGCAATTTTATTGTTAAGGTCCATATGGTCTCCATGAATGTTATTAAAAATTATAACTTTTTTTTATTAAAAAATAATATATACATTTTTTGGCACACTAATTGCATACTAAGTATTGAGTATACTTTTAAGGAGATATAAATGAAAAAAATATTACTTTTATTAACTATGGTCTCTTTACCTGCATTTGCATCAGTAAGCGCAAATGTGAGTATTGCATCTGACTATATATGGAGAGGAATGACCCAAACAGATGGGATTACCGTCAATGGTGGATTTGATTATGCCGCTGACAGTGGATTCTATGCAGGTATTTGGGGTTCTAATGTTAACTTTAATGATAGTACAGGCAGCGGTAACGGTGCTGAATTTGACTATTATTTTGGATACGGTTTTGAAATGGGTGGAATTGGCGTTGACTTAGGTTACGTGTTCTTTGACTATCCTGGAAATGAAGATGATCTTGATTTTGAAGAAATTGTACTTGGCTTAAGCATGGGTGACCTAGGCTTAACATACGCATCTGGTGTAGATGGAGCATCTGATTATTTAGAAGTTTCATATGCTGTTGGTGCTGTTGGTTTTTCATATGGTCAATATGATGATTATGGAGATAACTTCTCTATTTCATATGGATTCGCATGTGGGACATATGATTGCGGAATTGGTTACTATGACTTTTCTGATGATGGTTATAGTGGTATGGATGAAGACGCTTTAGTTTTCTCAGTTTCTGCAAGCTTGTAGCTGAAAGTTATATGAAATTAGTCAGTGCCATTATCAAACCTTTTAAACTTCAAGAAGTTAGAGAGTCTTTGGTTGGTGCTGGCATTGAAGGCCTTACAATCACGGAAGTGAAAGGTTACGGAAGACAAAAAGGACATACGGAGATGTATAGAGGCGCAGAATATTCTGTAGATACCTTACCGAAAATGAGATTAGATATTCTAGTTATTGATGACAATCTTGAAACTGTAAAGGATGTGATTCTAAAGTCAGCTGCTACAGGAAAAATTGGTGACGGTAAGATATTTGTAACTACCATCGATGATGTTATTAGGATTAGAACTGGAGAAACTGGTTCTGACGCTATTTAAATATTTAAAGGAGAGAAAAAAATGGAAGAAATTAAATTTGCATTAGATACATTCTATGCAGTAATGGCTGGTGCCCTCGTTATGTGGATGGCAGCAGGATTTACAATGCTTGAAGCAGGAATGGTTCAAAAGAAAGATGTATCTGAAATTGTTACTAAAAACCTAGGACTATATTCAATTGCATGTATTATGTATTTGGTCTGTGGTTTTGCACTTATGTATGCTGGAGATGACCGCCTTGGATTATTCCCTCAATTCGGAAGTTCATTGGGATTATCAATGGCCACAGAAGCCGATCCTATGATGTATGGTTCTGACGGTTCAGTAGAAGGTGGTGATTTTGTTGGGTACTATTCTCATCAAGCTGACTTCTTTTTCCAAGTAGTTTTTGTTGCTACTGCAATGTCAATAGTATCAGGAGCTGTTGCTGGAAGAATGAAGATGTTACCTTTCTTTTTATTCGCAGTTGTTCTAACTGGTTTTATTTATCCAACTCAAGGATATTGGAACTGGGGCGGTGGTTTTGAAGGACTAGGAATTGCATACTCAGACTATGCTGGCTCTGGTACAGTTCATCTATGTGGTGCTGCTGCAGCGATGGCGGTTGTGACTGTGCTAGGACCTAGAAATGGTAAATATGCATATGACGGCACACCAAATCCAATGCCAGGGTCAAATATTCCAATGGCCGCATTAGGTGCATGGATTTTATGGTTAGGTTGGTTTGGATTTAACGGTGGCTCTGAGCTTAAAGTTTCTGAAGTAAGCAGTGCTACTGCAGTTAGCCAAGTATTTCTAAATACTAATATGGCTGCAGCTGGTGGAGTTTTAGCGGCAATGTTAATGAGTTTATTCATGACAGGTAAAATGGATGTAACAATGGCGATTAATGGAGCTATTGCAGGGTTGGTATCAATTACTGCTGATCCATTAAGTCCTGCTGGTGGTATGGCTGTTTTAGTTGGTGCTATAGGTGGAATTATAGTCTACTTCTCAATTGTGTTTCTTGAAAAAGCAGGTGTGGATGATCCTGTAGGTGCAATTTCTGCTCATGGAACAGTTGGTATTTATGGTGTTCTTGTAGTTGCATTAACTGGTGGTGCGTCATTTATGGGGCAACTTACTGGTGTAGTTATGATTGCTGGATTTACATATTTAGCAAGCCTAGCAACTATTTATGTTATTAATTTGGCAATGCCAATTAGAGCATCTGATGCTGAACAAGAAGCTGGTCTCGATGTCTCTGAGGTAGGTATAGAAGCTTATCCAGAGTTTAAATAATTTAATAATGATGACTGTCATAGTGCTCCCCCAATAACTAAGTCAGAATATTAAATTTTAGAGAAGAGTTACGAAAGTAGCTCTTCTCTTTTTTTTTATTTAGCTATTGTTGGATTGCTGTATTGATTAAGTAAGTATGGTTCCATCTCTTCAGGTATCTGCTTCAGTCTACCACTTAGATATTCAATAGATTCATTTATTTTAGATGGTTCGAAATTATTTTTGTTCAATTTTCCTTGCATTATTGCAGCTGCATAATTGGTTGTTTGTAATTTATAGGAATCTTTTATCGCTTTAGTAATCTGATTGGAACAATATTCATATGAGTCTTCGTTAAAAATAATTTTTTTCCCAATAGTTAGATTAACATCACCTTTTTGACCAACTATTCCTTCAAAAATACTGTTTAAATCCTCTTTCCTATCTTTCTCATAAGATTGACCAAGATCAGTATGAAACAATTCTTGTGCTTTAAGAATATCATTAGGATCTTTCTCATAAGATATTGCGACTGGAACAACATTTAAATTATTTAAGTACTCATCAATAGTGATTTTTTTTCTGCCATTTAAATGAATCATCTTTATGACTGAAGGATCTGTGAAGTCATTACCATCTTTTGATCTTCCTTGTTTTTGAGCAATCCAAATGGATTCATTTTTATTTTTAATTGCATTAAAAATAAATTCTGAAGCGAGATTTAAACTTTTATATATGTCTCTCTTTGATTTGTCACTTCTATCAATAATAAAACTTTTATTTAATCTCATTAGATCAGACGCCCATTTCTCGCTCAATAAATTATTGCCGACGGCGTTATAGGTGGTTTTAAATTTATTTTGATGAAGAACTAAGTTTAACAATGCCGAATCAAGAGTGATGTCTCTATGATTAGAGATGAATAAATATCCTTTATCTTTATCTAAGTTTTCAATTCCTGAAACAGTAAACATGTTAATTGAATTTTTAACAACTTTTGAAACAATAGACTCAAATTCATTTTGGTAATCAGCTACATTTTTGATTTTTTTAATTCTATTTTTTAAAAAAATACTTAAAATTTTTCTAGAAAATGGAAGGAATCTCAACCGATTAAATCCTCCACTAGATAATAGCATTTTTAAAAATCTTCTATTATCAGATAGCTCTGTTAGCACTTGACTGACTTCACTATCGAAATACGGTCGTATAGAATCGAACTTTTTCACAGGAAAATTTTAACTTATTATTAAATGCATATATTCTACAATAATAATGTATACAATATCGATGAATGAAAAGTTATCTTAAATATGACGGACTTGAAGTCTTAGCTCATAGAGGTGGAGCTGAAGAATCACTTGAAAATACTATAGAGTCATTCGAGTATTCTATATCTTTAGGTTGTAAATATATTGAAACAGATGTTCAAGTATCATCAGATGGAATACCCTATATTTTTCATGACGATGATCTTAAAAGAATTTGTGGTATTACAAAAAAATTTGATAGTCTCTCAAGCCAAGATATAGATAAAATAAGCATATTTGATGGTCATAAAATCCCTAAATTGAGTGACGTTCTTGAACTATTTCCTGATACAAAATTTCAAATTGATTTCAAAACAGATGAAGTCGTTCAACCAGCACTTGATGTTATCAGCAGTTCAAAATCTTTTGAAAGAGTTTGTATTGCGAGTTTTAATAGTAAAAGGTTAGAAGGTGTTAGAAAAAATTATCCAGATTTGTGTATCTCAATGGGTCCAAAGGAAGTTTATAAAACACTAGCTGCAAGTTTTAATCTTTATAAAAAACATATACCTGGTGACTGTCTTCAGATACCCATGAGCTATTATGGCATTAGAGTAGTTACTAAAAGGTTTGTTAATTTTTTAAAATCTAAAGGATTAAAGGTTATGGTTTGGACAATTAATGATGTTAGAACATTTAATTTTCTAATTGACTTAAATGTTGATGGAATAATTACTGATAAGCCAAAACTCTTATTTGAAACTCTGAAAAAATCTAAAGATACTTTTTAAATAACCTTGTTATTACAGCATACATAGGAATAATTATTGCAGTTGTAATAAGTATTTCTGTTGTAACTGAATAGTCAATAAGGCTTCTTATCAAAGGTGCTATGATTAAGGCAGTTATTGCTCCCAATACGCTATAGAAAATAATTGATTTCTTACTGAATAGCTTCATGATACTCATCTACAAAATATAAAAATATAAACCCTAATATAAATATTATTATCAAAGGTATCAACGCAATTTTTAAATCGTTAAAGGCTATGAGAAAGATATTTACAAGTAAAGGTCCTACAACTGAACCTGCTCTGCCAAATGTATTATAAAACCCAAAAAATTCGCCAGATTTAGACTCAGGAATAATCTTAGCAAACAAACTTCTTGAGGATGCCTGAATGCCACCTTGAACGGTTCCAACAAGGGCTGCAAGAATATAAAATTCAGTTGCGTTTGTTAAGAACATTGAAAAAATTACAACACCAATATATATAATTATTGTTATATAAATTGTAGATTTGTCTCCATATTTTGTTGAAAATATACTCCAAAGATATGTACATGGAGCGGCTATAAACTGAACCAAAATCAATGCAGTGATTATTGATTCTTGCCCTATTCCAATTCCATCTCCAAAAATTGCTGCAAGTGTCATTATTGTGTGAACACCATCAATATATAGAAAAAAAGCTACTAAAAAAATTACAATGTTTTTTCTTGATGAAATGTCTTTAAATGTTTTATAAATTTGATTAAAAGATTCTCTCAATTTATTTTCTTCAATTGGTTGTTGTTCGTAATTAAAAATTAGAGGCAAGGTAAAAAGAATCCACCAAACTCCTACAGTTACAAAGGACCATTTAATTGCACTCACATTGTCTTCTAAACCAAAGAATGATGGATTTAAAACCATAAATGAGTTTAAAACAAATAGAATACCTCCACCTAAGTAACCAATTGAATAACCTAAACCTGATATTTTGCTTACATTAGATTTATCTGAAATGAAAATCAGGATTTTGTCGTAAAGAACTATGGCAGCTGAAAAACAGAATAATGATATTCCATACAAAATTAAAGCAATAATCCAACTATTTGCATCAATAAAATAAAAAGAACAAACTATTATTGCTCCAAAAAAACTAAAAATCGAAAAAAAAGTTTTTGTTAAATTTTTAACATCTGTGATTGCTCCTATTATTGGCATACCAACTAAGATAAATAAATTTATTATTGTTAACCCAGCTGTATAATATTTCGTTGATGTTATTTCATCTATATCTGCTGCCCAATAACTTGTGAAAAAAAGTGGGAAAAATGCTGCGATAACTGTTGTGGTAAATGCTGAATTACCTGCATCATATGCTATCCATGATCTTACTTGTTTATTAAATGTAACTTTACCTTGATGACTCATGTTTTATGACTTATGAATTTAACTATCTTATAATAATTTAAGCACTTTCATGTGATTATAGTGTTTTATTTTTGAGGAATTTTCATGGACGATAACAACACAGTTAAGTACGGTAGCTTTTTTGCAATTGGTATTGGTTTAATAGTACTCGCATTAATTATCGGAGCTTGGAAATTTTTTTAACCAGGCGGCCAGTTTAATGCCCTTCCAGATAACAAGTGTATATGTAGGTGAAAAACACTTTGTCCTGCCCTTGCTCCATTGTTAACCACTAGTCGAAAGGTTTCATCAAGACCTAAATCTTCAGCAACTTTGCCAGCAACAAGCATTAAATGACCCAGGATTTCTTGATCTTCTATAGTTGAATCAGATAATTTTGGTATTACTTTTTTGGGAATTATTAATAAATGTGTTGGTGCCTGAGGATTAATATCCTTAATGACAAAAGAAATGTCATCTTCATACAATATTTCAGATGGTATTTCTTTATTTATTATCTTTTCAAATAATGTAGATGACATAGAAGACTAGAAAAAATTCCTAAAAAATCTAAAACCAATATAAAAAATTGCTGCTGTCATTATGATTGCCAACAACACTATCAGTAAATCTCTTAGAGTTTGCAGAAATCTGCCTTGCCTGCTCGCTTTGATTAATTGGAAAAGTAAAAATAAAACTGCTATTGAGCTGACTACTAATATAAACATACTTAACATAATTTTATCCTAATAATGAACCAACACCTGTTACAAGTAATGCTAGAGCAGTTCCCCAACATGCACATGCTATAACGTCTGCAATATAAAATCTTACAGCTTTTAGATCAGAAATTCCAAGTAAAAATGGAACTATTGGTCTAATTGCAGGCACAAACCTTCCTAAGATTACTGTATAAGAACCAGTTTTCTCTAAAAAATTTTGAGCTCTTTTAATAGTCTTTTCTCTTTTCATCATAAATTTTGATGCTAGTAGACTTGGTCCAACCGTTTTTCCAAAAAAGAAACCAGATACATCACCAAGGTGGGCACCTAACATTGCTATTAGTACAATTGAATACAACGGCAGGAGTTCCATATTAAATACAAATATACAAACCGAAAATAAAATTGCACTTGAAACAATAATTCCAGAAAGTATAAAGGACTCCATAAATGCAAACATAAATATAGCTATCCAAGCTAATTCATTATTGTTACTTAAAAAAGATTCAATATTTTCAAACATAAGATTTTTAAAATGATATTTTACTTCAATATATTTAAGGTGTGATATAAATTAAACTAAATAATTGCATATGAAAAATATAGAAGAATTTATAGTTAAGGTATCAGAAAAAGATATTGATTTACTAAATAAAAAGATCGATCTAATAAGATGGCCTGATGAAATAAATCATAAATGGTCTCATGGAACGGATCTTAACTTCTTAAAAGAACTAACAAACTATTGGAGGAATGAATTTAATTGGCGAGATCATGAAAAGAAGATTAATGACATTGGTAGCTACAAATATAAAACTAAGTCCGGACTTAAGCTTCATTTACTTCATTCAAAGTCAAACAACAATAATGCTATTCCATTAGTAATGACTCATGGATGGCCCGGAAGCATCCAGGAATTTTTAAAAATAATTCCAATCATTCAAAAAAACTCTGATATACCAATTGATATTATTTGCCCTTCTCTGCCAGGATTTGGATTTTCCGATAAACCAAAAGAGGTTGGTATGGATTCCAAACAGATTGCTATTTTGCAGCATGAGCTCTTAATAGCTCTTGGATATGATAAATATATTGTTCAAGGTGGTGACTGGGGAGCTACCATAAGCAAATGGATGGCTGAACTTTATCCAGATCATTGTATTGGCATTCATCTTAATATGATTATTGCTTGGCCACCTGCTGATAAAGATCCATTAGAAAATACCTCACAAGAAGAACAAAAACTAATGGCAAATTATGAAAAATATAAAGAACAAGGAGTTGGATACTATGAGATACAAAAAACAAAACCACAAACACTTGGTTATGGCTTAAATGACTCTCCTATTGGACTTGCTGCATGGATTGTAGAGAAGTTTTATGGCTGGTTTGATGGTGAAGAGAATAAACTAGTTGTTTCTAATGATGAAGTTCTGGCAATAGTATCTTTGTATTGGTTTAGTGAATCAATAACTTCATCAACAAGGTTATATAAAGAAAATGGAGACTTAGGATTTTCTTTTGAGAACATAAAGCAACCTATGGCAGGCGCAGTTTTTGAAAGAGACTTGATTGCACCTCCAAGAGCATGGGCTGAAGAAATCTATAATGTAGTTCAATGGAATACTCACAAAGGCGGACATTTTGCAGCCTTAGAGCAACCTGAGTCACTTTCGGTAGATATTATTGATTTTATAAAAAAGTTAAATATTGTTTAATTTCTGAAAGAGATAATAATTTAAAATTCTCCTTAGGTATGGTATTTTCACCAGTATTTTTTCCGTCTTGCACAACCAATAAGCCCTCTGCAAAATCGCTATTTAAAAAAGTATTAACAATTTCTAAACCATCGGTATCTGAAACTCCATCAATAGAATTGTTTTCTTTTATTTGGAAAGATCCAACATATGCATGTGGTTCAGTTCTATCATATATATTAAATGTATTATTACCTTGTGAAGATGCAATGAGGTAACCGTTAGTTTGCGATGTTTTTAATATTGCTAATCCTTCAGGATCTCCAACAATATTCCCACCTCTGTCATCTATTCTAATCTTATTACTAAGCTCCAAGTCTTCTGTAAGAGAATAGGATCTTAATATACCTCTTTGGTTTTCTTCAGAAATAAAAAGTTTTTTATTTTCATCGTCTATGGCACAACCTTCTGATTCTGAAGCATTGTTATTATTAAAAGTATTTACCAAGTTAAGGTTATTTCCAGAAAACTTCCATAGCCTTACTCTAGGTCCTTTTGCCTCTGTAACAAATGCAATAAATTGATCATCAATCAAGCCTGCGCATACTCCGTATGCAAGAAAGTTAACCTCGTCAGAATAGTGAGGCGTTTCATCCATACTAAAACTGCCTTCTTTTGATTTTTTATGCAAATAAGAGTTCTTATATTTCCATAAATATATTTTATTTGTTGATGTATCAGTTCCAACTATATATGTACTGTCTTTGTAAGTCCTTAAATCAATATTATTTATGCTTCCAGACTCAGAAAAGCCAATAATTTCCCCTTTTAAGTTATATGAATAAATACCATTATATTTATCAGTCCCAAATATTATTGATAAGCCTGGGTTTGTTTCATTGAACCAAATTGCTGGATCATCTGCGTTTCCATTTATCTTAACTTGTGGTGTTTCAAATAAAGCAGAAACTGAAAATTCCCTTGAGGCATAAACATTAACATTACTAATAAATACGAAAATTATTAACAGTAGATTTAATTTTTTAATCAACATTAAATTATTTTGATTGATTAACCCAATTTAGAATATATGCATGCGCCGCTCTATTAGCCTCAATTTTACCAACTTCGTTTAAGATGCCGTTTTCTCTTGTGTTAAGAGAAAAAATTGAAATAATTATCTGTGTAAATACTCTAAAAACTCCATCGTTATTAAAGAACTCTGGAAGTTCTATATTTCTTTCTATAAATTCTTGAACACTTGATGACAGTTCATGAAAAGGCTCTTTAGTAACTGGTAGTGATGTTGTATTTGATAAAACCAATTGTTGTGCAGCAATTGAGGATGAAAAATAATCATAAATAATTTCGACAGTTCTCAAGACGATTACTGACAGTTCAGCTGTATTTATATCCGATGATCTTTTAGAAAAATCTTTTGATAATTCCATAAAATATTTAGTTGTTAATGCAGCTTTAATAGCCTCAGGAGTTTGAAAAAATTTATACGTTGAAGTTCTTTTTAAACCTGACACTTTTGAGATATTTGCAATTGTGATTGAATCAATACCATTCTCTAACAGAATATTTTCAGCGGTAGTTAATATGACTTCGATTCTTTTTCTACTTCTTTCCTGTTTAGGGGCTTGATCCATAAATTTATTATGGACAAATGTTGAGAAAAGTAAATCAGATTGATGTAAAAAGACGCTATAAACCCATTTTACATATTAAAACTTATATTCAAATCCTACAGATACATATTCTGCATTCTTAGATGTTTTATCACTCTCTAAATCTGAATAGTGAAAAAAGACCTTAGCAATTTTAGATATTTTATAATCGTATCCGATTGAGTTTTGCTTACCAGATTCTAACTTTATATCTGAGCTAGCTGTCTGAAGATAGACACTGCCCTTATCTGATACTTTCTTTTTAAGACTTAAAAGATGACCATTTTCAGATACTCCAGTAGAGGTTTTTTCAGATGATTGATACATCAAACCAACATCAATACCAAGTGATTCTATTGGAAACATTGTTGTAAATCTTGTACTGTCATATCCCTTTCCGTTTGAATCTAAAGCAAACGCCAATTTTACAGATCCGGTTGAGTAATTAACTGAATAGGATTCAAAGGTTCCTGTTGATTGGCTAATGGAGTTTATAGTTACTTTTAGGCCATCAATTAGTTCTGGTGTTGTATACGCAACAAAACTATTCATCCTATTTTCACCTTGGAATAAATATTTAATATCTGCTCTAGTGTCATTAAATAAATCAACTTTTAATTGTGCAACTTTAAAAGCAGTATCATGCGTTCCAGCAAACAGTCTTCCAAAATTTCCTTCTAGCGCTAAAAATGTGTTTCTTTCTTTGAAGACTTTTTCTCCATCAGCTCTAAACCTTCCATCAGTTGGATCAATCTCATTTTCAATTTGAAAAGAAATTTTTAGACCATCGTTAATATCAAACTTACCTTTAACACCTAATCTTGATGCATTGTTTTTAAAATCTGTATCTGTTTTAGAGTTTTTATCAGTGCTTTCATAACTAGTATTTATCTTTCCGTAAAATGTAATATCAGAAAGTAGATCTGAAGAAAAACATAAAACAGCTAAAGTAGTACTTAAAAGCTTAAATATTTTCATTTGGATTTAAACTCCAAAAACTGTCTTTAATATAAAATAAAATAATATTGTTAGACTTGCGCCAGCCGGGATTGTTACAACCCAAGAAAGAACAATTCTTCCAATAGAACCAAGATCTAAATGAGAGACACCTTTTGCCAATCCAACTCCTATAACTGCACCTACTAATGTATGTGTTGTTGATATTGGAAATCCTATATAAGTGGCAGCTACAACTGTTGATGCTGCTGCCATTTCTGCAGAAAAACCAAGACTAGGTGTTAAATGAGTAATCTTGCTGCCTACTGTCTTAATTACTCTTCCACCAAGCATTGCCAATCCAAAAACAATACCTATACCACCTATTAATAATACCCATGGACTGACAGCTGCCTTAGCACCTATTGCACCCTCTGAGGCAACACTTATTATTGCTGACATTGGTCCAATAGCATTTGCAACATCGTTTGATCCGTGTGCAAAGGCCATTGCTGAAGCAGTTACAATCATTAGAACAGCAAAAGCTGATTCGACACCATATTCTTTAATTTTATCTTTATTTAAATTTAATAAAATTGCAGTTACGATTGTTACAACCACTCCAAAACCTATAGTAACTAGAACAACTTCGTTGTCTGTTAGTGGTAAGCCTACATGCTTCAATCCTTTTCTTGCAGTTACTAAACCTATAATTACTGCTACAAAAAACCCATAAAAAGGTATCAAAGATACTGCTGCTTGTTCTGGATCTCTTCTGTCTAAAATTAATTTTTTAGCACTTAAGAAAATTAAAAATGCCATAGTTCCAGATACAGCGGGAGAAACAACCCAACTAGCAGCGATAGTTCCAACTTTACCCCAAGAAACTGACGCAAAGCCCATAGAGATAATAACAAAACCTACGATCGAACCCACAATTGAATGTGTTGTTGAAACTGGCCAACCCTTTGAGCTAGCTAATAGTAACCAGGTAGCAGCAGCAAATAATGCTGACATCATACCGATTATAAAAATATTTTCTTGCCCGATATATAAATCTGGTGAGACTATTCCTTTTCTTATGGTTGAGGTAACCTCACCACCTGCTAGATAAGCTCCAAGAAACTCAAAAATAGCTGCTATAAATATTGCTTGTCTAAATGTAATAGCTTTACTTCCTACAGAAGTTCCCATAGCATTAGCAACATCATTTGCTCCAATACCAAAAGCCATAAAGAAACCAGCAAAAGCTGCAATTAACAATATAATCGTCGGATCTAAAAATAAATTTTCCATAATATTTTTTTGTAGTTAATTAACAAGAACTATTTAGCACGAGTAATGTTACAAATGTGTTACTAAATGATTAAAGTTTTGTAATTTATTTACGAAGTTTTTGTTAGGGATAGTAAAATATAGTAATTAATAACCAAAAATAATTATGAGTCTTATTTCTTTAGATCAAAGTGAGTACAAAAGTTTAGATGCTAAAGCGTATGATCGTGAAAAAAGAAGATTAAGAATTGAGTTACTTAAGCTTCAAGAAGACGTTATTAAAAATAATAGAAAGTTATGTATTATTTTTGAAGGAAGGGACACTGCAGGAAAGAGTACTGCTATTCGATTTTTTTCTGAATATTTAAGACCTCAACACTTTAACTATGTTCAACTTGGCATTCCAACCAAATGGGAATCCTCGCATTGGTTCCAAAGGTGGAAAAAAGCATTACCACGCAGAGGAGAAATTTCGTTCCTAGACCGTTCCTGGTATACACGTGCAATTACAGAACCGATTATGGGTTATTGCTCTGAAAATCAATATAGAACTTTTATGAAAAAAGTTAATAAATGGGAAGATGAACAAATGGATAATGGAGTTGAACTAACAAAGTTTTATTTTTCTTTGTCTAAAGATCAACAAGAGATACGAATGAAGGCAAGAAAGAATTCAGAATTAAAATATTGGAAGCTTTCAAAAAATGATGAAAAGATCATAACTAAGTGGAATGCATTCACCTTATACAAAGAGCAAATGTTTAATCAAACAAGTACCGATAATAGTCCATGGGTCTCTATCAATTCAAATAATAAGATGATTGCAAGACTAACATCACTTAGATACCTCTTAATTAAAACAGAATATGAAGGCAAAAAGATACTTAAGCCAACAAAATGGTCTAAATCACTTAATAATTATTCATCTAATTTAGAAGGTGTGCAATTCGATAATCTTTCATATGATCAATTCATGATTATCAGCAAATACAGTGATAATTCATGAAAATTGCATCAGTTGATATAGGAACTAACGCAGTTAAGTCTAAGATTTTTAAAACAACACCTACCTCAATTGAGTATATTGATGGAATTCGCTCACCAATTCGACTTGGTGCAGAAGTGTTTAAAAAAGGGAAATTATCTGAAAAAAAACTAAAAGAGTTAACACATACTTTAAAAAAATATCAAAAAAAATTTATAAAAGACGGTATTAGTCAATATGAAATAGTGGCAACTAGCGCTCTAAGAAATACCTCAAATTCTGAAGATGCAAGAAGATATATAGAAAATAAAATTGAACATCCAATTAGAATAATTTCAGGTCTTGAAGAGGCTCAATTAATAAGTTTTCATCCAAAAGCTCAAAAAGAAAAAAACAAAATGTATGTAGATGTTGGTGGAGGAAGTACTGAGATATATATTTACGACAACTCAAATCATTCAGTTCAATCATTTCAATTAGGTGGTGTTAGGTTGATGCTTAAAAAGGATGAAAAAAATGAATGGGAAAGAATGGATAAATGGTTAAGCCAATTCAATGATATAAAAGAAATTATAGGAGTTGGAGGTAACATCAGAGCCTTTTTAAGTGCTCATAAATCAAAAAAAATGAAAACCGATGATTTTTTAAAAAAATATAAGCATCTGAGAAATCTTAAAATAGAGGAAAAAATTAATGAGTTTGGGTTTGAGAGTGATAGAGCTGACGTCATTGATTTTGCATTAAAAATCTTTGAAAGAATTATTAAAAAATTAGACATTAAAACTATACAATCAACTAAATGGGGAGTGTCTGATTCAATTGCAGTTAAAATTTTCCATGAGATTTATTCAAAAAAAATATCAATATATAACGAAAAATGAAGTTAAATAAATATATTTCTGAGTTTTTAGGAACAGCTTTTTTATTCTGTGCAGTTGTAGGATCTGGAATAATGGGTCAATCACTAACAAATGATGAATCGATTATTTTATTTGTTAACGCTGTTATTACTTTTTTCGCCCTTTATTTCTTAATCTCATCATTTGAGTCATACAGTAATCATTTTAATCCAGTTGTGTCTCTAGCATTTTTTTTAAATAAAGAAATTTCTTTTAAAACGTTCTTACTATTTACACTTTTGCAGATTCTAGGAGCAATTATTGGAGTTTTGATAGCAAATATTATGTTTGATGTTGAATTATTTCAGTTCTCTAATAAAAACAGGTCTGGATTCAATATTTATCTATCCGAGGTTATTGCTACTTTCGGGTTAGTATTTTTTATATTAATTTCAAGTAAAGATAAGATTGCGTTAATTGTTGCATCATATATTGGTGCAGCATATTGGTTTACGTCATCTACTTCATTTGCAAACTTGGCCGGGACGATCGGACGTATGTTCTCTGATAGCTTTGCTGGTATAAGTCCCGAAAATGTTTTCTCCTTTTGTTTGGCACAGATTGTCGGATCAGTTATAGCGTTTATAGTTTATAAATTTTTCTTTAAGGATTGATTATAAAAATCTCTGTAAAAGATCCCTTCTCGTTTTTTATATAAGTTACTTTACTAAAATCTTTTTCTAACATAAAAGCTATCTTGTCTGAAACAGAGAAAGATTCCTGTAAATTTTTTGTTTCAAAAGAAATTTTTAGATACTGATCAATATTAGCCACTTCAAGATTTTTTATATCTGAATCTATCGAATTCTCTATAAATGATTCGATCTCTGCTGGATCATTTGACTGATTAATCAATAGATTACTTAGTTGTTGAGCTTTTAGAGCTACGTATTCATAATCAGATTTAGCTTTATCAAGTTTTTTTGATGAAAAATTCAAGGACTGAATTGTATTACTGACAATAAAAAATAATATTAAAGTAACAACCATTAATAAAGCAGCCATTATTAAATTTCTTTCTCTATTATTTAAGTTATTCAAAAAATTATTCATTGTAAAATCCAATCTTAATCTCACCAGAAATCAAATTTTCATTTGAAGCTACATTCTCACTTATAATTTCGACATTTAAACTTCCAACAGTATTTTTAATCAATCGATATTGAATCTCTGGTAGGCCTTCTAAAGATAATACTGCCTCATTTGAATTAAAATCTATATCTACACTTTTAAGATAATTTTCACCTAGAGAAACCAAAAAGTTTAAGTTAGTAAAATTTGAAATAGGATTATCTATTTCTGCTAATGGAGTAAGAGATATTTGATTAATAAGTTGATCTATTTGAATCTTTGGAGTCACTACTCTATTAGTATTTTTATCTATTGCTTTAAAAATATTAAAGGTTTCTGATTCGTAGATGCTTATTTGCTTATTATTTTGAGATACAAATAAGTAAGGAAGAGACAAAGAACAAAATATTAGGAATGCACATAAATATAACTCCATTCTAGTGAAATTAAGTTTATTAAAAATATTTTTAATAGAGACTTCAAACTTAAATAAATTTGGTTCTTTATCGTTTTTATTCTTAACGAAATCAGAGATATTAAATTTTTTTCTGATCTTAAATGTTTTTAAGTCCTTCACATCACTATCACAATAAATAATTGGATCAAAATCAGGATAATTAATTTTTACAGTTTCAATATATTGATTTAATGAATCATGTTCTATTGAACTTCCAGTACCGTTTTTGAAGGAAAATAAGAACTTATTATTAAATTCTGTAATAGTATCTTTTCCGAATTGTCTATTTAAAAAATAATCTGGTAAAACTAGAATTTTGCAATTTAATGTATTTAACATGGTATTTAGTTCTTCATACAATGTTTTATTAATAACAAAACTATTCTCATTAAAAATAAAAAATTCGTTCTTTGAGATATCGTCTACGATAAATGAATCAATATCTGATATGAAATTAGCTAGATTATTTTGTTTTGAAAGGTTCTGATTATTCTCAAAAACATAGCTGCTTATTATTGAAGATGGAACAAGATAAATAAGAGTATCTTTTTGACTCAAAGAATCAAATTCATTTAAATTTGAAAAAGTGTTTGTTTGTTTGTAATTATCAGAACTGTGATGATATTTACCATTACTTAAACTTAAATTATCGGGATATGCAACAATCGTATTCATCAAATTCCATTATAAATTCTTGAGATAATAAAACCATTGTTATTACCCTCATAAATTATTTTACTTGTAGAAGATGATACAAAATCTTCAAAAATTATTTCTGTATTAATTTCATAAATATTTGAATTAAATTTGATTTCTCCGTATGCATCCTCAAAATTCATATCAGGAAAATTATTTTTAAAGTTAATTAAATCATCGAAGCCTGACTCTGGAATATTGTCCAAGATATATTCAGCCTCTTGTAAGGATATATTTGGAAATAAAGAGCTTAATACATAAGTATCCTTTAAATTAAGAGTATTAACGTTAAGAGATATTTGACTAGCTTCAGGAATAGCACAAAAATTTTTTTTTATTATTGACCAATCAATTTGTTTTACCGCTGGAATACTTTTTAATTCGTCTATTGAGACCATTAATCTCATTCCAGTATATTCTTTTGGGTTATGAAGAGGTCCAGAATAATAATAATCTTCAAGGCCATAAGCCCTAGGATTTGAATCAAAATCAATCCAATCAATGGTCTGATCTATAATTTCCTCAATAACATTATTATCAACTTCATTTAACGAAAGTATTTTTCTGATTGATGCAATAGAATTCTCATTTTCAACAAATTCACCTTCATTAATAATCACGATAGAATTTATATTAAGACAATTGCTAGCATCTGATATTTTTCCGATAATATCCGCTCCATTGAGATTAAAATAAAAATTATCTTTTAGAATTGGATTATTTTTTGAAATTTTGCTTCGATTGAATTTAAGTTCTTTTTCAATTTTTTCTTTTGATAGTGCTTCAATATTTCTAAAAATATTCAAAGATAGCGTTTGAAACTCAATGTACTCTGCTCTTTTAAGGGATAAAAAATATTTATTACCAAATAAAACTGCAACCGATGAAAGCAAGAGTACTATCAATAAGATAGAAATTAAAACTATACCTTTAGTTCTTGAATTCATAATCAATATTAGGTTCGATTATCCATACATAATCTTTATTATTTTTGGTAAATTCTAGTTTTATTAATGTAGGTATTTTTCTTTCAGTGATTGGTGCCGATGGCCATCTTTCATACCATGTACTTTGATACATAAATCTAAGATCTAAATCTGATATATCTTCAATCAAAACAGTTTTAATATTTTCATCCACATCATATGGATTAGAAGAATAAAATTGTTTTCTAAGGAGTTTATTTCCATCAAGTTGATATTCGACTCTTTTTATTGGTGATATATCATTTGATATAGATTTAATTTTTGTATTAAAAGTCATTATATTCTCAGTATTATTTCCAATAAATGTTCCATTTATTTGATTACCATAAAAATCTCGCAGTGGAACATTAATAATCTGTCTTATGTCTCGTTTAAGTGTGATTGAAGAAAAATTTAGTTTTCTTGCTGATTGGAGTCTGTCTGATGAAAGGCGCTCTGTTTCCAGAGATGATTGTAGTATATTTGATGAAATAACGGCAATCATTGAAAGAATAATTAAAGATACTAAAACTTCAATTAACGTAAAACCTTTTTTCATTTTGTGTAATAACCATTAATGGAATAAATATATGTTTCCGAACCATCAAGTTTTACAGAAATTTTATACTCAAAAAAATTGTCGTCTTGGCTATTAATGATAGTTTCATCCCATATCCATTTTTGTCCACCCATTATCATCTGGCCAGTTCTATCTATTGGTTTTAATGATTTTTCAATTGTATTTATTAATGAAATTCTATTATTTGCGACTTCTTTAGCTAGATATCTTTGCTCTAAGTCATAGCTTGATACTGCAGTTGATAAAATAAGGTTGTATATAGTAATAACGGATACACTTAAAATAAATAAGGCAACTACAACTTCAACTAGACTAAAGCCTTTGTTAATAACTGATAATTTCATCTGTGATTTGTCCATTGCTAAAAATAATAAGCCTTTGAATATAATTTGAGTGATAAATATCTATTTGACCACCAGAGTTTTCTCCAGATGGATAAAAAATCATCATCGGCAATTCAAGCATCTGGTCATTCAATTCTATAATTGATCCATCTTCAAATTTAAATGTTTTCCTTAGCGAGGATGTGTCTGACCAAAATGTGTTTTTGTAATTAGAATCTATTTTATTTTTTTTATCGTCTGTAAGATATTCTGCGAATTGTTTATCTGAACTTAGATATAGGCCAATAGTATTACCAGTAATAATACTCTCCTCTGTTAAAAAATTTACAGTTCTTTGAAATGAATTAGATTGTTTTTCAATTGAATTTAACGAACTAAAGTTTACAGTAATTAATGTTGTCGTTATTCCAATAATAATTAATACAACAAGTAGCTCAATTAAAGTAAATCCTGATCGATATTGTTTATTGTTGCATCCAGTTTCCAAAATCTGCGTCCTCACCAGATCCTCCTTCAACTCCATCAGCACCTAAAGTATATAAGTCATATTTTTGAGAGCGTCTAGAGGGATATTCATAGATATATTCTCTTCCCCATGGATCTTTTGGAATTGCAGAAATGTAGCCACCTTGAGGATAAAGAAAAGGATTCTTTAATTCAGGGTGAGGAGTTACAAGAGCATCTAAGCCTTGCGACGTTGAAGGATATGACAATTCATTAAATCTATATAGTTCAAGTGCTTTATTTGTATTAGCCATGTCAGCCCTAATTTTTTCGAGATTTGCTCTTTGAAAAACTGGATCCACACTTACAACTACAATGGTTGCTAAAATACCTAAAATAACCAAAACAGCCATTAATTCTATTAGTGTAAAACCTTTTTCATTGTCTTTGGTTTTCATATTGCTAGAGTATTCATTTGCATAATTGGTATTAGTATAGCTAGAACTATCATCATAATAAATCCACCCATAAAAATTATTACTATTGGTTCAAGAAGTGATAGAAATACGGATCTTTTATTTTCAATTTCAGATTTCATAAAATTAGAAACCTTATTAAACATTTTCTCAAGATTGCCAGATCTGTATCCACTTGCAATTAATTGGATAAAAATATCTGGGAAAATTTCATTTTGTTTCATAGTAATAATAAAGTCTTTTCCTTCGACTACATCATTTCTAGCATTCATGATTATGTTTGATAAATATTGATTATTAAAGATTTTTGAGCATTCTTCCAAAGCAATATCAAGATTTGTTCCAGAGGCTAAAAGTAATTCCATAGTGCTTGAAAATCTTTCTAACTCTGAATTTAAAATAAAATTACCCAAGAAAGGAATAGCTAGAATCTTTTTATCAACTAATAATTTATTTTTTTCTTTTTTGGTATATTTTTTATAAAGGTAATAAAAACCCACAGATAAAAAAGTAATAACCAGTAGTATGGGAATAATGTTATTTGAAATTCCAATTAAAAACTTTGTTATAAATGGTAATTCAGCTCCTGCTTTAATAAATTGATCAATAACTTGAGGCAAAACAAATGCTAGCAAAGATATAACTACAATAAATGAAAATCCAATTAATATGAGTGGATAAGTTAAGGCTGATATAACTTTTTGCCTTATAGATGCGCTTTCTTCTAGGTAATCTGCAAGTTTGGAAAAAACAGTATCTAAATTTCCTGAAGAGTCTCCTGCTGATACCATCGATACATAAGTGTCTGAAAAAATACCTGGAAATTTTTTCATTGAATTTCCTAACCTTTTACCTTGTACAAGGTCTTCTTTGAGATTGTATAAAATTTGAATCAAGTTTTTATTTTTAGTCTGTCTAGCTGTTATATCGATTGAATCGACAATAGGAGTACTTGCTTCAAGCAATGTTGCAAGTTGCCTAGTCATCAAGACAATATCTTTATTTTTTATTCTAAGAGTCTTATCTAAGTTTTTAGACTCTGATATTTTTAATGGTGTTAATTTGAGGTCTTTTACAAGTTTTCTAGCTTCTCTTTCTGAATCAGCGCTAAGAATACCTTTTTTCTTAATACCAGCATCATTAATAGCTGTATAACTATATGATGGCATCTTCTTTGATATTATTTACTCTTATTATTTCTTCGCATGACGTTACCCCACTAACAATTAAGTCAATGGAAGCTTTATCTATAGACTGATTGTCTTTAAATACATAGTCTGAGATTTCATTTTCTGAGGCATCGTTATGAATTAAATCTTTTAATGTCTTGTCTATCTGAATACATTCAGCAATAGCGATTCTTCCCTGATAACCAGTATGATTGCATTCATCACATCCATTTGCAGAAAAAACAGATTTATTTTTATCTAATCCAAAAATATCTACAGACTCAGTGCTTGGTTTATTTTCAGTCTTACAATATGGGCAAAGCCTTCTTACCAACCTTTGTGAGATTATTGTTCTTAAACTTGATGCTAACAAAAAGGACTCAATTCCCATATCTCTAAGCCTAGTTATTGCAGCAACTGCATTATTGGTATGAACAGTAGATAGAACAAGATGACCAGTTAAACTTGATTGAATTCCAATTTGAGCAGTTTCAGTGTCTCTCATCTCGCCAACCATAACCACATCTGGATCTTGTCTTAAGATTGCTCGCAATCCTTTTGCAAATGTATAGCCTGTTTTTGTATTGACTTGTGTCTGGCCTATACCGTTAAGTGTGTATTCAATGGGATCCTCAACAGTGAGAATATTTTGAGAGGAATCATTTAAATACCGTAAACCAGCATAAAGTGTTGTAGTTTTTCCTGATCCAGTAGGTCCTGTAAATAGAATAATGCCTTCAGGATTTTTTAATGAACTTTTATAGTTTGAAAGTATTTTTTTTGGTAATCCTAAGTCATCAATATTAATTTGAGCTGATTGTTTGTCTAAAATTCTAAGTACAATTCTTTCACCATAAGATGATGGAAGTGTTGATACTCTTACATCAACATTTTTATCTCCAAGAGATAAGGAGACTCTGCCGTCTTGAGGTAATCTTCTTTCAGATATATCAAGGCCAGATATTATTTTAATTCTTGAAATTAGAATAGAGGCAATCTTACTATCTTGTTTAAGAATTTCTTTAAGAATACCATCAATCCTAAAACGTATAATTACAAAATCCTCATAGGGTTCAAAATGAATATCGGAAGCCCTACTTTTTATAGCTTGACTGATAACACCGTTAATTAACTTAATTATTGGTGCGTCATTATTTCCACTTAAAAGATCCTCTGTGGCATTTATACTTCCTGCAAAATCTTGCAAATCAAAGTTATCTGTTAATTCCTCCGATATATTTTCTTGATGATCACTTGTTGTAAATGAATTAGTAAGAATTTCGTTAAATTCATCTGGATCACATAATTTAAATGTAAATTCAGAGTCTAAAAACCTTTGAATTTCCTGGTATATATTTAGCGATATTGGTTTAGGTGATGAAACTATGATTCCCTTTCCATTCTGTACAGCAATAACTTCATTCTCTTTTACAAAATCATAAGGAAAAATGTTTGTCTGAATGTTTTCTTTAATAGAATCACTCATTATTAGTCTTTAGGATTAGTAAGATCAATAATAGTATTATTCTTTAATTGTTGCTCAGCTTTGAAATAATTATATTTTTCAAGTGAAATCTCATTTGCAATATCTGAATTAGTTAGAATAGTTGGTTTTAAAAAAACCATAAGATTTTTGGTGCTTGTGCTAGTGGACGAGGATTGAAAAATCCTTCCAAGAAGAGGTATTGATCCTAGAAGTGGTACTTTTGAAACAACTTCTTGAGTATCCTCATCTATAAGTCCACCCAAAACAATAATTTGATTATTATCAACTAAAACAGTCGTTTCTATTTCTCTTTTATTTGTTATTAGATCTAACCCACTTTGAGATATTCCAGCAACTCCTGAAACACCCTGTTTTATATTAAGAATAACTGATGCTCCCTCATTAATTTGAGGCGTAATTTCCAATTCTATTCCAACTTCTTGTCTGGAAGTTGTTCTAAACGGATTTGAATTATTGGTTCCAAGACTCTCTCCAGTTGTTATAGGAATTTCTTGTCCAATAAAAAGTCTTGCTGGTTCATTATCCATAGCTAATATAGATGGAGTTGATAAAATATTAGAATCAGTATCTTCTGCAATTGCATTAAGAATTCCAACAAAGTTATCTTTTCCCTTAGTTAAATCACCAAAGCCTGCAACTAAACCCTGGGTGTTTAATAAAGATGATACCGCCGTATTAGTTAGTGTAACGTCACTTTCATTATCTGCGGCTCCTGCTATTGCAAGAAGGTCTGCTCCAGAACCTGAAAATCTAGTAATGCCTATTGGAATGCTGTCCTCATCATTGCCTGAATAGATAGCTTCAACTCCAAGTCTTGTTGCAGCTTTTTCTGATAAATCAACCACAATTGCTTCAACAAGAACTTGTGCCCTTCTTATATCTAATTTAGAAACAATATTCCTGATAGAATTCAAATTATCTTCGGCTGAAGATATAACCAAAGAATTTGTTTTTTCATGATGAGTAATTACTGTCTTTTTTCCTTCAGCATCACTTATAAAGCTTCCAGAAATTGAGTTTAGTATGGCTGATATATCTTTAGCTTGAGCATATTTTAAATAAATAACATCCATAGAATCATCACTCATTATGTCTTTATCTAAAGAATTTAAAGTATTGGTAATATTATTAGTTATTAGATCATTGGCTGATAAAATCACAGAATTTGACGGTGTGAACGGGATAGCAATAAATTGATTGATAGTCGGATTGTTTTGTGTTTTAAGTCTGTCCAAAATTCTAACAGCTTCGATTGATGATAAATTATTAAGCTTCAGAATGCTTATCTTTGCAGTATTGTTTTTATCTAAATCATTTAATAGATTCCTAATGCGATTAACATTGCTAGCTCGGTCAACAAGCAAGATAGAGTTTATTGATGCAATGTTAGAGAGATGAGACTGTCTGCCAGTAATTGGTTTTATCATTGGCAAAATTTCTTCAGATGATCTATTTATCAATGGTATAACGGCTGTTTCAAAACCTCCTAAAGAAGATTCGCTTGTCATATCTCGAGTCGCTTCATTTTCAGGAACAACCCTAAGGAATCCATCTTCAGAAATTGCACCGAACCCATTGACCTGGATTGTTCTTAAATACACATCCCAAACCTGATCCCTATTTAAGTTCGCATTTGAGTAAATAGTAATTTTTCCTTTTACTCTTGGATCTAAAACAATTGTTTTTTTTGAAAATTGAGCTATATCTTGTGTAACTTTTTTTATATCAACATCTTCATAATTTAATATAAATGAGTCCTGGGCATTAATATTTCCAAATGAAGTTAATAGAACACAAATTAATTTAAATTTTAAAAGACTTCTCATAAATTATTACCAACACGATTCTCAATTCTATATAATTTTTCTTTATTGCGAAATATTACTTCATCTTTTGTTACTTCTATTAATTCATAAGTTCCTTCTAATTTTTCACCTTTAGCGACAACATACTCTTTATTGCCTTTCTTTAATATTACAGATGAATCACTTTTACCAGATCTATATCCGATAAGCTGATAATCAAAAGAAGAAATATTATTAATAGCCTCTGTATTACTAATAAACTCTTTAGAATTTGAATTAAAAGATATATCAGCCATATTTGAAACATTTATATTTTTAATATCAGGTCGGTTGAATATCAAGCTCATATTTGATGCAATAAGATACAGCGCAGGCAGAGCCAGAGCAAAGATAATAATCTTTTTAATTTTGATAAAGTCCATAAGTAAAAAAGAGCTTTTATTTTAGCTCATTTTTGGACTCAATACATTTACTGACTAATTCCAGATGCCTTTATAACTTTATTAAGTCTTCCAGACTTCATAAATATGTGAAATTTTTTCCAAATTGTTGTAATCACTTCACTCTCCACTGTTGCATTTATGAAACATAAATGTGACATTTGTGTAACATTCTAGATAATGTAGGTAATAAAGTAAAGGTTTTTATTGAGAAATAGGGACTGTAAACCAAAAAATAGAGCCTTTTTCTGGTTTAGATTCTAGTCCGACTTCACCATTAAGGTTATTTACAAGATGTTTTACTATAGCAAGCCCAAGTCCGCTACCTTGGTTATCAGTAGCTCTTGCAGAAGCTGTTCTAAAAAATCTACTAAAAATGTGATCTCGATCCTCTGGTGATATGCCCTCTCCATTATCTTCAATGGCAACTCTAACATAATCGCTACCCTCATTTGATGTTGATATTGTTATTTCAGATCCACTTTCAGAATATTTGATAGCATTATCAACTAAATTATTCATAATTCTTTCAAATGCTTGAAAATCTGCACTTACAGAACCTTTATGATTTGGTAAATACTTAATATCTATATTTTTTTTCTTTGATAAACTTAAAATTGATTGAGTAAATTTTTCAAAAAATCTATTCAAATCAATTTCCTCAAAATTAAGTTTAAGCTCACCATATTCAATTCTCGATAAATCCAGCAAAGATGAGACCATGTCGGTCAATCTTTCAGCATTATGAAGTATTGCTTTTGCAAATATTTTTGCCTGATTCTTATCTTCTAGTGCGCTATCAATAAGAGTTTCAGAATTTGCTCTAATGACACTAATTGGTGTCCTTAACTCATGTGATAAATTTGAAATAAAATCCCTTCGCATAGAATCCAAGCTTCTTAATTGAGTAATATCATGAACTACTAAAATATTTTCTCTTGTATTCTTACTTTGATTTATTGTTGCTAAGACCCACCTTATAGAATTATCATTTAATTCAATTTCAAACTCTATATCTGCTTTTTTTTTCTTTTTTGATCTTCTGTACAGATACTCAATAGATTTAATGCCTAGATCTTTTATATTATCTTCATGTTTACTTTTGAGATTAAGGATTTGTGAGAATTGATCATTTTCAAATGTTATAACTCCATTACTATCTGTTACAACAATACCCTCCCCTAGATCATCAAGAACAGAACCAAATTGATCTCTTTGTTTGCCAATTAAATTAATATTATTTTTTAAATTTTCTGATATTTCTGAAATACCTTTAGCTACATTACCAAATTCGCCTGTATCTTTTCTTAAGGCCTTAATAAATTTCTTTTTTGTGCTTCCTTTTGCGATTTGAGATGTTAAAGCCTCTAAAGTTGATATATTTTTATATGTAAGATTACTAAAAATTGTAGAGATAATTAATGTTGTTATTAATATGGCGGGGATTAGAAATAAATTTGAGAGATCTGCATTTTTACTTATTAGGTAAGAAAAAAGAACGCCAATACCTATTGATATAAATACTACTATAAATATTCTCAATCTAAAAAGCATTTATTATCTTAGTCTGGAGTTCTAGAAAATTTATATCCAACACCTCTTATGGTTTGGACATATTTACCCATTGAGCCAAGCTTCTCTCTTAATCTTTTTATATGAGTATCAACTGTTCTAGTTGTAACCTCTACATTGTATCCCCACACTTCAGATAGTAAGTGATCTCTTGATTGTACTCTTCCTCGATTATCTACAAGCTGTCTTAATAGACGAAATTCAAGAGCCGTAAGTATTATTTGTTCAGAGTTTACGTGAACCTCATGTGAATCGACATCGATTACCAAATCACCAAACTTTCTCTCTACCTCAACGAGATCTTTCTTTTTATGACTTCTTTTTAGAACAGCTTTAATTCTTAAGATTAACTCTTTTACACTAAAAGGCTTAGTGACATAATCATCAGCACCCAGCTCAAAACCCAAAAGTTTGTCAACTTCATCATCTTTTGCGGTTAATATAATAATTGGAATCGCTTCTGTCTGAATATTGTTTTTTATCTGTTTACATAGATCTAATCCAGATCCATCAGGCAACATTAAATCTAAAATTATTAATTCAAAGTTATTGTTATTTATTTTTTGATTAGCGTCATTTAAAGAACCAACAGCTAACACTTTAAATCCTTCACGGCCTAAATTATATTCTAGGTTCTTACGAATATCTGGTTCGTCTTCAACAACTAGTAAATTCTCATTCATAAATAAAGCACCGGTTAATCATTTTCACTCTTTTTTGATGCTTTTTAAAGAGAAAAAATAAAATATTTATTTATCAATAAACATTTTTCTTAAAGCTGGTTTATCAAATTTCCCAGATGCTACTCGAGGAAGATTTGAATCCATGAATTTAATGAGAGCTGGAATTTTAAATGCTGCCAATTTGTCAGATAAAAAGTTTACTAAATCATCTTTATTAAGTTTAGATCCTTCTCTTAAGACTACTGCTGAGCATAAAATTTCTCCCAGTCTTTGATCAGGAATTCCAAAAACACTTGCCTCTAAAACATCAGGATGATCATATATTGCATTTTCAACTTCAGGGCATGCAATATTTTCACCACCTCTAATTACCATATCCTTAATCCTATCTACTATATATAAAAGAGGTCCTTCAAATTTGCCCATATCACCAGACTTAAACCAACCAGCCTCATTCACACATTCTTTAGTTGCTGCATCATTTTTCCAGTAGCCGATCATGTTTGATTCAGATTTGATTGCAATTTCACCTATTTCTCCAAGTGGTACCTCATTCCATTTACTATCTATTATTTTTATTTCAGTAACAGGTGGTACAACTCTTCCTGCAGTTGATGGATTAGAAATATATTCATCCCCACCTGCAAGTGTTCCAAGGGCGTTTGTCTCTGTTAGACCATATCCTATCCCAGGCCTGCCTTTAAAGTTTTCATCTAATTGTTTTACATGTTCTGCTGGTCTTGGACCACCTCCGCCCCCAAGTACCTTAAGTGATGTAAGGTCATATTTATCTTTATCAGGATGGTTTAATAATTCCCAGGTTTGAGTTGGGACACCAGTAATGTCTGTTACTTTTTCATCATTAATCAATTTAAGCGCTTCGCCTGCATCCCATTTTTTCATCATGACAATCTTTCTTCCGACAAGGATCGACATTAAAAAAGATACATGACTTCCAGTAACATGAAATAAAGGAACGCAAAGTAAGATCGCTAGCTCTGATCCTGTTAGAGGAGAGAATTCATTACCCATTCTTTCTTCCCTTTGACTTAATATCGTTGAGATACATGCAAAACTAAATATTGTTGAAATTATGCCTCTTTGTGATGAAAGAACTCCCTTAGGTTTCCCAGTAGATCCAGAGGTATAGTAAATTGTTGCAAAATCATCTCTTGAGATATCTACCTCAGGCCATTCATCAGAATGATCATTAATGAACTCGGAAATAGACATAAACTTATTATCAGGTGTATAGCTTGTTATGATCTTTGTTATTTTCAAATCGTCTAGACCTTTTAATCTTCTTTGATCTCCAAAAATAAGCTTTGCATCACAATGCTCTAAAGCATAAGTAATTTCATCAGCAACCCACCATGAGTTTAAGGGAACACAAACAGCACCAATACTAACAATTCCCATATAAGCAAATATAAATTCAGGATTATTTTGCATACATATTGCAACACGATCTCCCTTTTTTATTCCCTCCTCTATTAGAGCATTTGCAACTTGTGCTGATTTTGAAATTGTCTCTTTAAATGTATAACGTTCTGATTCGTAAACTATAAATTCTTTTTCGGCATGCAGTAATCCAAAATCAAAATAACCTTTTAGATTTTCTGGAAAAGTTGCATACTCTTTAGATAGTTGACCAAACTTATCCTTATACTCACGTGTTTCAAAGAGTTGGCCTTTTGCGGTTAGTTCTATCGTGATTTCTTCAAATAATTTGTCAGGATTATTCATTTTTGTATTAACAAAATATATTTTTCTTTTATAAATATTATTATAACGATACTATATTTATTAGATATAAAACATTTAAGTTATAAATTTATAGAGGAGATTAGTATGAATCTGGATTTTGCTTCTGTTTGGGAAATGATTGCAGATATTGTTCCAAATAATGATGCTTTGATATGTGGCGATGAAGTAATTTCTTGGAAAGATTATGATCTTAAGTCAAGTAAAATTGCCTCAGCATTATCCAGTGCTGGCCTAAAAGAAAATTCTAAAGCTGGGTTATATCTGAATAATTCTAATGAATATCTTATTGGACAAAATGCAATTTTTAAAATTGGTGGAGTCCCTATAAATGTAAATTACAGATATGTTGCAGAGGAATTAATTTATTTATTGGATAACTCAGATTCAGAAGCTGTTTTTTATCATGCTTGCTACAGCGAAAGAATTAAAGAAATATCAGATTCTCTCCCAAACGTAAAAGCATGGATTGAAATTAATGATGGGACAAAATCTCACTTTGAGAGTGCTCTTAAGTTTGAGGAGTTACTAGAAGTTAATGATCCAATGAATAGAATACATAGAGATCCTAATACTATTTATATGTTGTACACCGGAGGCACAACTGGAATGCCTAAAGGAGTTATGTATAAGCAAGGAGAGTTTTTAGTTTTCCTTTTTAGAACTCTTAAGGCTATGGGATATGACGTACCTGAGGATATTAATAACTTAGAATCACAAATTAATAACTTTAAAGAAAATAATACATTTATAAAAAGTCTTGTAGGCTGTCCATTGATGCATGGAACCGGTATGTGGTTAGGAGCATTTCTACCTCTTTTACTTGGAGGGACTGCAATAACTTCAAGAAATCTTGGATTTGATCCAGATCAGTTATGGGCTCAGGTTGAAAAAACTTCAACTACAAACATAGTTATTGTGGGTGACGCCTTTGCAAAGCCTATGCTTGATGCACTAGATAGAGCTAAAGAAGCAAATAAACCATATGATCTCAATAGTGTAAAAGTGATAATTTCTAGCGGCGTTATGTGGAGTGAAGAAATTAAGAAAGGATTATTAGAACATCATGATATGCAACTAATGGATACAATGGGGTCGACAGAAGGTGGAATGGGAAGCTCAGTTTCAACACGAGATAATCCACCAAAAACAGCAAAATTTTCTATAAACCCAGGAGTAATAATTATTGCTGATGATGGAGAAATTCTTCAACCAGGTTCTGAAAAAATAGGCTTAATTGGCACAAGTGGTCTTGTGCCCGTTGGTTACTATAAAGATGAAAAAAAATCTGCAGAAACTTTTAGAGAAGTAGAAGGAGTGAGATACAGTTTCCCAGGTGACTACGCTAAATTAGAGGAAGATGGGACAATCACCTTGCTTGGAAGAGGAAGTAATTGTATTAATTCAGCTGGAGAAAAAATCTATCCTGAAGAGGTTGAAGAAGCTATCAAAAGAAATAAAGAAGTATTTGATTGTCTTGTTGTTGGTGTTGAAGATGAAAAATTTGGTCAAAAAGTTGTAGCTGTTGTTTCACTTGAAGAAAATATCGAAATTGATCAAAATTCCTTAATAAACAAGACTAGATCATTTATTGCAAGTTATAAACTACCAAAAAAAATAATATTTGTTAGCAATGTTGAAAGAGCACCAAATGGTAAAGCTAACTATAAGTGGGCTAAAAATATAGCTAATGAAGATTTCAAATAAACTAAACCAAATTCTTATATTATTTTTATTATTTCTGTCAAAGAATTTCTATGCGATTGAACCTATTGCATACCTCAATTCACTTGGCTATGAGCCTGCTCAAAAAGAATTAGCTTCTAGTAAAAATGGTATGGTTTCAACTCAACATTTTCTTGCTACTGCAGTTGGCGAAAGAATTCTTAGTCGTGGTGGAAATGCCTATGATGCATCTATTGCTATTGCCTTTACCCTTGCGGTTGTATTGCCAAGAGCAGGTAATATTGGTGGGGGTGGTTTTATGGTTATCTATGATAGTCAAACTCAAAAGCCATACTCAATTGATTTTAGAGAAAAGGCACCTCAAATGTCGACAAGAGATATGTATTTAACGGAAGATGGTTTGTTTAATGATATGAATCTTTCAACACTTGGGTATCTTGCTAGCGGTGTCCCAGGAACAGTTGCCGGATTATGGGACGTGCATCAAAAATTTGGATCATTACCATGGAATGAACTTTTAGAAGATGCAATTTATTTTGCTGAAAATGGTTTTAAAATAACTTCCTTTTTAGGAGATATACTTTTTAATTATAGTGAGGCGTTATCTATATTTCCTGAAACAAAGAAAATATTTCAAAGACATTATCCAAATTTTAAAGACAAACTTCTTATTCAAAAAGATCTTGCAAATACCTTGAGGATTATTGCTTCTCAAGGAAGAGAAGGATTTTATGAAGGACAAATTGCAGAAAAAATTGCTAGTGAAATGAAGAAAAATAATGGTTTGATAACAGAAGATGACCTCAAAAAATATAATCCTATTTGGAGAAAGCCACTGATTGCAAATTACAGAGATACACAAATAATAACAATGGGCCCTCCCTCCTCTGGTGGATTACATGTTATTCAGATGTTAAATATTGTCGAAAAATACGATTTAAAAAATATAGGTCATAATTCAACTAACTATATAAATCTTCTTGCTGAGGTAATGAAGTATGCTTATTCAGATAGATCAAAATACCTAGGGGATCCTGATTTTTATGATGTGCCTGTTGAGAAAATAACAAGTAAAGAATATGCAGCTGAAATAAATAATAATATTGATATTGGACGGTCGACTCCAGTAAATGATATCTATCCTGGAAAATTTTTAGACAAGGAAAGCCACGAAACTACTCATTTTTCTGTAGTTGATGAAGAAGGGAATGTTGTTTCCATGACGTATACCTTAAATTCAACATTTGGTTCTAAAGTTGTCATTAAAGGTACTGGTATATTAATGAATAACGAAATGGATGATTTTTCAGCAGCTCCAGGTGTGCCTAACCAATTCAACCTTCTTGGTGCAGATGCAAATGCGATTGCACCATATAAAAGACCATTAAGCTCAATGACTCCTACAATAGTCCTAAAAAATAATGAATTATTTTTTACAACTGGGAGTCCTGGTGGTGCTCGTATAATTTCAGCAGTGTTTCAATCTATTTTAAATATAATAGATTTTAAAATGAATCTAGAAGAAGCTACCCTTGCAAAGAGACTTCACCATCAATGGTATCCTGATATGTTAGAGTTTGAGTTTTCAATTGATGAAAAAATCAATGATGAATTAAAAAACATGAACTATATAACAAAAATAACACTTCCACTAACATGTCTACAAACAATTATGTTCATTGAAGATACTTATTATGGTTATGGAGATTTTAGAAGAGTTGACTCTTTGGCTTCTGGAAATATAAATGTTAGATAAATTATTAATAATTGGTGCTTACGCCCTACCTGCTTTACTCCTTCTAATTTTTTGTTTTTATATTACTAGAAAGTAACAAATTGCTTAATATCTATAACACTTATATTTTTGATTTAAATTATTTGAATTTTATTGAAATTCTTCTTGTATCAATAATTTTTTTATCAATAGGAAGTTTTGCTGCAGCTACCATATCAAGACTAAATCCAGAGAATAAAAAAAATGACATAAATTTATTATTTCCAAGATCATTTTGCCCTACATGTAAGAAACCAATCGATGTTTTACACCTAATTCCTATAATAGGATACTTACTTCAACGAGGCTCATGTAGTTCATGTAACTCAAAAATTTCAATTTTTTATCCAATAACCGAAATATTTTTTCTCACAATTGGAATAATTTTATTAGGTTTTTATGGTAAGGGTGTAAATTTAGCTTTTTTAATATTAATTTTATTTTTGTTCTATGCATTATTTTTTTTAGACTTAAGATATTATTTTTTACCTTTTTCTCTTAATTTGGCTCTCATATTTACTGGAATAATTTCAAACAGTGTTTTCGGGTTATTTATTGATGAGTATTTATTATTCTATTTTAAAACTCCTATATTTTTTTCTTTTTTTGGAATATTTTTTGGTTATATATCACTTTGGATCATAAATTTTATATTTAAACTAATTTATAAAAAAGATGGTATTGGTGGTGGAGATTTTATTTTATTTGCTGGAATTGGTTCAATTTTTGGACCATTTTCTCTATCTTATATAGTATTTTTTGGTTCTATGATTGGTTGCTTATATTATGTTTTTTTTAAAGGCTTCAGTCATGATAGGTTGCCTTTTGGATCTTTTTTAATTTTAGGTTCATGTTTGTATTTTTTTATTAAAACCTCTGAACTTTTAAGTAAATTGATTGTCATATAAATGTAGACCTTCGAATATCCTCTTAATTCATATCCCCTGGGTCTTAAAAGCAGGTAAAATTACCTGCTTTTTTTTTGAAATTGGAGCGGGTGACGGGATTCGAACCCGTACCAATAGCTTGGAAGGCTATTGTGCTAGCCGTTAACACCACACCCGCAATTGAACGAGTGATTATAAAGAAAAAGTGTCTATTATGCTCTTTATTTTTAATATGTTTATAAAATATAAAAGACGTCATATGATTTAGCATCAACACACTTTGCATTTTCACTAAACTCTTGTTTTATGTCTTCAGCTACTTGCATTGAAATCCATTCTGAACTTATTAAATCTGAATAGTTATCAACATAGAAATTATTTATCCAAGTGAATTCACCATCATCATCATTTTTTACAAGATAAAGTGCCTCATATGGAATATCTAATGCTTCCATTGTTATATTAAATCTGTCAATTGCAACTCTAAAAGAGCCATAATTAAAGCCGTTGTTATAAACACATCTTAAAATTTCTACATAATGTGACGATTTATCATTTTCAGCTATTGAAGATATCAATGACAAGCCTTTAAAGTTATTTTGTTCGAAGTTACAAGATGCTATTTGATCAAATCCTCTTGTACTAATCTCATTCAAAAAAAGTTCATAAATATTCTTACTAGAATAATTTTTTAGATTTATCATAAATTTATTTTCAAAATCTGAATTAGGAAAAAAAACACCTACATCATAAATATTTTCATCAATACTTGATTTTGATCTAGTAAGACTAGAGATAAAAGATTCTAAATTTAATAAGGTATAACCCTCATTTAAATTACATTCAAAAAACTCAGCAGAAAACTCATATTGTGGTGTGATTAATTTATTTCCTTCTATTAATTGATGATCACTAGAACTACAAGAGACTAAAAAAAATAAAATTAAGGAAAAACACTTTATATTATTCATAATTTAAATTATAAATAATCTTGCTGAAAAGTATGTAAAATAAACATTTTTAAAAGCCCAAATTTTGTTAATGAAAAATCTAAATATTATTTTTATTGATCAATTATCTAAAGATAATCCTGTTCTAAAAAATCCTAAAAATGGTGATTATTACTTATTTTATGAACCTCTTGATACATTTTATGAAATAAAACATCATAAACAAAAAATTACTCTTCTCGTTTCAGGTCTTAGAAATATATTAAATGATTTTAAGCATGAAAATGTTATTCATAAGAAAATTCAGAAGACTAAGGTAATTTTGGATGAATACTTAAAGGCTGTTTGTGATGAACATAAGTTCAATAAAATTACTGTCTCTAAACCATCTGATTTTAATACATATAAAGATTTATTATTTTTTTCACAATCAAATAATATTGAACTTGAGGTCTTAAAGGATAAAAAATTTATATCACACTCAGAGGATTTTTCTGACTGGGCCTCAGATAAAAAAACAAGAATTCAAGAATATTATTATCGTTGGCTAAGAAAAAAATATGATATTTTTATGGATGATAATAATAAACCTATTGGTGATAAGTGGAATTTTGATAAAGACAACCGTAAAGGAGTAAGTCAGCTAAAAATTGAAATTCCAAAAAGAAAAACAATTAAGACAAATCAAATTACATTTGACTCTATGGTTGATGTTGAAGAATGTTTTCCAAGTTCGTATGGAACTTTAGAAAATTTTAATTGGGCTGTAACTTATAAGGAAGCAGAGAAATTATTAGATGATTTTCTTGAAAGATATTTTGAAAATTATGGACCGTTTCAGGATGCTATTAATAAAGATAGTACTTTTATGTTCCATTCTCTTCTTTCACCTTATCTAAATTGTGGCTTGCTAGATCCAAAAATATGTATTGAAAAAGCAGAAGAAAAATTTTATGAATCTGATGGACAAATACCAATTAACTCTGTTGAGGGCTTTATAAGACAAATCCTAGGTTGGAGAGAGTTTATTAGAGGCGTGTATTGGGAAAATATGCCTAAATATAAAACTCTTAATTATTGGTCACATAAATTAAAACTAAATCAAAACTGGTATGACGGAAAGACAACAATACCGCCTTTGGATGATGCTATTAACGAATCAAGAGAATTTGCTTACTCACATCATATCAATAGATTGATGATAATTTCCAACCTAATGAATCTTTGTGGCGTTAATCCTAATGAAATGTATAAATGGTTTATGGAAATGTACATAGACTCATACGACTGGGTTATGGTACCAAATGTTTATGGGATGGGTTCTTATGCTGATGGTGGCATCTTTTCTACCAAACCTTATATTTGTGGTTCGAGTTACATGTTAAGAATGTCAAACTATAAGAAAGGTGAGTGGTGTGACATTGTTGATGGTTTGTATTGGAGATTTGTTAATAAAAATATTAAATTTTTTGAATCTAATCCAAGATTAGCAGTAATGACAAGGTCTCTTGAAAAAATGAATAAAGAAAGAAAATCAACGATATTCAAAAAGGCAGAAAATTTTATTGAGCAGAATACTCTTTAAATTTAATAATCAAGTTCATCCAAAAGAAAATTAGCTGCATATTTTTTAATTTCAATAGCATTATGTTCTAACTCTGGAATAACTTTATATCTCCATCTAAATGGAATACTATTTTTTTCACTAAAAATAACTAAACTATTAAAATAATTTTTAGCTCTCTCATACCTATTTTCGCCTTGTCTCATTGCGCCCCTGCTCTTATTCAAATCAATATCATTAGGATCATTATCATACTCACCAAGAAGAAATAAAACTTTTGTAGATAGAAACTTTTCATACTTATCATTATTAAGGGCTAAATTTTTTATACCATATGGAAACGGCTCATTATTTAAGAATGTATACCAACCAGCGCCACCAAGAACAACTTTTTCAATTTTTTTATCCTGGCTAAGTAATAAATACCTGTGAGTGAATTGAGAGCCAGCTGAGTATCCAAATACAGAATAAGTTTGAGTTTTAAGATTTAATTTATTTTGAAAATAAGTAAAAAAATATGACAACGAATTTTTAAGATTATTTGACTGATCATTTAGCATTTTTCCTGATGATTTTGCCATTTGCAAAGTCCAAAAATTAGGATAACTTGATTTTACAAAATGAGGCGCAATCAAAATAATATTTTTATTTATCGATATATCTTTCCACTGTTTTAAACTACTCTCAGCATCTCGTGAATTTCCATGAATAATAAATAAAACTCTAGTATTCTCATTTATTTCTTTTGGTAATGAATATAATAATTCAACATCAGGTTTGTCCCATGATGCATAAATGACTTTATTAATAGCATCTGAATAAAGTTCAGTAGCAAAGAATAAGAATAGAGAATAAAATAATCTTTTCTTTATGTTCATTAATTTATTCTAGCAATGAATGATTGATAATAGGTTAAAATATTTGTATTTAAGTTCAACTAATTGAAAAAATCTATAGACATTATTAATAAAATTCATTCGTCTCCATTTAAGCTTACGATAGTTTCAAGTGGTGGTGGCACTAATGCTATTTCAGCATTATTAAAGGTGCCAGGTGCGAGTAATACTATTTTAGAATCTTATATACCTTACTCTAAGGAATCGATGGATGATTTTTTAAGTAAAAAACCAGATCACTACTGCTCTCTTGATACTTGTTTAAGTATGGCAGCAAATGCTTTTAAAAAATCAAAACAAATTGATTCAGCTTCAAAAACAAAGCATCTTTTGGGTATTGCAATAACAGCAAGCTTAGCAACAACTTATGAAAAAAAAGGTGAACACAAATTTTTTATTGTTGTTCAGAGTTATAACTATACTAAGTATCTTGAATGTCTTTTAGAGAAAGGTAAAAGGACACGTGAAGAGGAAGAAGAATTAATTACCAATTGTGTAATTAGTCTTTTAGCAAGTTCGTGTAATTTTGAATTCGATCTTCCAGAGATAGACGAAAATATTAAGATAAAACAAATTAATGCTGAGAAGTCTTGGAAGAAATTATTTAATAATAAAATTGGCTATATTTCAAATAATAAAAGTAATCCAGAGTTGATATTCCCAGGATCTTTTAATCCACTTCATGAAGGTCATTTAAAGATGAAAGAGTTAGCAGAAAAGAAAACAGGAATGCACACTACATTTGAGATATGTGCAAAAAATGCTGACAAACCGCCTTTAACATTTTACGAAATTAAAAGGACCATAGAGCAATTTAAAAATGAGGAAAGTTGGATGCTCACCTCAGCAGGAAGATTTAGCGAGAAAGCTAAAATGTTTCCGAATTCAGTTTTTATCATTGGTGCTGATACGTTGATGAGGGTTTTTGATGAAAAATTCTATGACAGTTATGAAAACATGATGGAACACATTCAAAGATTCAATGATCATAATATAAATTTTCTTGTATTTGGCAGAAAGGTTCAAAAAAAGTTTATATCTCTTGATGATCTAAAAGTGCCTGACATTATTGAGGATCGATGCACAGGTATTGATGAAAATGTTTTCAGGGATGATATTTCATCTACCGTTATAAGACTAACAAAAGATTAGTTATGAGGAGGCAATTTTGCTTCTACAAACCATTCATGAACTCTTTTTACAGGATTAAATTTCTTAAGTCTCATTTTCTTGTTTTCAAGAGTAAACTTTCTAGTCTTAATCGCAGTGTAATGATAGGTGTGACTATCACGGGATTCGCTTTCTGGTATTAAGTAAACTTTAGTTTGTTTTTTATCAGCCATAATTGTGACAAATTATACACAAAGTTCAATATTTATAAATTGTTATTTATTTTTATATCAAATGACTACATTAAAAACTCACAAGGAAAGTTATCTTTAAAACTTTGACTTAAACAAATGGAAATTACCATAAAGAGGAGTTCTTTCCTTAGTTATTACACCAATAGATATCTTTTCTAATATTTCCTTGTGAGTATTGCTCTTAATATCCATAAATGTGTTTATAAATTCTTCTTTATTGATATCTGGATAAATTCTACGCATTAAACTTCCAGCTAAAAAAATTCCATCACCTGGTAAAAATGTCAAGGCTAGATCTGAAAGAGTTTCTGATAATGATTTTATAAACCCTTTAATGACATCAGTTGCAATCTCATCTTTTTTAATAAATTTTTTATATATTTCTTCAGAGGATATTTCTTTATTTGTGATTAATTTATAAATAGATGAAATTGCAGAACCTGAAACAAGACTTTCGAGTGTTCTGTAATCATCCAAATTTACACTATAATTTTTTTTTAGTGAAAAACTTGTATTTGTTGTATTACCAATTTCTGTAGGAATAACAATTTTGTTGTCTATGGATATTGATGCTCCAAGTCCAGTACCAGGGCCAATAAATAATTTTGTGTTATTAAATTTATTTCCTTCTTTTATAAAATCTATGCTGCTTGAAACATAACTAAAACTATATGCAATTGCTTCCCAGTCATTCAGCAAAATACAATCATCAAGATTAAACTTTTTTTTAATAACATCAGCATCGATTAAAAAATTTCTATTAGTCATAGAAATTGAATTATTAATTTTTGGGCCTGCAACTGAAATGATTAAAATGTTTATCTTTTGATCGTTTATTATTTTTTCAATAAAGCAATTAAAATTACTCTGATTAAACTGAATTTTATTTATTTCACATAGATCATCATCAAATTCTTTTGCAACGGCATAACGCATATTTGTTCCACCGAGATCTACTAGCAGGGCATTATTCATCTAGATGCTTATAAGTCAATCCATAGCCATATTTATATAAAGGGAGATAATCTTCATCCTTTTCATTAAGCGGATTATTAGATGTTTTACTAGGCCATGAAAATGAAAGCTTCCCTTTAAAGTCATAATTTATTGATCCATCTTTATTACTAAAAATTACATCATTTATCCCCTCAACAGCTGTGCCAGGTAGCCATATAGACACAAATGAATCTGAATATTTAATTTCATTATCAACAATCAAAGGTCTGCCTGATATGAATAACGAAACTACTGATATGTTATTTTTTTGAAACATCCTCATTTTTCTTAAAAGATTTTGGTTATTTTTAGAAAAATTAAGATTAACGATATCACCCTCACCTTCAGCATAAGGAGTTTCACCATATACGAAAATCACTGTATCAGGTTTATTTTTATAAGAACCATCTTTTGAATATTCAACACTTCCACCATTTTGTATGATGAAGTTTGATAAAGAATCATAAATGCTTTGAGTATTTGGAAAATCTTCATTTGATAAATTAACACCTTCCCATGATTTGCCTTGCCATGTAATTGTCCAACCTCCCATTTGATTTTCAATTTGCTGAGACATTTTACCAACAATGAGATATTTTTTATTTGGATTCATTGGCAGATTATTATTTTGATTTTTTAATAGTACTAATGATTCGCGAACAGCCTGTCTTGCAAGCATTCTATGATCTTTGCTGCCCAAAAAGTTTTTATTATAATTGTGAGGTATTCTTTGGTTAAATAAACCAAGGTGCTCTTTTGCTATCAAAATTCTTTGAACTGCATCATTTAATCTTTCAATTGGAATGACTCCATTTCTAACTTGTTCAAGTGTATTAAAATATAGTGACTCCCATTCAGTTGGTACCATATAAATGTCAACACCCGAAATTAGAGCATCAGGGCAATTATTATCCTCGCAACCAGGAATTTGACCATGACCATTCCAATCTCCAACTATAAATCCATTAAAGCCCATTTGAGATTTTAAAACTTCAGTCAATAAATATTTATTTCCGTGCATCTTTTTGCCATTCCATGAATTAAAACTGGCCATTATTGAAAGTGCACATTCGTTTATAGCAGTATAGTAAGGTTTAGCATGAACCTCTTTAAGTGATAACTCATCAATGATGGTATTACCTTGATCAATACCATTCTTTGTTCCACCATCACCAACAAAGTGTTTTACAGTTGCTAGGATATGATCTTCATCTAAAAATGATTCACTTTCTCCCTGTAAACCAATAATAAAACTTGTTCCTAAACTTGATACTAAATCAGTATTTTCAGAGAAACCCTCATAAGTTCGGCCCCATAGATCATTTTTTGGAACAGCTACAGTGGGTGCAAATGTCCAAATAATCCCTGTAGATGCGACTTCTTTAGCAACAGCATTTCCTATTTTTCTCACTAAAACTTCATTTCTAGTGGCACCAAGTCCTATATTATGAGGAAAAATTGTTGCTCCAATTACATTGTTATGTCCGTGGACCGCATCAGTTCCCCATAAAATAGGAACCTTTACTCCATCTATGATCGGAGATGCTTCATAATAATTTTTACTAAGATTTTTCCAGTCTTGAACGGAGCTATTTTTATTTTGATTTGGAAAACCTCCTCCCCCATTAAGAATTGTCCCAAATTGATATTTTTTAACTTCCTCAGGTGTAACACTATTAATTTCAGGCATAATAACGTGTCCAACTTTTTGCTCTAAAGTCATATTTTTTAAAATTCTATTTGTTAAATCAGATTGATTTGGTAGTTCGCAAGCATTTGGGTTAGACCAATCAACCTGAGCAGATATACAGGAACTAAATATAATTAAAACAAATAACTTTTTCATAAATTTATGCAAATGTTGTGTATATAATTCCAAGAACTACAACTACGATCAGAATATTGATATTAAAAGCTCTTGATGTTGAAAAATTAATATTATTTAAATTTATTGCTTTTTCTTGATTCTTGTAACCTTGCAAGAAGGAAGTTAACCAGCAACCTACTGCAGACAACACAAATACAATTGTCATCCTATGTATATATGGCAATTCAGGAAATTGGATACTTATTAGTATTGACCCAAATAGAGAAATCAATGCCGCTATTAAAACTGATAATGAAGTAGCTTTTTTCCAAAATAAAGCAACTAAAAAAATCACCACAATTCCTGGAGAAAAATAGCCAGTGAAATTTTGTATATATTGAAAAATTGATTCAAAGCTGCCGAGAAGCGGTTTTGCAATTAAAGCTGCAATAATGAGTGAAACAACAACAGTTATTCTTCCAACTTTTATTAAATTAAATTGAGATACTTCGTTTCCCTTGAAATATCTATATATATCCATTGTAAATATTGTACTTATGCTATTGCTCATAGATGCCAATGAAGAAACAATAGCTGCTATTAATGCTGCAAAGGTTAAACCTAATAGACCACTAGGCAATAAAGACATCATTGTAGGATAAGCTTGGTCAGATTTTTCAAGAACAGGAAAAAGAATAGCGGCACATATTCCCGGAAGCACAATTACTATTGGCATAAGTAATTTCAGATATGCAGCAAACATCACTCCCTTTTGAGCTTCTTTTATATTTTTTGCACCAAGTGCTCTTTGAGTAATATATTGATTAAAGCCCCAGTAGAAAAAATGACCAATCCAAACCCCTAACCCAAGTAATATCCATATACCTGGCAAATCTTTGTATGAAGGATTATCTTTAGATAAAACCATATCGAACTTTTCTGGCATTTCATTCATAACAATCCTTAATCCCTCAAAAACTCCTGAAGATTCTGAGATTATATTCAAAGCAATAAATGAGACTGCTAATCCTCCAAAAATTAAAAGAACGACCTGAACAACATCTGTCATTGCAACAGCCTTCAATCCTCCAGATAAAGAATATGCTAGAGAAAAGAGAGCCAATATTATCAAGCCATAAAAAAGATCTAATCCAGTGAGCGCATTAATTGCAAGAGATCCTAACCAGAGAACGGATGTTAAGTTAATAAATATATATACAATTAACCAAAAAAATGAAAGAACTAAACTAACCCTTTTATCAAACCTTTGTTCTAAAAATTGAGGCATCGTATATATTTTTTTTTCTAAGAACAAAGGTAAAAAGAACTTTGCCATTACAATCAACGCAATAGCAGCAGTTAATTCCCATACAGCAATAGCCATGCCAACAATAAAACCTTGTCCAGACATTCCGATAATTTGTTCTGCTGAAATATTAGCAGCGATTAATGAGGCGCCTATGGCCCACCATGGTAATGATCTGCCTGCAAGAAAATAATCTTCGGCACTTCTTTCGGTACCTGATTTTTTTCTTGATATGTATGTAGCTAAAGAAATTATCCCAACACAATAAATACCTACGATTATCCAATCTAAAGCGACAAACATTATTCCCTATTTATTAATAATTATATTTATATTGTAACAATTAAAACTAATTACTAGCGACCTAAAAGTTAATAATTTGAATCGCCTCAGAATGTTTTTCAGAAAATATTCCTGAAACCATTACAAGCTTTAAAGACTTCCTTTTTTTATAATAAATCTTCAATGTTTTTTTAATGTGATCTAATGTTTTATCATGATTATTTAGCCTTTCTACATAAAAAGGTATTGAAGAACCAATTAATGAAAGCTGTTTTAAAGTATTAAGATTATTAGTAAATGTAAATATTGGAATATCTTTAGGTTTGGCATTGGAAATAAAATTTGCTGTATCGCCTGTTCTTGTGACTGCGATTATTCCATCAGCTCTAATTGATTCACTTAAATTTTTTGCAGCGACTGCAATTGACTCCCAGTCTGAATTAGTAATTAATTCTTTTTCATAGCCAAGGGTTTTGAACTTTTCAGTTTTCTTAGAAATTGACTTTAAAAATTTTACACACTCTACAGGATGCTTACCTATACTTGTTTCTCCAGAAAGCATTAAAGCATCAGCTCCTTCATATACTGCATTAGCAACGTCAGTTACTTCCGCTCTAGTTGGTGTTGGATTGTTAATCATTGATTCTAGAAGATGAGTGGCTACAATTGATCTTTTACCCCATTTTGCACATGAAAACATTATCTTTCGTTGAATATTAGGTAAATCAGTTAAGCTTGTCTCAATACCCAAGTCACCTCTTGCAACCATTATTCCCCATGCTAATTCACAGATCTCGTCAATGCTGTCTAGGCCTTCTTGATTTTCAATTTTTGCAATTATCTTAGATGTTGATTTTTTTTTAGAAAGCATTTTGTCAAGAACTTCTAAATCTTTTTTATTTCTTACAAACGAAGCAGCAATAAAATCCACATTATTTTTAATTCCGAAATTTATATCTTTCATATCTTTTGAGGTTATTGATGGCATATCTAACCTTACTCCAGGTAGATTGACATGTCTTTTTGAGCCAACTTTACCACCATGAACAACTTTACATATTAAATTTTCTGATTGTTTTGAAAGAACTTTAAAGCTTATCAATCCGTTATCTACTGATATTTTTGAACCAACATCAACACTGTGAATTAATCCTTTATAGTTAACTTTTATTGAAGATGTTTCTACATCAACTTCATCGCGAACAGTCAATGTAACTTTATCGCCAACTTTTAAATCAATTGGAAGTGAAGTATCTCCAGTTCTAATTTCTGGTCCTTGTGTATCTAGAAGAATTCCAATCTCAGATAATTTATTATTTTTCTCTTTATTGATTTTATTTATATTTTCAATAATTTGTTTAGCACTACTGTGAGTAGCATGAGACATATTAATTCTTGCAACATTCATCCCAGCAGTATGAAGTTTTTTTAAAATTATCGGTGAGCTGCTTGCAGGCCCAATAGTACATATGATTTTAGATCTAGTGAATGTCATAATTATTGGATATTAATGATTATTTAGCCTTTTGCAAGCCAAAAAAAAACAGAGACTAGCTCTGTTTCTTAAACGAGTTCCTCAGGGGTCTAAAGTGAGAACTTCTTTAGCTCCTTGGATTCTCTCTCTTGAATCCTTGGTGGACTTGCAAGCTGTTTTTTAACATCGACTCTTGCACGTGCTTTCACCCTTCGGTCTCTTCCTCTGGTTTCTCTCTAGATCTTCCGTCTGCAGGTGGTCACTAGTCGGTTACCCTTGGTATATTTAATATTACTCTAACTTTTAAATGTGTCAACAGTTTTTTTAAAAAAAATAAGTTTTTTTTTATGTATTTACTGCGGACAAAAAAAAACAGAGACTAGCTCTGTTTCTTAACCGAGTTCCTCAGGGGTCTAAAGTGAGATTTTCTTTAGCTCCTTGGATTCTTTCTCTTGAATCCTTGGTGGACTTGCAAGCTGTTTTTTAACATCGACTCTTGCATGTGCTTTCACCCTTCGGTCTCTACCTTCAACTTCTCTCTAGGTCTCCCGTCTGCAGTTGGTCACTAGTCGGATGTTGTTGGTATTTAATATATTACTTCATACAAAAATCTTGTCAACAGTTTTCACAAAAAAAAATCTTTTTTTTACAAAAGTTATATTTTATTTTTATGACCCCTCTACAACAGTAAATAATCTCTCCGCAGATTCACCAATATACTTTAGAGCATTTTGATATTGACTTGACTTATAACAATCCACTGCTTCCTTATGTGAATTAAATTCTACAACTACAGTTCTTTCGTATCCATGATTTTCATATTCAGTTTGAGTACCTCCACGAACTAAAAATCTACCTCCAAATAGGTCTACAGCTGCTGTAGCTTTTTCAATATATTCTGAATATTTTTCTTTGTTAAGAACAGTTGCTCTGACTACCCAATAACCTTTTCGCATATTATTTTCTTCTGATTCTCATTTCATGCAGTATCGGTTCTGTATATCCACTAGGTTGATATTTTCCTTTAATTGCAAGTTCGCATGCTGCCTTAAAAGCAATACTGTCGAATGATGGTGACATCTTTTTATAATTAACGTCATTCTTATTTTGTTCATCAACCACTTTTGCCATTTTCTTCATTATTTCAATTATCTCAGCTTCCGTGCACAATCCATGGTGTAACCAATTCGAAATATGCTGACTAGATATTCTGCATGTGGCCCTGTCTTCCATAAGGCCAATATTATTTATATCTAATACTTTAGAACATCCTATGCCTTGATCTACCCACCTAACAACATAGCCTAGTATTCCTTGTGCATTGTTTTCTATCTCTGCAAATATTTCTTCTTTTGATGGAAAGTTTTCTTTTTTTATAAAGGGGATATTCAAGAGATCATCTAATTTTGCTTTTTCTCTATTTGTAATTTTTTCTTGTTCTTCCTGAACAAAAATTTTATGGTAGTGAATTGCATGAATTGTTGCTGCTGTTGGTGAGGGAACCCATGCACAATTTGCACCTGCTAGTGGATGCATAGTTTTTGTATTATACATTTCAAGCATTTCATCAGGCATTGGCCACATTCCTTTTCCAATCTGTGCATTTCCTTTGAAACCAGTTTCAAGACCTATATCAACGTTCCAATTTTCATATGCATTTATCCACTTTTCTTTTTTCATGTCAGCTTTAGTAACCATTGGAGCTGCTTCCATGCTAGTGTGTATCTCATCTCCAGTTCTATCAAGAAAACCAGTGTTTATAAAAATAACTCGATGTTTTGCTACTTCAATACATTCTTTAAGATTTACAGTAGTTCTTCTTTCTTCATCCATTATTCCTAATTTGACTGTATTTTCTGGTAAATTAAAAATCTTTTCAATTTCAGAGAATAGATCACAAGTAAACCTTACTTCTTCTGGACCATGCATTTTAGGTTTAACAATATAAATGCTTTTAGTTTTAGAATTTTTATAAATTCCGTTTCCAATAATGTCATGTATTGCAATGCATATCGTAAAAAATGCATCCATGATACCCTCAGGAACTTCGTTATCTTTATTATCTTTTATCGCAGGGTTTGTCATGAGATGTCCAACATTTCTGACAAGCATTAAACTTCTTCCTGGAAGTAAAATCATTTTGCCGTTTTTAAGAAGATATTTTCTATCAGAATTTAATTCTCTTGTAATAAATTTTCCAGCCTTATCGAAAGATCTTTTTAGATTGCCCTTCATTAAACCAAGCCAATTTCTATAAACAATTATTTTATCCTCAGCATCAACTGCTGCCACTGAATCTTCACAATCCTGAATAGTTGTAATTGCTGATTCCATAAGGATATCCTTTATATTTGCCAAGTCTTCCTGACCAATTGGATGAGATTTATCAATTTGTATTTCAAAATGTAAATTATTATTTTTAAATAATAGGCCATAAGCACCCTCTCCTTTATCTTGGTAACCTACATATTTATCTTTATCTTTGAGATTTACTTTTGAACCATCTTTTAATTTCATTGACAACTCATTGCCAATAAATTCAAATTTTATTACTTGATCGTATGTACCTTTGCTCATTGGAATAGTTTCATCTAGAAATTTTTTAGCAAAAGAAATTACCTTATCTCCACGAACTGAGTTATACCCGCCTGCTTTTTGAGCTCCATCACTCTCATCAATTATATCTGTTCCATAAAGAGCATCATAAAGACTTCCCCATCTTGCATTTGCAGCATTTAGTGCAAATCTTGCATTCATTACAGGGACCACTAATTGAGGTCCAGCAATTTTCCTAATTTCAGGATCTACATTCCAAGTTTTAATAGTAAAATCTTTGCATCTTGGATATATATAGCCAATTTCAATTAAAAATTTTTTATATTTCTCTAGATTAAACTCAGAATTTCTATTTTTAATATGCCATTCGTCTATTTGATTTTGAAGTTCTTCCCTTTTATTTAATAAATCTTGATTTCGTTTATAGAATTTATTAAGAAGCTCTTCAAATGAGCTCCAAAAATAATTCGCTGATATATCTAATCCAGGTAAAAGTTCAGTCTTAACAAATTCTTCCAAACTTGATGAAATGACTAAAGTTATATTCTTATTTTTATCAGATGAGAAGTTAAAAAGCCTTAAGAGAAATTTCATCCTTGAATTATAACAATTTCATTAAATTTACCAATTATTAATAAATTTTGCTTAAATGATTTTTTTTACATCATAAGACCAAATACTGTTAGTCCTTTTTAAAATAACGTTGGTATATTTCATAAGAATATTTCTTGCAAAAACAGTCATTGGATTGCTTAAGTGATTTAATTTAGCTTGATTAAGAGACTTTTTATGAATAGATTTAATTCTTTTTAGTCTTAATGATTCATAATCTTTTTGAGTAGCTTTAAAATCATTTTTGTATTTACTAAGTAAGCTCCCAAATATAATTACATCCTCTAAGGCTAAACTTGCTCCTTGGCCTATAAAAGGAACTATGGGATGCGCAGCATCTCCAAAAAAAGTCATGTTCTGATAAGATAAATTTTTTAATTCAGGCCGTGTATATATTCCCCACTTGTAAATATCACTTGAATGCTCAATCGAGGGATATTTTTTTAATATATCAAATTCAATTTCTGATAATAATTCACTTAAAGTCCCTTTTTCTTTCCAAGACTCAATATATTCATTTTTACTTTTTATGGCAGCTATAAAACTTATTCTTTTTCTATCGATGGGATATGTAACTATATGAAAATTTGATCCTAGATAAAAATTTATTTCATTTTGTTTATAAGGAAAGATAGCTCTCCAAACTGAATATCCGCTGAACTGTGGTTTTACATTTGATTGAGATATCATTTCTTGGCATATTGATTTTATCCCATCACATGCTGCTATGTGACAAACATTGAATGATTTCGTATTTGAGAATGTAATATTTTTATTTTGAATATCCAAATGTTCTAATCTATGGTCAAAGAATATTTCACCATCTAAAGATAGATATTTTTTGAGCAAAATTTTATATAAATTTTTTCTAGAGGTTGTTCGCACCTCTGAGAGAACGTCTGTAATTTTTTTATTATTTGAGAAGAAAACTGTATTTTTTGGTTGCTCTGAAACTTTACAAAATTCTGATTTTAAATCCATGCACTCAAGGACTTTCATCCCATTTGGAGAAATTGAAATACCTGCTCCATACTCTGAAATACTTTTTGATTTTTCAAAGATTACACAATTAATATTATTTTTTTTTAAAATAATACCTAACGCAAGACCAGCTATGCCTGCACCTATTATCGCAATGTGATCACTATAATAATTCATAAAATCTCTATGTACTATAAATAAAAAGGGAGCTGAAAGCTCCCTTTAATAAAAAAATTATCAATACTATTCAGAGCCAGAGTAATAAAGCCATTCAATTCTATATGTTGATTGAGGTCCACAAGATACATTTTTTCTAAATTCGTCCAAATAGCCATTTTCAATCATCATATTTCTGAATGATGAAGTTGATGAAATTATGTCACTTCTCTTTTTTGCACTGTAATAATGCCTCATTATTACAAAATCATATTCAATATCTGAATCGAGACCTCTATATGGTGTAAAGTAATGTTCTCCATAACCAGATCTATTACCTAGCTCAATTTCGCTAGCCTCTACTTTTGCATTAATTTCAAGAAGTTTATCGATACTTCCTCCAGTTTTAAATTTACATTGTCTAAAATCAACAAAATTAAACCTATCTCTTTCATCTTCTGGGATTCTTATTCCTCTTGCACGAACACCTCTCATAGAAATACTTCTGCTAGTTTCAACTGCTTCGTTTTCAAATTCACTATTTTCAGCTGCCCATTGGGGATAATCATTCATATATGCACCCCATTCTTTATACTGCTCTTGACCATTCGGCCACCAACCGTATTCAATAATATTGTACTCAGTTTCTCCTGCCCAAATTGGAACAAATAATGCTCGACCATATTTTAGATCATTTTCTTCAAGAAATTTGAGGTACTCCATATTTTGGGCTTTTACATCCTCATATGTTATTCCCTCATTCATATTTCCAAAGAAAAACTCTGCTCTGTATGTATATTGCTCAGATGTTTCAGCAAATATATTGATTGTGAAAATAGTTAAAAATAGTATGGAAAGTAATTTCATAACTTAATTTTTAACTGGAACAATGCTATATGTTCTTTCATTTTCGCAAACACCACCAAGATCAACAAGTGCTTGATATTCTGGCATATCTTCTGCTTGCTCAGACCAAAAATTTGTCCAATTTTTACCATAATCTGCAATTGTAGATGTGGTAACAAGTTGCACATAGTCATAATCCCAGTCAGAACTTGTGCCCGCGCCAGGGAAAATCATTTTTCTTCCTGCAACATCTCCGAGTTCTTGTGCAGCTTTTGCATATGCAAAATAAGCTTTGTATACATCTTCTGATGATACATCATCACCCAGTTTGCAATCAGTGTAAACTGCATAACCTGCCTGACCATCTGGAGTTTCAGATACAGTTCTTTGCCAGGTATAAATGACTTGGTTTCCACTTTCAAGTATTGTATTTAATTCTGTTTGAAGTTTACCGCCATTGTTAACCCAATAGTCATTACCTCCATAATGCGCTTCAGGATTTGGACTGATTCCAACCCAAACAAAATCTTGATCTAATTCTCCCGAATGATAATAAGGAATAAGCATTGCGGAACGATAATCTTTTAAAGCATCACTTTCTTCAGCCCACTTTGTCCATTTTGCAGCCCACTTCATCATATCATCCATGTCTTTTCCATCCTTAAAAGTACTTACATAATATTCAGCTACATTTGGTTCATAATAGTTTTCATGATCATCTGCATAAACCGAAAAACTAAAAACTAGACTTAAAATTAATATTAATTTCATATTTCTTCTCCTCCTTTTAGTTGAATGCCGTCATTGACATACCAACAAATGTTCTAGCATTATTGCATGAAAAGCCTTTCAAGTTTGCTGATGCTTCAGAATCAGCTAAAGATGAGTAATACCTATCAGCATTTATTCCTCTTTCAGAGATTGAAGAGCTGTACATTAATCTTACAAAATCAACTCCGTCAGCTAATTTTCTTCCCGCATCTGGAACAATAATTTTTCTACCATTTGTATCACCTTGAGACTGAGCATAAATTGCAAAATCTTTGTACAGGTCGTAAACAGTTCTCAAGTCATAGCCCTCTTCAAGGGAGCAATCTGCATAAGTAGCATAATTCATATTTCCAGCCTCAAGGCTTGCTGGTTCAGAAATAACCCATTGCCATGCATCAATTGCTTCAGACCATCTTGCAGGCAGCGACTCAGCTAATTTAGGGCCTCCATTCAGCATCCACTTTTCCATTCCATTATATTGGGCAGTTGGTGTAGGCCAATTATTAGACCACATAACCTCAATTGATTTTAAATCAGAATGGAATACCGGAGTCATTAAAGCTGTAGACATGCTATCAAAAGCTCCGTCTTGAGTACCAGCCCATTCTGCAAACTTGTTGTACCAAGCAACAAGATCACTCATGTCTTTACCCTTCTTAAATTTACCAATAAAGTATTCAGCTTTATTTGCATCTGGTTCATATTTATATTCTGGAGTTTCATGATCGTCTGCATAAATCACAAAACTTATTAATAAACTTAAACTAAATAATAATTTCATAATTCTCTCCATATTATGTCAATATTTAAATATATCATCTCTTTGTGTGAAAATTTTTACAATTGTGTATATTTTTTGTAGCTAATTAATGAAGCCATACAAATTGTATTGAGATACAAAATCCCATATCTCATTTGAAGCACTTATATTGTGTGAATTGATGTTTGGCCATGTATGATCCATTGTCGGATGTAGAATTAATTTGATATTAACATCGTTTAAACAGTTAACATAAGTTTCATACCGAATTAAAGCATAATTGTCATACTTTATAAGAGTGTCAGGTTCTGGATTACAAGAACTATAATTAGACCAGTAATTCATAACATCAGATATGCTTTTAGATCCTGAATTTCCATTATAGGGAACAACAAAATCTAATAAACCATGAATCTGTAAAATAGGAGTTGGATGAGATGGTGAACAATTATCATACGTGCTAATAGTCATTGAACCAGTGACAGATGCTATTGCAGCAAATTTATCACTTAGATTACATGCTAAGTGATAACCCATATATCCTCCGTTTGACATTCCAGATGAGTAAATCCTTGATTCATCTATTGGTAATTTATCTTTTAATAAATCAATAACTGTTTCAACAAACTCTAAGTCCTTTACAGTACTCTTTGATGTCCAGCCACCAACATTCCAATGAGCAGATAACGTTGAGGTCGTCTCTCCTTGCGGGTAAACGACTATAAAATTATTTTCATCTGCAATAGGCATGTAATTTGTATAACCAAGATGTCTCAATGCAGATGATCCATAACCATGAAATGCAAACAAAACAGGAATGCTTTGATTTGTATCAAGATTATCAGGAACATACAAATAGTAAAATCTGCTCCTATCGTCATGAGTTAAATCACATTTATCTACACCATTTCGAGATGTATTTGTACACGTCTCATTAATAGAATTAAGTTCATCACCAGGAATACCAGAATTGTCTTCTTCAATAATGTTAGAAGAGCCACCGCTGCATGAAGAAATTATTAATAAGACAACAAAAATATATGTTGTTTTCATTGATTTATATATTAATGCAGTGATGTTGAAAAAAAAAGGGAGCATTTTGCTCCCTTTAAAACATATATATAATTGCTAATTATTATAAGTCTTAACAGTTGATATTATGGAAATATTTTTGATGTCTCTGTTTCCTTGAACTTCTTTTGAAAATTCAGCAAAAGAGTCACTGGCATATAAGACTTCTGCAGTTTTCATAGCCTCTTCAAAGCTTCCGGCACTTGTATAAGCATAGTGTGTGTAATAATTCACACTTCCACTCATTTGAGCTCTTAAACCATAACTACCTGCTACATTACCAGATTCTTCTTGTGCTTTTGTAACCTTAGCATAAGCCTTTGCATAAGAAGCAGCGTCTTTTACTTCCATTCTATAAATTGTATATACCTGATTATTCTCTGGTTCATAATTACCACCATTAATTAATTTCATATTTAATGATTGTTCTATTGGCTCAACAAACTTCGAAGTTTTAGCAAAAAAAGATTGAAACACAGGATCTGAAAATGATTCAGTTCCTTTGCCAAGGCTTTCAGTATCATCGTAATTTAAAACAACTACATGAGTCGCATCATCATAGCCATTGAAGGCATACTGGTGCAATGCAACAACTGCAGGAAATGATTTACCCCACTCAGTGCTCATTAATTCATCCATAGCTTCAACATAAGCTGCTGGATTAGAAACTTTTACAGAATAGCTAGCAATATAACCGGCTGCGAGCAAAGATTGAGATGAAACAAAAATTGTTAATAAAAAACTAAAGTATAATTTTTTCATAAGTCTCTCCTATTTAGATTGATAATATATCATCAGGAACAGAAAATACTCAAAGCTTTTTATTTTATTTTTAAATGTGGATCAATGGTGCGGTACGCCGGTCTCGAACCGGCGGCCTTCTGCTTGGCAAGCAGACGCTCTACCAACTGAGCTAGTACCGCATTGGATGCTTAATATACTCTTTTAAAGTTATGCTTTCAACAGAGCGCTTTTGGATATTAATTCAATTCAATTTTTTGAATATCATTAAATTTATTAGTGTTATCTCTCTTTGATACTATAAAAAATGAGGGTTCAATATTAAGAGGTAAAGTGATTTCTATGTTTGCAGATTTTACAGGGCCGCCCATGTACTCTCTGTCTTCAAAACCTATATGTGTATAATTTGCATAAAATGGATTACCAATACCAATGCTATAGAGATATTTTTCATTTTTACCAAAAACTTTGATTGCATAAATATCACTATCATCAACAAATTTAAGTTTCGTTAAACTTCTTTTTTTTTGTTTACCTGTGTAAGTATTTTTTAAAACAAAATTTTCTTGAGAGCCATTAAAAACATATACGTTACCTGATTCATTGGGATTAACATGTAATTTGAAGATTTTTTTACTGTCTAAGTCATTACCAAAAACAAGACAAGTTGAAAAAAATAAGACAAAAAGACTTATGTGATATTTTTTTAATAGTTTCATTACCATCTCTCCCAATTAATACCCCAAGTTCCTCCCATGGGTCCAACCACATATCCATAATCGTATTGAGTTCTATCTGTTGGATTTCTTCCCCATTGCTCACTCTCATAGTCATACCAATAGAAATCTGAATTGAATAACCCTTCATAAAAATCATCAAAGTCTGTTACATCATCGGGGGCGATGACGCTGCCGGTAAGATCATCGACACGCCATGTATAAACTTGTACAGAGTTATCAGGTGGTCTATCGAATGCTACATTTGTTTGATTTTCCCTAGAAATATCTTCAACTCCATTAACGTACCATTTTAATTTTAATTTTGAAGGGTCATAAGCGACATCAATATCAATTTCAAATGCTGTTCGGGTACTAGTGTTATCTGTTATAAAACCAACTGAATCTCCATCGACAAATCCCTGATTTTGAATTGATCCAATTGCAAATCCCTCTGCATTCACTTCACCATATTGATCTGTGTTAGTTTGCATTACAGTTAGAAACTTAGGTCTATAATTGTCAAATTCTCCATAATAATTTCCTTCAAATAAACCAACTTGATTGCATTGAGGATTTCTTCCAGTTCTATTTCCACTTGCATCATAGATATTGTAAAGACAGTCACAGGTTGTTGGATCAACATCATCATAGAGCCCAACTGAACCATCAGACCAGTTATAGCAAACCTTAAAAGTACTTCCAGCTACATTAGTTAAATCATTTATATGATGTTTCCATTTAACCAAAGATGGATCAGACTGGGTTGTAGTATTTACATTTCTATCAGCATATGCACTTACATCTCTATCATCATCAGATATATATTCGTCTCCCATTCCTCCATGTGCATGGCCAAGTTCGTGCATTAAGACGTAGTCTGTTCTTGTTCCAATGGGTTGTATGTTTGTATTTCCTAAATTTACACCCCTACCACTGATAGTTGTAAGAACTGAAATAAGAGTATTATTTGCATACAAGTCATCAAATACTGAGGTATTAATATCGTTAGAACCAATACAATAGACATCTTCATCCCAATCATAACAACCGGTTTCAATTGATGCTAATGATGTTCCATCAGGATTGACTGGTTCTGCAACAATGATGTCGAAATATCCTTGAAAAAAATCAGCAATCTCTGAATCATTTAAGCGGTTAATTGATCTTAAAAGCGCATCTCTAAAATTATCAAGATCGCTTTCTGAACTCCCTGACGAGTTTTCACTCAAAGAATCTGCAACAAATAAATAATCTGTTCTGCCAAGAGATGAATCACCACCTACAAGGTAATAAACATAATAGTCCTTATTAGTTGTTGAGCCTGAATCAAATCCATCACTTTTATCATCATCTTGTGCTACTGTTACTACTCTTTTGTTTGCAATTAACCAAGTTGAAAAAGTATCTGATGACGAGGCACTTCCATCTGAGACAAAAAGCTCGACCTCAAAATATCCTGCAGTTCTTAAATTAGATAGATCAATTTGTAAATTGCCTAAACCGTCTCCTGTGGTTGTAAAAATTGCTGGTACCTCATTTTGATTTACCCTTGCTGAGAAAACAAAATTTTCATCTGAACTGTCTACGTCAGAAAAGTAAATTTCAAATATTGGATTACTCTCAAATATTAAATTATTTTTATCTAAATCTATTTTTGAAGCCATGGTAATTTGAGGGGCATCATTAACAGCAGAAATTTCAATATTTACAGTACTTGTTTGAGTAACATTTTTTTCAACTGCAGTTACGCTGTAAGTAAACTCATCTTGGCCAAAATAATTACTATTTGGCTGATATCTAATTGACGCATCAGCATTAAAAACCAAAACTCCATTCGTTGTCGAATTAACTAATGCATATTGAAGAGTAACTGCCTCGTTGGCAGTAGCAGATAATGATCCGCTATAAACTGTATCTTCATCAATTGAAATTGAATTAGATGCTAGAGTTATTGCAAATGGTATCTGGGGGGCACCACCTCCACCGCCGCCACCACAAGACGAGATCAAAAATAAAATAAAAAATAGTTTTGAATATTTCACGATTTAATTATATCTTAGACAAAAAAAAAGAGGACTAAATGTCCTCTCTTTTTCTATTTTTAATTTTTAGAAACTTACTCTAAACCCAGCCTTGTAAATTGGTCCATGGTCTTGATATAAGAATGTCATTTCTTCATATCTTGAGTAAAGTTCAACTTCCTCATCTGTAATATTAATCGCTTCAAAAAATACCTGTGTATTTTCAGAAACTATGTAAGTAGTTGTAAAGTCTACTTGTGCCCTTTCTACAACATATAAAGGATTATATTGATCACTTCCAGCATAAGTTTCACCTTTGTAATTATAAGAAATCCTTGTTCTCCATTTATCATCTTCATAAAAAACAGAGAAATTAGCCGCATCACCAAAGCCTGGTAAAGCAAATTGTTCGCCTAAGGCTGCAGGATCTGCATCAGTATCTCCGCCTACAAAAGTTGCATTAGCAAGAACACCAAAATTGTTATCAAAAAGATGTTGTATAGCAACCTCGACACCATCCAAGGTTCCATCATATTTATTAACTGGTTGTGCTAGGTTAAAAATGTAAAATGGATCATCAGAATTGCCTATAAATATTGCATTTCCAGTATTTGGATCAGGAATACAATCTGTAGATCCATTGCATCCAAATGTAAATCCAGTATTTACAAGCCATGCCCAATCGTATGCATTAGACCAACCACAAGCCCAATATCCTTGAGGTGCGGTCCATTGACAAAGAGCATCATCATTTTCTGGAACAATCAATTCACCTCTTGGACCTCTTGTGACATCTCTTACACCATTAAAGGGACCACTATTAAGACCAGCACCATGATAATCTTTAATTTCTTTTCTAAAATAATTTAAAGCAAAATAACTGCCTTCAGCATAATAGTATTCATATGCCATATCAAAATTGACTGATTCATATGGTTGAAGGTTTGGATTACCCGTGCCCAAGGTTAGCGGGTATCTTGGATCAAAAGCTCCAACACTTACAGTAGAATCTAATTGCTCAAGGTCAGGTCTTGCAATAGTTTTACTTAATGATGTTCTTACAACGGTATCATCATTTACATCAACTGAAATATTTATATTTGGTAAAAAATAATCAGAATCGCCTATTCCTGTATAAACTGTAGGTTCAGTTATAACACCAACTTTATTTCCATAAACAAATGCACCGAGACTCCATGCAGTATTTGTAGGAACTGTAGTGGTAGCTGTTGAAGCTCTTTCTTCATCTTCATACCTCAAACCAATCTGTGCTCTAACGGGCATGCCATTCATTTCAGTATCGAAATTGAAATTAACAAATATTGAATTTAGTTCTTCAGTTATAATTCCATTTGAATCTCTGCCACCAAAACAACCATCTACAACACCTCGTGTAGTAGTTCTATTGCCATCATATCCTACATTCGATCCCAAGCCATTTGGATTACCGTCTGCATCAACCGCATCGTTAGCAAGACATTCTGAAGGCCAAGTATATGGTGTATTGCTGTTATTCCACCAACTTCCATCTCCTCCAGAAAAATCTCCAACAAAACCAGCAGCTCCAAACCAATATAAAGCATCTTCTTTAGAGATATTTAAGTAATAAAATTGAGTTCCAGAGCCTAAATAATCAGGAACATTTACAGTTGTCCATACATCGTCAGGCATAAACGCATAAGTCATCATAATAGGATTACCATCAGCAATTTTTCCGTTAATTAATTGATTAAACCATTTTTGATTGTTAAAGGTAGTATCCATCTGAGATACACCAAATTCAATAGATGATAGAGATTCCATGAATATTCCATCGTTGTTATCCCATGTACCTATTAATTGCAATTGATTGAGATCACTTTCTCTGTCCTGGTAATTTAAAAAAGCTTGTCTTGGACCCATATCACTTCCATCAAATTGAGTAACATCTATTGGCGTACCCTGAAAGCTCTTATCCATTGCCCAAGTCAATGCACCAACTTGATTGCTAAAATCAAAAGATCTTGCTCTTAAGTATCCTGACGCCTCTTGAACAGGCCAGTAACCCCAACCTTGCCAAGCACCATTAGAAAATTGAAGAATATTATTTTGTGTCCCACCTGGCGTGCCTTTAAAGCCAGCAGATGAATCGTGGTAATCGAGTGTTAAATTCAAGTTATCGTTTAGTTGAAAATCAAAATTTATACCAATCGATTTATTATTATTTGATGAATTACCATATTCAAAATCATTTTGAAAACTATCTCCATCTCCAGGAGCTTCAGATGTAGCACTGATAACTGCTCCTCTCTCGTTAATTGTCATCTGAGTGGTATTATATCCAGCAAAATAAGAACCTGTTGTAATTCCAGTGAAATCAAAACTTGTGCTTGATACGGTGTAATCAAGAGTCATTACCAAGCCGTTTGACCATTCATATTGAAAAGCACTTTGTAGATTACCTCTTTCACTTTGGTTATCTTTAAACTTGTAAGCAAGTGCTTCTGGATAAAAATAGACTCCATCAGCTCTTTGATTAGATGAGGTAATTACTGCACTAGATGGAACGTACCCTCTAACATCACTTGGGAGCCACGTAATTTCGTTTGTTCCCTCCTCTCTGTTGTTTCTTTCTTGATGAGATCCTGAAATTGAAAAACCCCAACTATTTCCATCTAACTCCCCATTTGTAATGAAGATGAAATCTAATTCAGGGGTATAGTCGTCTCCAGTAATATTTTTTGTATGATTATTAAGCCTGAAGCTAACTGCACCACCCTTGTCTGCATTTAAAGGCTTTGCAGTTACCATATTGATTGTGGATCCCAATCCACCAGTTGGTAAAACAGCATTTGCTGATTTATAAACTTCAACAGCTGCAATACCATGACCAGAAATATCACCAAAATTAAAAGATCTTCCTCCACCATATTGAGGTGGAACTGTTGGCATTGTTCTGCCGTTAAGTGTAACCATATTAAACTCAGGACCTAAACCTCTCACAGAGACTTTTGTACCTTCATCATTTGATCTTTCTGTTGTAACACCCACTAGTCTAGAAAGAGCTTCAGCTAAGTTGCCATCAGGAAATTTTCCCAAGTCTTCTGAAGTAAGTGCGTCTACAACTCCAACATTGTTTCTTTTTATTTTAATGGCATCTTTTAGACTAGATTTTATTCCAGTAACCACTACTTCTTCTACTTCGTCTTCAGAGTTATCTTCTTGCGCATTGATAACAACCGAAAAAGACAACACAGCTATCAATGATAATAAGTACTTATTCACGATTACCCCCTAGGTATTTGTAATATATGTGTAATTTGTTAATTCATTAGACTTTTTTGACATATTAATGTCAAGATAAAAGGTATATATATTGTTTATATTGTCGGCTAATAATTATATTAAAAACTTATTTATCAATAAATTCTATTGCCTTATCTCCAAACTCAGACCACCATTCCATACCCATGAGGTGTATTTTTTCTAAGTTTTCCTCAGAATTATCATCTAACATTTTATTCACTTTGCCCAATGGAGAATTTATTCTCAGATAATTTTCATTAAATAAGTTTTTAGATATTTCGTTATGAATCTCAGAATCTAGCATCATCCCCATAATATCGTTTCTCAACCATCCAACTCCTCCCCAATTAGTAGAGCTTTGGCCTTCAATTTTGGTCTTATTTTGACCAGCTCCTATACTTAATATTTTTATATTATTGGTCTCAAGTATCTTTTTTGAATATGCATATCCAATTAATGTTGGATTATTTGTTACGACACTTCCATCTATCATCCAAGAATTATTTTTCATTTTGTATGAAGGAAAATACATGGGTGCAGCACTTGAAGCTGCGATTGCATCTTTAAAGGTAACCTCTGGGGTATTTTTAGTATCAAAGATTGAATGCATTCTATTTTCAATATCATAGGCATAGCATAAAAATGGTTTGTTAGATTCTTTAAGTTTATTAGATTTGAAAACTTCATCTAACATCTTTAATCTACCTTGATTCTCATATCTTGGTCTTGCCTGAATTAATGAAGCTTTGTCCCAAAAAAAAGAGCTTTTCATAATTTGATCTAAATAGCTCTTTGACCAATATCTCTTAATCTTTTCAGCAGTAAATCCCCCATAAGCGAAACATGCTGCATTGAATGCACCTGCACTAGTACCTATAAACATATCGAAACAATCTGCAATCTTTTTACCGCTCTCTGCTTCAAGTTTTCTAAGAAAAATTAGCCCAGCAATCGTTCTAACCCCTCCACCATCAATACAAATAATTTTTTTATAACTAGTATTTGAGAGAAAGCTAAAAAAATTTTTCATTTAATTATTTTTTTATCAAGAAAAATAGCCGCATCCTTAACCCCACCTAAATTGGTAACATCTTTATAGCCAAGTCCAATAAGAATATCTGTTGCTCTTTGAGATCTATTTCCACTTCTACAATACAGATATAATTTTTTATCTTTTTTAATATCTTCTATAATTTGTGAAATATCTTGCCATTCTATATTTAATGCCTCTTGAACATGGCCGGTTTTATATTCTTGCCCTGTTCGGACATCAATCACTAAATAATCATTTGCAAATAAAGTGAAATTAAATAGAGCAAAAAAAATAGTTAAAGTTTTCAATTTTATCTAATTCCAATCATTCAGAATCATGTCTGAGGCTTTTTCTCCAATCATAATGGTCGGTGCATTTGTGTTACCACCTATAAGTGTTGGCATTATTGAAGCATCAATTACTCTTAATCCTTCGATTCCATGAACCTTTAGTGAACTATCGACAACTGACATTTCATCGGAGCCCATTTTGCATGTTCCAACAGGATGATAAACAGTATCAGCCTCTTCTCTTATTGCCTGTTCAATTTCTTGGTCACTATTGATATCAATTGGCCTTATTGAATTTGATGTATATTTTGAAAAAGAATCGATATTCATAATATTCATCATTTTTTTGTATCCTGCAATCATATCCTTCATATCATCCGGATGTGATAAGAACTTTGGATCGATATTTGGATCTGCATAAGGATCTGATGATTTTAGTGTTACTTCTCCTCTTGATTTTGGTCTTAAAAGACACATGTGGCAGCCTAATCCATGACCCCACATTTGCTTGCGTCCATGGTCAACTACCATCGTTGGAAGAAAATGAAGTTGTATGTCAGGAATCTCAATATTTTCTCTTGATTTTATAAACCCCCCAGCCTCAGCAACTGTTGAAGTAAAGATTCCAACTTTGGCAAAAATATATTTTAAAATTTCAACCGGAAATTTAAAAAAAATCGATTTGAGTGAAATCCCAATTAATTCAATGGAGTCATATCTGTGCACAGTAAGATAATCGATATGATCTTGAAGATTTTTACCAACACCTGGTAATTCATGATTTAGTTCAATTCCATGTTTTGTAATTTCTTCTTTCGGTCCAATACCAGATCTGAGCATAATTTGAGGAGAACCAAATGCACCTGACGAAAGAAGAACTTCTTTGTTTGAATTTAAAATAAAGTATTCACCATCTTTATTAATACACTCAACTCCAATCGCTTTTTTATTTTCAACGATAATTTTATTTACATTTGTATCTGTAATAACAGTCAAATTATTTCTATTTAAACAGGGAACTAAATATGCTTTAGCAGCACTGCATCTTTTTCCATCTTTTTGAGTGCATTGATAAAAACCGATTCCCTCTTGAACTTCACCATTAAAGTCTTCGTTAAATCCATATATCTCAGAACCAGATTTTACAAAATCTTTTACAGGCTGATTTTCATGACGAATCTTTGAAACATTCAATGGTCCATCCTGTCCATGAAACTCATTATCAAACATTTCATTATGTTCGGCTTTTGTAAAATATGGCAATACCTCCTCATACGACCATCCCTCATTGCCTAATTGAGACCAATGATCATAATCCCATTTATGACCTCTCACATATAGCATTGCATTGATTGAACTTGAGCCACCAAGTGTTTTGCCTCTTGGTTGAAACCCTCTTCTATGCTCTAAAGACTCAGTCTCAACTTCATGAATGCCTCCAGTTGAATCTACAACTGCAGTTGCAGGCTCCTCTACTACAACTTTTTCAAACTCTTTTTGAGGAACAGTTTCATAGTTCCAACTCACAGGATTATTTGGGCCAAAAAAAGCAAAACCAATTGGGATATGTATTCTCATATCACTATCTTTTGAACCGGCTTCAATTAAACAAACTTTGTTATCAGGATTTTCACTAAGTCTGTTTGCGAGAACACACCCTGCAGAACCTGCGCCAAGAATAATAAAATCATATTTTTCCATAAATATATTTCCCCAAAAAAAAGCTCAACAATAAGTTTATGATTTAGAATCAAAACTGTAAACTTGGTTTATATATTTTTATGGAAAATTTTTATATCTTTCTGTTTATTTGGGTTGCAATAGGTTTGATAACCTTCGTTTATTTGTTTTTTGAAAATGCGCCATATGGAAGGCATATCAAAGATGGATGGGGAATAAAAATCCCTGCCAGACTTGGCTGGGTCGTTATGGAATCACCTTGTGTGATATTGATGGTCGTCCTAGCTCTAATTGTAAGAGAACAATTAGAGATGATTCATGAAATATTTCTTTGTATATGGCTAGCACACTATATTCACAGAACTTTTATTTATCCTTTCGTAATAGAAATGACTAATCCAAAAATGCCTATTTCAATAGCTTTATCTGCTTTTTTCTTCAATATTATTAATGTTAACATTCAAGCTTTTGGAGTTTTTTATTTTACTCAATATTCTGACGATTGGCTGACAAGTCCTGCTTTTATAATTGGATTATCAGTTTTCCTTTTTGGCATGTTTATAAATATTAAATCTGATTACATAATTAATAGTATGAAGAGAAATAAAGGTCCTGGATATCATATACCTGATCAATTTTTATATAAGTATTTATCTGCACCTAATTATTTTGGAGAAATAATAGAATGGTTAGGATGGGCTATTTTAACTTTTAGTATTTCAGGTTTTGTTTTTCTAATATGGGTTATCGCAAATCTTTTTCCGAGGGCAATTGCACACCACAAGTGGTACAAAGATAAATTTGACGACTATCCAAAAGAACGAAAAGCAATCATCCCTGGTATTATTTAATGAGTCCCATATCTTTTATCTGATTTGCTATTTCTAGTATAGACTCCTCTGAGGGCCTTGGATCCCATCCTAAAATATCTTTAGCTTTTGTCGTTTTGGCAACACTTCTAACTCGACCTAGATAAGGAGCAGTTACTTTTAACTGCTGATTAAAATTTGCTATTATTTTTGCTAGCCATACTGGTATAGCAAAGGTTGGAGCTTTTTTAAATCCATTTTCTCTCAAAAGTTTTGCAATATCTTTATACCACAAATCACACTCTGCTAATGCAAATCTTTCTCCGTTGCTTGATTTATTTTCCATTGCAAGAACATGTGCAGATGCTACATCTCTAACATCAACAAAACCAAATTGTATTGGAATTGCAACAGGCATTTTACCAGTAACAACCATTTCTATTGCTGTATTTGAGACACCAAGATCTCCTGAGAGTGATGGACCTATTACTAAAGCTGGATTAATAACAGTAAATTCAAAAGGATTATTCTCTTGCTCAACAAAATCCCATGCAGCTTTTTCAGCAAGAGTTTTACTTTTTGCATAATTGCTTATTTTTGGACTATTTGGGTCAGACCAATCACTTTCATCGTAAAAAACCTTTTCTGTTCCTGTCTCAAAAATTGCAGCAACAGATGATGTTAAAACTACTTTTTTTACATCATGTTTTTTTGCAAAGTTTAATGCCCTCATTGCTCCTTCAACAGCAGGTTTTACAAAATAATCTTCTTCATAATTCTGAAGAGCAAGAGGTGACGCAATATGAAGAAGATAATCACAACCTTGCATTCCTTCATCCCAACCCTCATCGTTTGTAAGATCAAAATTAAACAAATTTAAATTTTCAATCGAGGTATTACATTTTTTTAGTGCGTCTATGACTTCATTCTTTCTCTCAGGAGACCGTATTGATCCATTTACGGCATATCCTTTGTCTAGTAATTGTTGAATACAATGAAGTGCTATATAACCAGTAGCGCCAGTAACTAAAACTTTTTCCATAAGTAATCCTTTATTTTTTTAATTTGATTATAAATTAATTTAATTTGGTTTTCTCTATAGCTGCAGCGTATTTAATTATTGATTTGTCATCCCAGCGTTTGCCAATTATTGAAATTCCAATTGGAAAATTATTTATCTTAAAATAAGGAATTGTAATATGTGGCATTCCATTATGTGCAGCAAATCCTCCACTACTTATCAGTAGGGTATTTTTCATTGCTGGCCAATCTCCTCCTTTATAATTTATCCTCCAAGGTGTTCCTCTGGTCAAACCAATAAATCCATCTAAATCATATTCATTCAATAATTCCAAAGTTGCCTTATATGAACGATTGGTTTGATATTTTGACCATAAATATTTTAAATAGTTATTACTTTCAAGAGATTTATAAAAAATATCTTGGCCAAAATAAGGCATTACATTATTTTTATTTAAGTTATTAAAATTAATAATATCTTCTAAGCTTTTCATTTTGGAATTTGATTGATATAAATACTCCTCTAAACCAGTTCTAAATTCATATAGAAGGATGTAATACTCAGCATCATCTGGATAAATTCTTTTATCGTTAATATCAATAACAATTCCACCCAAAGAAGAAACAATTTCTTTTATTTCATTATGAAGGTTAACAATATCTTGATTAGTATTATTCGAATTTAATAGTCCAAATTTCAATCCATCAAGCCTTTTGTTTTTTAAAGCAACTGTAAAATTAAAATCGAAATCATCAGGGATTAATAATGTAGACTTATCATTAATATCAACTCCGGAAATTGCCTCTAAGGTTTTCGCTACTATTGCAACATTTTTACCCATTGGTCCTGCCGTATCCTGAGATGCTGAAATTGGAATAATTCCCGATCTACTTACAAGACCAGTTGTTGGCTTCATTCCTACTATTCCGTTAATGGAAGATGGGCATGATATTGAACCATTTGTTTCTGTGCCAATAGCAATATCGACTAATCCAGTTGCAACTGCAACTGCAGAACCTGATGATGACCCACATGGATTAAATTCATCATCACTAAAGTGCATTGTTTGTCCGCCATAACTAGACCACCCACTAACAGAATCTTCTGATCTGAAATTTGCCCATTCAGAAAGATTAGCTTTGCCTAAAATAAAATAATTAGCTTGAATTAATTTATCAATAATAAAAGCGTTTTTTTTTGCAATATTATCTTTCAATGCTATTGACCCAGCTGATGTTACTTTGCCTTTAATGTCAATATTATCTTTTATAACAATATTTATTTTATTTAAGTTTGATAAATTCTCATAACTCTCAATTAATGCATTTTTATAGTCACTTCCAATTAAAGAAATAGTTAAATTAAAAGATAAAATTAATAAGAAATATTTAATCAATTGTTAATTATTTTGATTCTAGGGCTTCTTTAACACCAGGATGCGCAATATAACCATCTTGAATGTTTAAGCCATTTTTTAAATGTTTGTTATCATCTAAAGCACTTTGAATGCCTTTATTAGCAAGCTCTTTAATATATGCAGGAGTTACTTTGTTAAGTGCCTCTGTTGCAGTTAATGGAACTGCGCCTGGCATGTTAGTAACACAATAATGAACAATGTTATTTTCTAAAAAAATTGGATTATCATGTGTTGTTGGCTTGCTTGTCTCAAAACAACCACCCTGATCAATTGAAACATCAACCATCACAGTCCCTGACTTCATTTGAGATAACATATCTTTCGTAATTACTTTTGGTGCCTCTTTGCCTACTACATAAACACTTCCAATCACTAAATCTGATTCATTGATTGACGATTGGATCGAGTCTTTAGTAGAAAAAATATATTCAATGTTTTCTGAACCAAATTGTAATTTTAGTTCATCTAATTTTGATTGAGATGAGTCAACTACTTTCACAAAAGCATTATTATCCAACGCTTTTATAATTGATTGAGTCCCTGAGACTCCAGCGCCAATAACAGTAACAACTCTTGGATTCATGTCCTGCATGTGTCCTATCAAGACACCTTTTCCTTTATAAGGTTTTAATAAATGATATGACCCAACTATCACAGCAAGCTGCCCTGCAATATTGCTCATTGGAGCGAGAAGTGGCATTGAGCCATCTTCAGATGTCACAGTTTCATAAGCTATACCTGTAACACCAGTATCAATTAATTTTTTTGCATTTTCGGGATCACCGGCGAGATGTAAATATGCAAATAGAGTTAAATCATTTCTAAGAAATTTATATTCATCTGGAACAGGTTCTTTTACTTTTACGATCATCTCAGATGAGGCATATAATGCTTCTGCCGTTTCGACTAATTTAGCACCTGCATTGATATATTGGTTGTCTAGATATCCAATATTAGCTCCAGCATTCGATTGGATTTTGACTTCATGCCCTGATTCGACAATAGTTTTGACAGAACTTGGAGTTAAGCCTACACGATTTTCATTATTTTTTACTTCTGATGGAACACCAATAATCATAATATGTAAAATGTAACACAAATAAAAGAAGCTGCGTTAAGCAGCTTCTTTTTAATTTTAAATTAATTCATGGATGTAAAATCTGGCATAAATTCTTTTGCAGAACTGTTATAAAAAGTCCAACTATGATAAACATCTGGCATTTCTGCACAGGTTGCAAATTTACTAAATATTGGAAACATTTCATCTCTAACATCTTTTTCAAAGGATGCTTGAGCTTTTTGCATAGATTCTTTACTTTCTGTAAAATTTGCCCACAAAAAATCTACATCAGGATTGGCATGAGATCCATTTTCATTTTTAAATGGGAAATAGTTTCCAATTGAATAATTAGTTCCGCTATAGTCAGCATTGCTTACAGCAGTGCTAAAACCGGGTAAAAATTTTTGTGCATCTGTTTCATCTGAACCCTCAGTGAAACTGCAAAGATAGAATTCGCTGAAGAAATAACCACTTTCGTTTGTATCACCATAGGTACCAGGTGAAATTGGATATTCTGCTATAAAAGAATTTCTTCCTTCTCCATCACAAGCCATAACACTTGAGTATTCCTCTGCCCAAGCTTGCCCATCTGCATTTTCAGACCATTCACTCCAAGCAGAATCAGCATCTTCTTTTGAAGACCAATTTAGCTCCCACCATAAGGTTTCACCTGAGCTATTTGTTTCTGCTGCAGGAACATATCCCCATGCACCATAAAGTGATTCAGCTGTAATTAATTTTCGCCATTCACCAATCATTTTCATAGCATTTTCAGCATTAAAATCTGGACCTGCGGTACATGCCATAAATTCAGCAAATGCTGAACCCCCGCCATCAGAATTCTCACTTGAAGTCTCAACTTCCATTTCATTAGAACAGCTTGTGACAAACAGTACACTTATAATAGCAGTTGTAATTAATTTATTTTTAAACAACATATTTTTCCTCCTCTAAATTTATGCGTCATATTGAAGACTCAACATGGAATAGCTTTGTATAAATTCTCCATGTGTTGTCTTTTTTCAAAAAGGAGAATGAATCAATAAAGATCATTCCAAGATATTCTTCTCTTATTTTAACAATTGCAGTATCTCCAACTACCTCACTTGAAATTATTTCTAAAAATTCATTATCGCCCTTTTCTTTTGGTGAAGGTTGTTGAGCAGATACAAATCCTGCGAAGTCATTTAGATTCATTTCATGGAGTCCATCTGGCAAATATCCACTAATCATTGCACTTTCATCAAAAGCTTCTTTAATTTTTTTACTATCTGACTCGCAACAACCTTCATAGTAAAGATTAATACATTGCTCAATTTGTTCCAGATTTGTCATTCTAAACTCCAAGATAAATCTTATTTATTCTTTTCATATAAGATACTACTATAAAAAGTTGATATAGATATTATTATATTTAAATTATATTAATATTTAATGTACTTTTAGTTGCAGCTTGGAAACATCGAGGAAACTTATGGAAAATGCAAAAACATTAATCAAAAAATGGCACAAGGTAATTGAATCAAATAATCTTGAATTGTTAAACGAAATAATTGCAGATAATGCAATTTTCTCCTCGCCAGTTGTTTTTAAACCTATGGAGGGAAAAGAAATAACAATGATGTATCTTCATGCAGCAGGTGAATCCTTTAATATGGAAAAATTTGAATATACCAAAGAAATTCATGACGATATGAATTCGGTGCTAGAGTTTGAAACTTTTATTGATGAAATTTCTGTTAATGGTGTAGATATGATTGAGTGGAATGAAGACGGCAAAATATCCAACTTCAAGGTAATGATCAGACCATACAAAGCTGTACAAAAAGTTCAAGAAAAAATGATAGAGGCTTTAGATAATTTAGATTAGCTTTTATCTTTGGGTCTTGATTCATTCACAACAAGTTCTCTACCATCAACTTCTGTTCCGTTTAATGCTTCGATTGCTGCTTCAGCTCCATCACTCATTTCAACAAAACCAAAGCCTCTAGAGCGACCAGTTGCTCTGTCTGTAATTATTTTTGCAGATGTTACAGTACCGTATTCAGCAAAAACATTTTCTAAATCTTGGTCTGTTAATCCCCAAGAGATATTTCCGACATATATATTCATTAATTAATCCTTAGTAAGAAAGGCAATCTTACATTAAATATGAAGAGAATAGTAAAAAAGTTTAACTTAATTTACATAACCGAAATAAACAAATACTGACCAAAGACTATAGTAAATAATTGCGCCTGCTGCCAATCCAATTATTAGGGTACATATTTTTGTAAATAATTTGTTCATGCATTCATAATATCAAAAGTTATACTATGTAACTATGAAGATTGATTGGATATTAATTGGCTGGATTATTGATATGGTCTTGAATGGAATTGTGTGGCTTGTAATTGCTGTAATTGCCGTACCATTAATTGATAAGACAGACAAATGGACAAGAAAATCTATAAAATTAATGGGTAAAGTTGATGATTGGGCAAGAGAATTTTTAGAAAAATTGTTTGAATGGATAGAAGAAAAGAATCTTACAATTTTATTTGCTTTTTTATTAATGATTATTTTGGGTATCCTGGCTCAAATAGGCTTAATACCAAAATTGATAACTTAATTAGTTCATTTTCACTAATAAAAATTATTTCCAAGTGCCGTATTCACTTCTTCCTTTTTTTCTCAGTCCGTAAGGACCAGCAAAATAAATTGTAATTGGCTTAATGCCTGGTTCTAAGTCAACTCGGTGTAAATTGTCAGCGCTTCTAAAACCTATATAAAATTTCCCACGCCATTTTCTTTCTTTTTTAATGTTTGTCTCCCAGTAACCACCACTTAAAATAACTGTAATATATGGAAAGGGATGATTATGCAGTCCAATACCATGATCATTATCTATAATATGATTAATAAATATATTGAAAGGAAACCATTTTGGTCTTTTTCTAAATAGTAAATAATACCTGTGAGTCCATGGTTTAGCTAAGTGATATTCTGGGTGAGAAAGACCTCTGTCCATCACAACTCTTTTTCGTCCTAATTTATCTAGTATCTTGAGAAAAAACATATAAATAATAATGCCAGAACAATTTGTCAAAATAAAACATGTTGTTAAGCATCGTCTACGTAGGGATGTCTACATTGATTTAGTATGGCAAAATAAGACTATGAAACAATTATCAATTTACTTAGTTATTTTATGTAGTTTTTTTGCTAATTCTGAGGAATTAATTTTTGGAAAAGAGACTCTAACTAATGGGATGAGTATTGTTTTTGAGGCAGCTCCTAAAGATATTATTTTTCCAAAAGAATATTTTCTTGATGAAAATAATACCGACATTCATATTGAAATGCTCATCAATTGGTCTGATAAAAGTCCGCCTGGCTCACCAAATGGTGGCTTTATACCTTATCTAAATGTTTCGGCCACAATCCAAAATAGTAATGGAAAAGAAATAAATGTGAAGCTAACTCCACACCTTAATATTTCTGATAATTTACACTACGCACAAAATATCCAACTGCCCGGAACTATTGATGATTTATATGATGTAACTATTTATATAAATCCTCCAAAAGACGGTGAGCTGGGAATCCATTACGATTGGAAAGAAAAATATGGATTTCTTTTAAAGCAAAATAAATTTGAGTATAAAAATCTTTCTTTTAATGATATTGCTTTAAAATCAAGAAGATAAAAAAAATAAAATCATAGTAGATACAAATTAATATCCTTTGGAAACATGTCCTATAAAAAAAAGCCCACTAGAGTGAGCTTTATAGTAAATTGGCATCCCGTAGGGGAGTCGAACCCCTGTTGCCGGGATGAAAACCCGGTGTCCTAGGCCTCTAGACGAACGGGACAGGATAAAAAGTGTATTATATGGAATCAAAAGAGATTATCAAACCAAAATTATTTTAATTTTTTCTTTATTCCTGAGAGAAAACCTCTCATAAAATTTGATTCTATTTCATCTGGTTGGAGACGTGTAAACATTCTTTTAATTCTTGAAATAATTTTCTTTGGATTGTCTGGATCAATGACATCAATTTCTACTGCAGTCTCTATAAAATGATCAATTAATTTTTGAAGTTGATCTGAATTAACTTCTGGATAATCTCGCCAGTCTTTTTTGATTAAATCTGAAGATGCCTTAAAAATTTCGTAACAAATAATTTGTGTCGACATTGCTAAATTCAGAACAGGGTATTTTGGATTAGCTGGTATCTCAATAAGTTTATTTGCAAACTCAAGTTCTTCATTTGTTAGGCCCCTATCCTCTTTACCAAATATAATTGAAATTTTTTTGTTAGAATTTACTTGTACACATATATCGTTTGCTGCTTCTTGAGCATCCAATATTGGCCATTGTATAGTTCTATCTCTTGAGGAAGTCGCATATACAAATGTACTATCTTTTACCGCTTCTCTAATTGAACAATAAATAGTTGCATTATCCAAAACATCTGTTGCATTTCCAGCTAACGCAATTGCATCATTGGATGGAAAAACTCTTGGATTTACTAAAGATAGTCTCTTAAGTCCCATAGTCTTCATTGCCCTAGCTGCTGAACCAATGTTACCTGGATGAATTGTGTCAACTAAGACTATATTTATTAAATTAGTTTCCAAAGACATATAACTATTATCCTCATTTCTATTACAATAGCGACATGTCAAAACAAGCTTTATTAAATATAAATATTTTAGCTGCTCAAAAAGGTGCAGCTGAATTAGAGTTCGCTGTTAAAAAAGTTCATAGTTTAGATTCTTCAAAAGGTCCACAAGGATATGTCCTTGCTATTGAAAAAAGAGTTGAAGATTTGGTAATGGAGGAAGTACAGAAATTTCAAACCGAAGATAACTTTCTTTGTAAGCAAAGTGGGCATATTTTAAATAACTCAAATGTTACATGGATCCTAAATCCAATTGATGGGGTAGAGAATTTCATAAACGGTTACCCTCATTTTTCAATTACATTATGTTCTATGGTTGATGATGTTATCACCTCCGCAGTTGTGATAGACCCTATCAGAAGAGAGCAGTTTTCAGCATCAATTGGGGGTGGAGCTGAGCTTAATAATAATAAAATTAGATCAAGCAAACAAAATGCTCTTGATAACTCAATGATTTCTTTTAAAAAATCTAATGAAAGCGACGAATTTCAATTTAAAAAAACTCACAAAGAACTTTCTAATCAAAAATTAAATATGAGGGAAAGTGGGTGTTTGTCTCTTGATCTTGCTTATGTTGGCGCTGGAAGACTTGATGCTGCATGGGCATATGATGTGAGTCTAATTGATTTTGCTGCAGGAAGCTTAATTTCCCAAGAAGGAGGTTCATTAGTAAGTGACTTTAATGGGAATCCAAAATTTTTAAAGAATAATAATATTCTCTCATCAACTTCAAAGATTTATAAAACTATTCTTAAGTCGCTTAAATCCTCTTATAAAAATTAAGGTAGTTCTTCAAAATCTTTTCCCTCAGGCTCTGGTATAGCAAGATCGTCCTGAGTTAGGCCAAGAGACATAAGCATATTTGCTACAACATAAATTGAAGAATATGTTCCAATTACAACTCCTATTATTAAAGCGAGACTAAAACCCCTTATTAACTCTCCTCCAAATATATACAAAGCAAAAAGAACTAGTAGTGTTGTGAAAGATGTTACAAGTGTTCTGCCCAGCATTTGATTAAGTGATAAATCAATCATATCTATAGGCTCTAGAACTCTTTCGTTTCTAAAATTTTCTCTAATTCTGTCTGAGACCACTATAGTGTCATTTAATGAATAGCCTATAACTGCAAGAAGTGCCGCAAGAACAGTAAGATCAAAGTCCCAAGAAAAAATAGAAAATAGGCCCAGAATAATTACTACATCATGCGCGAGGGCGGTAACCGCACCCAAAGCAAATTTATACTGAAATCTAAAAGCCACGTACATCAATATCATAAATAAAGCTATGAGCATACCCAATCCACCTTGGTCTCTTAATTCGTCACCAACTTGCGGACCTACAAACTCAACCCTTTTTAACTCAATGGGCATTTCTTGATTATTCAAAACATTAAATATACTTTCTCCAACAGAACTATTACCACTTTGATCAGCTACTTTTATTAAAACATCCAAATTTGTTCCAAAGTTTACGACTTGGGAATCAGCATAACCATTTTGTTCAAGTTCGCTCCTTATTAATTCAAGAGAGACTGGTGAATCATATGAAACCTCAATTAATGTACCACCACTAAAGTCTAAACCAAGACTTAAACCTCTTAAACCAAGAGATATACATGATATTAAAAATATAGAAATTGAAATCAAGCCTGCGACCTTTCTAAATTTCATAAATTTAAATTTAATATTCATTATATTTTCAAGGCCTTTATATTTTTATTGCCATAAACTAGATTTACCATTGCTCTGGTACAAACTATTGCAGTAAACATTGAGGTAACTATTCCAATTGACAGAGTGATGGCAAAACCTTTAACAGGTCCAGTTCCAATAATATATAAAATTAAGGCAGTTATTAATGTTGTAATATTTGCATCAAAAATTGTAATAAATGCTCTTGAAAATCCATCTCTAATTGCGGTTTGCGGTTCTTTCTCTTTTAGTTCTTCTCTAATTCTTGAAAATATTAAAACATTTGCATCTACTGCCATGCCAACTGTTAAAACAATTCCAGCCATACCTGGTAATGTTAATGAGGCACCAAGCAATGACATTATTCCTGTGATTAGAACTAAGTTAAGTATTAAAGAAATATTAGCTGCAATTCCAAATATTCGATAATAAAAAATCATAAAAATTACTACTAAAGCAAAACCTATCATTATTGATGTCATACCAAGTTCAACATTTTCTTTGCCTAAGCTTGGTCCGACAGTTCTCTCTTCAACAAATTTCATTGGGGCAGCAAGTGCACCTGCACGAAGCAATAATGCTAATTCACTTGCTTCAGCTGGAGATCCAACACCAGTAATTCTAAAGCTTGTTCCGAGGACCGCCTGAACAGTAGCAAGACTGATGATTTTTTTTTCTACATAAGATGTTTGCTCTATGACTGTCTCACCTAAATTATTTAAGACAAGTTCAGATTTTGTTTTTTGTTCAACAAAAAGAACTCCTAATCCTCTTCCAATATTTCCCGTTGTTGCTTTTTGCATTGCTCGACCACCTTCCATGTCAAGTGTAATATTTACCTGTGCAAAACCGCTTTCATCAAAACCAGTATTAGCATTTGTTACTCTTTCTCCAGCAACAACAACAGCTTTCTCTAAAAAAGCAGTCTGAAATTCATTTTCTTTGAAGGCAAACTCCTCTTTTCTTAATGGCGAAGTTCTTGCATTTGCCTCCATTCTGAATTCAAGATTAGCTGTTTTGCCTATTATTTTTTTTGCTGCAGTAGGATCTTGAACTCCTGGCAGTTGTACAACAATTCTATTTGATCCTTGTCTTTGTACAATAGGCTCAGACACTCCCAGTTCATTGACTCTATTCCTGAGGGTTACTAGGTTCTGGCCAACTGCATAATCTCTTATTTCTCTTAATGCTATATCAGAATACTCAAGTAACAAAACATCTGAGCTAGGTCTTTCTGTAATAATGTACTGAACACCATTAATAACAGGACTATCATCTCTAAATTTTTTGAGTCCACTGTTATAACTTTGATTATCTGAAAACTTAAAATGTAGTTTTAAGTCTTCAATATAGGATTCATCAAACCTTATTCTTTCTTCTTTGAAGGATTTTCTATAATTATCTAGCAGGGTCTCTAGTCGAGCTTGTTGTGCAGAATCAATATCTACTTCTAACAAGAAATGGACGCCTCCTGACAAATCAAGACCTAGCTTAACAGGATTTGCTCCAATATCTCTAAGCCACTGTGGAGTTGAGGGCTCAAGAAATAGAGCAATAATAACTTTATCTAATAAAGCCTTTTGCAATATTGTTTTTGAACTCAGTTGAGAATCAACATCTTTAAATTTAATAATTATTTTATTATCACGAAGAAAAATTTCTTCATAATTTGTATTTGAATCATCAAGAATATTTTCAAGATCATCTAAAAGTGTCTGGTCAGCAGACTTTCCAGAGTCTGTGTAGGCAACCTGAATTGATGGCTGAGTTGGATAAAGATTTGGTAATGCGTAAATTGCTCCAAGAATCAATACAGTTAGTATTAAAAAATATTGATAAATTGAAAATTTATTCACTTTTACTACTTAATTGAATCTATAGTGCCCTTTGGCAGAATGTTTGCAATCGCAGATCTTTGAAGTTTAAAAACAACACTTTCACTTACCTCAAGTGATATGTACTCACCTTTGATAGCTTTTACTTTTCCGATAATACCACTTGCTGCAATAACCTCTGAACCAATTTCAAGTTTTGATAACATGTCATTTATTTCTTTATTTCTTTTATTCTGCGGTCTTATTATCACTATATACATAAATAACAATAAAAACCCTAGAAACAGTAAGGGTGATAAGAGTGATGTTGATCCGCTATCCATAATTATTCCTATATTGGCCCATCGGGCATATCTAAATTTCGACTATTATAAAAGTCTTTTATAAACTTCGCGAATATATTATTGTTAATGGAGTCTCTTATATCCCTCATTAAAGACTGATAATAATAAATATTATGATATGTGGCTAACATAGATCCCAACATCTCATTTGTTCTGTGAAGATGATTTAGGTATGCCCTACTGTAATTCTGAGAAACTTTAGAGCCACAATTTTTATCAATAGGGTCATCACTATTTTTAAATTCTGCATTCCTTATATTTATAACGCCCTCTGAGGTAAACAATTGTCCATTTCGAGCATTTCTTGTTGGTAAAACACAGTCAAACATATCAATTCCATATCTTACAGCTTCAACAATATCCTCTGGTGTCCCAACACCCATCAGATATCTTGGTTTATTTTCAGGTAATTTGTCGGACATGAACTCTAATATCGCAGTTTTTTCTTCTTTTGACTCACCTACACTTAAACCTCCAAGCGCAATGCCATCAAAATCTATTTGAATTAATTGTTTAAGGGATTCCTCCCTCAAATCTTTATACATCCCACCTTGAACTATGCCAAATAATGCCGAATCTGATTTATGAGATTCTTTACATCTTTTAGCCCACCTCATTGAAAGCTCCATAGATTCTTGAGCCTGTTGATATGTTGCGGGGTAATCAGTACATTCATCAAAAGCCATTACGATGTCTGATCCTAAATTTTCTTGAATTTTCATAGAATCTTCTGGAGTCATAAAAATCTTTTCACCATCATACGGTGATGAGAATTTAACCCCTTCTTCAGTTATTTTTACTAAATCGCCTAGACTCCAAACTTGGAAACCTCCTGAGTCTGTTAGTATTGGCCTATCCCAATTTGAGAATTTATGAAGCCCACCTAAGTCTCTAATAGTTTCATCTCCAGGTCTAAGCATTAAATGAAAGGTATTCCCAAGAATAATTTCAGAATTTGTTGACTCTAAGTCATCTACTGTCATGCCTTTGACAGTTCCGTTTGTGCCTACAGGCATAAATGCTGGAGCTTGAATTGTACCTCTTTTAAATTCTAATTCTGATCTTCTTGCAAATTCAGATTTGTTTATTAATTTAAATTTCATGTCTATTTAAAAGCATAGCATCGCCATAAGAAAGAAATCTATACTTCTCATTAACCGCAGTTTCATAAATTTCCTTCATGTTTTTGTGACCAATAAATGCTGATACCAACATCAATAATGATGACTTTGGCAAATGAAAATTAGTAATAAGCTTATCAACTGCCTTAAATTTATATCCAGGATATATGAATAATTTTGTATATCCCTTAAATCCTTTTTTCGTTTGATCGATATATGCTGTTTCCAAAGCTCTTGTTGCAGTTGTTCCAACTGCAAAAACTTTTTTACCTAAAGATTTTGTTGTCTCGATCTTATCTATTACCTCTCTTCTTACTTCTATGAACTCTTTATGGATATCATGTTCAACAATATTCTCAACTTTAACCGGTTGAAAGGTCCCTGCCCCAACACTTAAATTAACTGATGCTATTTGAACGCCAATCTTCTTAATTACTTTAAGCAAATCATTATCAAAATGTAATCCTGCTGTTGGTGCTGCAACTGATTCTTGAAGTTGCCTATCTGCATATACAGTTGCATACCTATCTTTATCTATATCTTCATCAGGTCTTTTTATGTATGGTGGAAGAGGAATGTGCCCTATTGTATTAAAAACTTCTAAAGGGGGTCTATCGAACTGAAGGATGAAAAAACTATTTTTTCGATCGATGCATTCAACCTTATATGATTCTAAAAAAATGTTAGAGCCTAGCTTTGGGCTTCTTCCTGATCGAATTTGGACTAGGGCTTGATTATGCTCCATTATTCTTTCAAGCATTACTTCAAGAGATCCTCCTGACTCCTTTTTGCCAAATATTCTTGCCGGAATAACCGAAGTATTATTAACAACCAATAAATCTCCTTTTTCGAAGTAGTTAACAATGTCTTTAAAGGTCTTATGCTTGATAGAGTTTGAATATACTAATAATCTGCTAGAACTTCGATTATCTAAAGGATAATTAGCAATAAGCTCATTTGGCAAGTGATAATCAAAATCTGAGGTTTTCATGAGAAGCAGATTTTAAAATAGATAATACTTAGCTACAATGCCTCGCAAGCCCCATTGGCGGAATTGGTAGACGCGCGCGATTCAAAATCGCGTTCCTTCGGGAGTATCTGTTCGACTCAGATATGGGGCACCATATCGACAGGGTTTAAAATTATTGTGCTCTTAAATAGGGATGTAACACATATATTTTCAAATCAGTTACATACTAAAAAAGGAGCCAACAAACATTCATAATAATGCGCTAAAGCTTCAAAAAATATATGGCAAAAAAGCTTTAATTTAAAAAATTCACTATAGGGATTGAAAAAATTTTGACAGTATATAAATAGTGTTATAGATTAATAAAAATATCATATCGCTTTGCAGCAATCTTGAATTATTTGGGCACAAATCTTTCTTACAACTTGCTGACGCACGATAAATTTAAAAAGTTGGAGAAACTATGAATACTTTAAAAAAAGTAAGCTTATTTATTTGTTTATTTGTCATTACAGCTTGCGGCGGCGGTGGTGGTGGTGGCGGAATGGGAGGCGATGGTTACGGTGGTGGCTCAAGTAATAGTTCACCTTCTATTAATAATACAGTTTTCAATATATCTGTTACAGAAAATCAAACATCTGCATTTACGATATCTGCTTCAGATCCTGATGGTGATTCTCTTTCTTACAGCCTAAGTGGAGCTGATAATAGTCTTTTCAGTGTATCAACCTCTGGAGTTGTTGCTTTTCTTACAGCACCTGATTTTGAAAATCCAAGTGATTCAAACGTTGATAATATCTATGAAATTCGAGCGTCTGTATCAGATGGTTCTGCCTCAGTTTCAGCTGACTTTACTGTTACAGTTACAAATGATACTTCTGATGATGCAACTACAGAAGGGTATGACGGAACAGTCATTGCAATGGGTCCTGTTCAGAGTGCAACAGTTTGTATTGAAGTTAATGCTGGGACGTGCAGTGGTGCACAATATACAACTACTTCTGCTCAGGATGGAACCTTTTCTCTAACTGTTGATTCAGGTACAACTGGAGTTCTTCGAAGCGAAGGTGGATTTGACCCTGTTACAAATCTTCAATTTGGTGAGGATAGTCTTGCACTGGGTCAACCTGTTACAGATCAAAATGTAATTATTTCACCAATCAGTGAAATTATGAACGAATATAATAGTGATAATTATGCAGCAATTAAATCAGGTTTAGGAATTGACTATACATTTATGATTAGATTTGATAATCCATTTTCTAATCTTGATAATGCAATTAATAATAAGGTAGCTATAGCTAATACACAATTAGTTGTTTTAGGTAAGGTGCTAGAAACAATTCATACCATTGATAGTGGAAGTGGTGTTGGCTTTAAAGTTGCAAGTGCTCTTTTTTCTAGAGAAACAGGAGAAACATCTCTTGGAGACACTACATTTATAAAAGATCTTTTAACAAATTATGACGCTGACTTTTCTCCATCAAGTCAACAGCTTGTCGATTTATCAGCAGGAATATCAGCTTATATGCAAAAAATATATGCAGATTCCTCTAATTCTCTGTCGCATTTTGGAAAAGCTGGCGTTAACGAACTTGCATCCTTAATGAAATCTGTAATGGATGGTACTTCAACATCTGATGAGATAGATAAACTTACATTTAATACTATTGATTGGATAAATGAAAATACTTCATGGGCTGGAGGGACAATTACAGATAATGAGTCAAGCTTAAATACTACTTCTTATGCTTTATCAAATAATGGTAGCAACAATTATGTAGTTGACAACGTCAATCCCTCTTCAACAGAGCTTATCATTTATGTTAAAGAAGGAGATGTTATAAAATTTGAGCCTACGAGTTCTGTCACGTCAAATCATCCATTCAAAATGTCTACTGTCCAAAATGCTACTTCCTCAGACTCTGGTGAAATAGGTTCTAATGAAGGATGGGATCAAAGTAATCTTACGCTAACAGTTGGTGCTAATACTCCAGATACAATATATCCATATTGTGATTTTCACTCTGGTATGTACTCAGAAGGCAAAATCGTCAAAGTATCAACTTATACTCAATCAAATATTGATGTAACAAGCTCCTCAGCAGCAATGCAAGTAAAGGGAACGATTGCTACTGGCCCCTTTAAAGGAGCATCGGGTTTCACATATAAAGTCTATTTGTCATCACAAGGAGACGATGATCATCCGCATACATTTTATGAGTATCCTGGACTTACTTTTTATATGCCAGACAGTGGTGGATATCATGGATCTGAAACATCTTCCTCCGATGAGATGTTTAAACCAAAATCACACTTCTCAACTTCTAGTTCTGGTGGAAGTGGTTATTAGTATTTAAACTAAAAAGAATAAATGCGATCAATATGATCGCATTTTTTTTAGAATTTTCTTAAATTCTTTGCTAATTTCTTTGCGTATTTTTTAAATTGACTTAGTGCATCTTTATATGATGTTATTTGATCTTTTTCAGCAAGAGAGTAACCATCCCAATAGTACAAAATGTAATGGTTATCCCTAAAAACTAATTCAATAGATGCTGGGTCTGGATTTTTTCCTGATGATTCAAATATATGAACCTGTGTTTCTGATATTTCGCACTCTGTATTTTTTAAATCACTAAAAAAAGATTTATGTAAATTTATAAACTTTAACTTATCTTTACTTATGTTTGTTTTGGTCATATGAATGATGTCTACCAACTTTGAAAGTTCTTAGCTCAGAATGCTTTGTTTTTCTACCTCTTACTCTTTTTCTCCAAAGATTGAAGCTGTTTCTCTTAAGATTTTCCCTCATAACCTTAACCACTTTGTCTTGAGTTAGGCCAAATTGAGATTCTATTGCATCAAATGGAGTTCTATCCTCCCATGCCATCTCGATAATTCTAGATATGTCTGATTCGGATAATTTCACTTAATTCGACAACAAAAAAAGATTATTGGCAGCATTGTCATAGAAAAAATAAGCATCTTGAAGATGCCTAGTTCCATTAGGTATAAAAGATTCACGTGCATGCAGAACGCGAAGGCTTGCAACAACCAAAGCCTCTCCTCCATTTAGTCTAAAAGTTGAACGGTACTTTTGATCATGAACTCTTCTGGAAAGATCATGATAAGCTTCATAAAATTCTTTAATGCCTTCTCTGAAAGGATTAATCATTTGCATCAGTTGGTTTGAAAATCTGAAACTTTCAATAACTCCTGTGCTTGAGCACTGAATCAAAGGAGCTTCAGCATATGTTTCATTTTGTTCATCAAACTCTCTAAAGGGCACATTAAATTCTTGAAGAATTGAAAAATATCTAGGTTTTTCTTTTTTTAAATCTTCAGCAACCTGCCATCCATCGACAATTATAGATTCGCCTCCATCACATTCATTTTCTAACATATGCAAAACCTGGATACTGGGTTGAGACTTATAACTTGCAAAATCATTATGTGGTGGTAACCCTTTAGGTGTGTGTGCAACATTATATACATTACCAGTAACAGAGACATTATGAATTCTTTCAAATAAGACTTCGTGAATTGGTCCAAGTCTTTTAGATAAAAATTCAAGGGAGTTTAATTCTGTTGGAGCATCTTCAAGAATAATTACACCATACTTTATAAATGTTTTAAGAGCATCAATCCCAACTTTTTTATTTTCTAGAAAATTATTCCAATTATACTTTTGTGGAAAGAAACCTTCATACCATTTTTGATGTTTAGGATACCTAGAACGATGGGAGTTCTTTATAAGATCTATTGGAATAGTTGTTTTATGATTATCTTCCCAAAGTACTTCTATATTATTTTTTTGTTCCCTAACCTGCTTTGGAGTAATATCAATTGGAACTGTATGCAAAAGAAATTGTTTTTCTTGAGTCTCGGTAATTCTACATGCGCTGCATTGACAGTTATCACGTAGCCATAAAAATGGCAAATCATATTGATTATTGTCATTAGAAAAAAGTATAGAATCCTTCTTAATTTCAATCATAAAAAAATATCAAATCTTGTTGTTTTCCCAAATACTTGATAATTAATATTACTATAAATATTTCTGTGTTTTAAAGGACTTTTAAGGATAATTTTTTTGTAATTGCTATTTAAAAAAATCTCTATTAAGGACTCTTTATCGTCTTTTAGGTTCTCTAATTCAAGTATCTTTTTTATTGATTCAATTTTGCCAGGTTTTTTTGTATATTTTTTTGATTTTGGAAACATTGGATCTATATATATAGCATCAAAATCCTCAGAAATACTTTTATAAGCATTAACAGAATTATCGTTAATCAACATTAAATTTTTTAACACAGGTATTTTTTTTTCTGCCCGAGAGATAGCATCTTTAAGAAGAGAATAAAGAATTTTACTTTGTTCAACAGCAATAACTTTATGCCCAAGAGATAAAAAAATCAGAGAGTCAGTTAATAAACCAGCTGTAGAATCAAAAATTAAAAGTTGATTATCACTTTTACCAAGAGCTTTTTTTATATTTCTTTCATGATTAGCCCTTTTCATTCTCCAGCCCAATGTACCAGTTAAAAAATCGACATGTAGGACTTCTTTTGGATAATTTGAGTCTTTGATAAATGATAAACCTTCAGTATCGTAAATAAAATAATAACTAGAGTTAGGTATTTCACTAACAAATTTAAATTCAGAAAAATTTGCTAAGTTATCTTTTAATAAAAATTCATTATTTTCAACAATATAAAAATACATTTACATTGATATTAAAAATATTCCTAGCAAAACTCGATAGGCAATGAAAGGAATCATTCCAATTTTTTCAACAACGTTAAGGAAAAGCTTTATTGTAAAAAATGCAAAAATCATTGATGTAACAAAACCAACAATTAAATTCAAAAGATTAAATTCTACCACTTCGGTTTTTAAATCAAAACTAAGCAAAGTCAACGCTGCCAATATTGTCGGGATTGCAAGCAAGAATGCAAATTTTGAGGCATCCTTCAAATTGAGTCCAATTAAAAGCCCTGCTGTAATTGCAGTTCCAGATCTTGATGCTCCTGGAATCAGAGCAAAGCACTGAAAAATACCAATTAATAAAGCGCTATATAAAGTAATATTTATTAGGGCTTTATTACCTTTATTTTTTATAAAGGCAAAAAATAAAACTGCAGCAAAAAATAAATTAGCTATTGCAATGCTATTGGCATCAAATATTCTTTGTTCAATTAAATCCTTGAAAAAGAGTCCAACAATAATGATAGGCAATGTTGCAATAATTAATTGAAATACTAAATCTTTATTTTTATTAGATGCTCTTAAATTAGTAAATAATGATTTACCCATTAAAAAAATACTATTTTTAAAATAATAAACTACTGCTACTAATGTACCTGCATGAACAGAAATATCAAAATATAAGCCCAAATCATTTGTTCCAAATAACAGAGATGGAAAAAGTAAGTGAGCAGAACTGGATATTGGCAAGAATTCTGTAAGCCCCTGAATTAATCCTAAAATAAAACTTAATAAAATATCATTCATTTAGTTTTTTTAAACTCAATATTTGCATTGTAAGTAGGATTTACATTTCGAGGATTAAACTTATCCAGATCAATTTCCTGTGCTAAATACCTTTCTTTAGCCATAATAACTATCTGATCTGTTTCAAAATTATCCTCAGGATTGTCTTCAATTGATATTAATGGCTTATTTAATGCAGTAGCAATACCTTTTAAATAGCTTGCAATAATTCTTGTAGCAGTGAATGAGTTTTGATTATTAGCAAATACAAACAAATCTATATCAACTAATTTAAAGATTCTATTATGACCAACGTTATCCAAAAACATTTCCCAATTAGGCCTATCTTTACGATTATGACTCATAGAGAAAGAATTTACTTCCTTATCAAGCATAACGCTAATCGCTGTTTCATCACCGCTACTTTTTAAAGCAAGAATTTTCATACCTATATTTGAGACGAAATTTCTTTAAAAACGTTATCTACCGAATTAGAACCATCAACTTTGAAGAAGCTTAAATATCCTTTACTTGATAAGTTTTCATAAAAAACAGTAAGAGGTTTAGTTTGCTCATGATATACATTAAGCCTTTTTAATACTGTCTCTGGCTTATCATCTTCTCTTTGGATAAGAGGTTCGTTTGTCTCATCATCAAATCCTTTATTTTTAGGTGGATTGAATTCATTATGATAATTCCTACCCGATGCAGGATGAACTCTTCTTCCAGACATTCTATTAACAATAATTTGATCTTCAACAAATATTTCAATTACATGTGTAAAATTAATATTCATTTTTGCAAGTTCCTTGGCCTGTCCAATTGTTCTAGGAACACCATCAAATAGTGAGCCGTTAATACAATCGGGTTGTAGAAGTCTTTTTTGAATTAAAGAACCAATAATATCATCAGAAACTAAACCACCTGAATCTAAAATATTTGAAACTTTTATTCCGAGGTCGCTTCCTGACGCAACTGCCTCTCTTAACATATCTCCTGTACTTATTTTTGGAATTCTACACATTTCACAGATTAAATCTGCTTGAGTACCTTTCCCAGCACCTGGAGGGCCCAATAAAATAATATTGTTCATTTTTCTAATACTGCAATTGCTATAGCATAATGATTTTCATCAGCAAGACTAACATGTGTCTTAGTTATACCCAAGTCGGCAATTAAATTATCTAATTGGTTAATCGGATTAAAAAATGGCATTCCTTCGTCATCCCTAAGAATTTCAATATTATTGAAAGAAACATCTTTGTTGATTCCTGTTCCTAAAGCTTTTGATATAGCTTCCTTAGCAGCAAATTGTTTTGAGATATATCTTATTTTTTTAGAATCATTCATCGATGCAAAAATATGTTGTTCATTTTCACTTAATATTCTCCCTGCAAATTTCTCAAGAGAAGTAATTTCCTCAATCCTTTTAATCTCAACTATGTCTGTTCCGATGCCAAATATCATTATTTGATTGATTTAAAAATTTTACGACTTCTGAGTTCTTTTCCTTCAAGGCAGATACTAATAGCTTTTGTTGTAATCTCTTTGAGCTGTTTAAGAGGAACTTCTTTAAGCTTTCTATTTTTAATATTAATTATATCCTTACCAAAGAAATTGGAATTGTTTGATTTTCTAAATCCCCTTTCTTTGACAAATACATATGAAGTTTCTGCATCAATGGGACGATTCAAATCGATATCTAATTCATAGTCAAACCCATAACCTAGCATGTCTAATAAGTCTAACTCAAAATGTCTAAGGGTTAATTCTAGGTTATTATTTTTTTTTATAATACTTTTAATAAATGTTTCATAGAGAATAAATAATTCTTCATGTTTTGCATCTTTTGGAAGAAGCTTTATGAGAAGTTCATTTATATACAACAAACTATAGCTGACTTTAGAAAAAGTGTTTGATGTTTCTGCAAGATTTCTATCAATGCTTGTGAGTGTTTTTAGTTCAGATCTGCCAGAAAATGTTACATTTAATTTTTGAAACGGAACTAAGTATCCAAAAAATTTTGATCTTGGTTTTTTAGCACCTTTTGCAATAATAGATATTTTGCCATTATTCTTAGTGAAAATATCAGCAATTATGCTTGTCTCACCATAAGACCTTTGGTGTAAAAGAAAACAATAATCATTATTACTTTGACTCATAGTTAGTTCCAACACCAAGACTATGAATAAAACTTGAATCCGTGTTCCAGTTTTTCTTGACTTTAACCCAAGTCTTTAAAAATACTTTTCTTTTGATCTGTTGTTCTATTTCAATCCTAGCTTGTTTGCCAATGTCTCTTAAAACCTCTCCTTTTGAACCAATAACAATCTGTTTTTGTGATTTTCTATTCACAAATATAGTTGCATGAACTTCTGTGATATCGTCTTTGTCAATAATCTTATCCACTTCAACAAAAGTATCATGTGGAAGTTCGTCACCAAGCTTTCTAATAATCTTTTCTCTAATAAATTCAGAATATACAAATTTTTTGTTATTTTTTTCCAATTCAAAACCATCATTATAAATATGAGGATTTTCTGGTAAATTATTCTTGATAACAGACACTAGATCATCAATTCCATTATCTGTCTTTGCAGAAATTAACATAATTTCCAAAAATTCTTTTTTTAATGAAATCTCATTGATAAATGGAAGTAACTTGTTTTTATCTTCTACCTGGTCAATTTTATTAATTATACAGATAGTTTTTTGATTACTTTCTTGAAGCTTTTTAAGAATTAATTCGTCATTTTTATCAAAGCTTAGCCTTTGAATTACAAAAAGAATAATATCAGAGTCATCAATAATACTTTGCGCAGATCTATTTAGAATCTTATTCATAGTTTTTTCAGACTTTATGTGCATCCCAGGCGTATCAACAAAAATCATTTGTTTATCTCCAACTGTTTTAATGCCAAGAATATTATTTCTTGTTGTTTGAGATTTTCTAGAAGTTATAGAAATTTTCTTTTTGAGAATTGAATTAATTATTGTGGACTTACCTACGTTGGGCTTCCCTATTATAGAAATATAACCACAATATTTTTTAGTCATTTTTATTTTTAAGTTGTGAAAGTGCCATTTTAGCTGCAGCAATTTCTGCTTGTCTCTTTGAGTTTCCTTTTGCAGTAAATGTTCCTTCTAATAGTTTAATTTCACAATCAAAGCCTTTACCCGATTCAATTGTTTCGTAAACAGGTGGTTTTAATTTTTTTGATTGCAACAGTTCTTGTAATTCTGTTTTTGAGTCTCTGAATTCCTGATCAACTTTAATATTTAGTAACTCTGTGTTGAATAAATTTAAAACAAACTTGTCCACCTGCTGCCAATTGCTATCAAGAAATACAGCACCAATTATGGACTCTATTGAACCTTCTAAAATTGAATGTTTTCTATGCTCAGATAGGTTTGCCGTTCCTTTAGAAAGTTCAATGTTTTGTGCAATATTCAATTCACTTGCTTTTTTCGTTAAAGTTTCGCCTTTTACTACAAATGAGCGAATTCTTGTTAATAGGCCTTCATTTATCTCTGGAAATTTTGAAAATAAGTATTTTGAAATGCAAGAATTAAGTATTGAGTCACCCAGAAACTCTAGTCTTTCATTGTTATTTTTATTATCGAAACTTTTATGAGTTAAAGCTAATTTCAAGAGATTGAGGTCTTTAAATTTATAACCAATCTTTTGCTCAAAATCATCTAATGACATTAATTAATTTTCCCGGCTTTCTCAAAAGTTGGAAGACATAACCAGCATTCCCATGTCATCCAAATGTAATCAGCTCTTCCAAAGAAATTTTCTCTTGGAACAAATCCAACATCTTTTGTGCTGTCATTTGAGTTATCTCTATTATCACCCATTACAAAATAATGATTTTTTGGAACAGTCCACTCTTGCGGGTATTGCTCATTTTGACCTCTGGTATTTCTAATAACATATTCTGCATTTCCAATTTTTTCAGAATATAAATCACCCATTGCTTCTATTTCTCTTGTTTCAATGCTTCCATTGCTATATCTATATCTTTTTTTTAAAATTATTTCCTCAGATTCAATAAAGTTTCTATCAAGGGCAACTCCATTTATATATATTTGTTTATTTATAATTCTTACTACATCTCCAGGCATTCCGATAAGTCTTTTAATATAGGGAACTGGATTGTGCTTTGGAATAATCACAACGGCGTCGCCATACTGTGGATCTTTTCTAAAAAACGTAGGTATAGCGATCCTTTGAACTTTTAGCCCATAAGCAAATTTATTTACTAATAAAAAATCTCCTTTTTTTAATTGAGGTTCCATAGAGCCAGATGGTATCTGGTATGGTTCATACAAAAATGCTCTAATAATAAATATAACAAAAATAGGTATAAAGTAGCCTTTAGCAGTTGAAGTTATTTCAGTGTTTTTTAGAAAAAATCCAATACTCATAAATATAAATGCGATTATCGAAGCAAAAAGTAATACTATATCCATGTTACCGGAGTTATAAAAAATACTGAGCAATATTGCAGCTCCAGATATAAAGCTTATAGTTGAAATATATTTAACTACAATTGGCTCTACATCATTCTGTTCGATTGAGAACTTAATCCAACTATAAAGACATACTGTCATACCAAGCAAACCAATAATAAATAATGGATCAGTCAACATACTATTGCTCCGAGTTAAAATAATTTAAAAAAGCATCCTGTGGTATTGAAACCTTTCCTAGTTGTTTCATTTTTTTCTTACCTTGTTTTTGTTTTTCCAGTAATTTCATTTTTCTTGTAACATCTCCACCATAAAGCTTTGCTGTAACATTTTTTCTATAAGCTTTAACAGTTTCCCTTGATATAATTTTAGCACCAAGTGCTACTTGTATTGGTACATCGAACATTTGTCTTGGAATTAATTTTTGAAGATTTTTTGCAATTTCTCTTGCCTTAGATGTAGAAAAAGATTTATGCACAATCATCGATAAGGCATCGATCTTATTATTGTTTATTAAGACATCTATTTTTGTTAAATCTGATTTTTGAAATCCAATCAACGAGTATTCAATTGAGGCAAAACCCTTAGTTGATGATTTTATTTGATCAAAAAAGTCAATAATCACAGATGACAAAGGCATTTCAAATATTATTGAGACTTGATTACCAAAATATTTCATATCTTTTTGAGTGCCTCTTTTTGAAGTACACAATGTAATTATATTTCCAACATATTCATTTGGAGAAATAATAGTAATATTAACAATTGGTTCTCGGATTTCATTAATTTCATTTGGAGTAGGAAGTTGAGATGGATTATCACACTTCAATACTTCTCCATCAGTTTTTAATACTTCATACTCTACTGAAGGAGCCGTTGAAATTAGGTCCAAGTCATATTCTCTTTCAAGTCTTTCACGGACAACTTCCATGTGTAAAGTGCCTAAAAAACCGCATCTAAATCCAAAACCCAATGCATCAGAAACTTCTGGCTCATAGATCAAAGAACTATCATTTAGAACTAATTTAGACAAAGCATCTCTAAACTTTTCATAATCATCAGAATTTAATGTAAATAAAGATGCAAAAACTTTTGGATTTACTTTCTTAAAGCCAGGTAATGCTTCAGCAAATTCATCATTTAAATCAATAAGAGTATCTCCAACAGGAGCTCCTTTAATATCTTTGATCCCTGCAACCAAATAACCAACTTCACCAGCATAAAGTTCATTTTTTGATACTTTTTTTGGCGAAAATATACCTATATCATCAACTGTATGACATTGACCATTTGAATGAGTTTGAAATTTTTGACCTTTTTTTATACTACCATTTTTAATTCTTATCAAAGAAACCACACCAAGATATGAATCAAACCATGAGTCAACTATTAAAGCCTGTAGGCTTGCATTAGGATCACCTTCTGGGCTAGGTATATCATTTACTAATTTTTCTAATAAAATTTCTATACCCTCTCCAGTTTTTGCGCTAACTAAGGGTGCATCATTTGCATTAATGCCAACCATTTCTTCAATCTCTAATTTCACTCTTTCAGGTTCGGCTTGTGGTAGATCGATTTTATTTACTACAGGTACAACCTCTAAACCTTCTTCAACAGCTGTATAACAATTTGCTAAAGTTTGAGCTTCAACCCCTTGAGAGCCGTCTACTACAAGAAGAGCTCCTTCACATGCGGATAATGATCTTGATACTTCATAGGAAAAATCTACATGGCCAGGAGTATCTATGAAATTTAAAAGATACTCTTCCTCATCTTTCTTATATTTAAGTGAAACTGCTTGAGCTTTAATTGTAATACCTCGCTCTCTTTCAATATCCATTGAATCAAGAATTTGATCTGCCATCTCTCTTGATGAAAGTCCACCACAATACTCTATTAATCTATCTGATAAAGTTGATTTACCATGATCGATATGCGCTATAACTGAAAAATTTCTTATGTTCTTCATAATTTGCAGCTATTTTACAAGCAAACTGCAAGAATGAGTAAACAATAATATTTATTAATTTAAGGTTACTGAACGAATAAGTCTCTGGCCATTTCTCAATAAATGCATCGCGATTTTGTCTCCAGATGAAAAATTTTGAATAGCTTCATTGAAGGAAGTTACATCATAAATGCTAAACTTTTGGCCTTTATGCTGAATAATTGAAATGACATCTCCTCGGTTAACTTTTCCTGAAGCAGCTGAATTTGGATTTACTTTAGAGACAATTACTCCATCGGGAACATTTCTCATAGATGGATTATCTCGATCAATATCTGCAACCTTTAATCCAAGTGGGTCTGAAGATATCTGAGTTTTGGCAGGAATAAATTCCTCATTATTTACAGGCAACTCTCCTAAAACAAAATCAAGAGTTATTTCTCTTCCATCTCTTATTACTTTCGCATTTGATTTTGTCCCCGATTTTATTTGTCCAACAACATGAGGCAAATCAGAGCTGAATTTTATTTTTTTGTCATCAAATTCAATTATTACATCTCCAGGTAATAAACCTGCTTCGTCAGCAGAACCATCTTCTTCAACATCATTTATTAGAGCTCCATAAGGTTTTTTCATACCAAGTGCCTCAGCAAGATCGCTATCTACTTCACTCATTCTTACTCCAAGATAACCTCTAGAGACTGTTCCAACAGAAATAATTTGTTCAGCAACATCAACAGCAACATTTATTGGTATTGCAAATGCAAGACCTTGATATCCTCCGCTTCTTGAATAGATTTGTGAATTAATACCAACAACCTCTCCATCTAGATTGAATAATGGGCCTCCAGAATTTCCTGGATTAATAGCAACGTCAGTTTGTAGAAAAGGAACATAGTTACCAATATTATTATTTTGAATACTTCTCCCTTTAGCGCTGACAATTCCCGCAGTAACTGAAAAATCAAAACTAAATGGTGATCCAATAGCTACTACCCAATCTCCAACTTTCAATTCATTGCTGTTACCAATATTCACAGAAGGTAAATCTTCTCCGTTAACCTTTAAAACTGCTAGATCAGATAATGGATCAACTCCAATCACTTCTGCTTTAAATTCTCTTCTGTCTGATAGTGATACCACGACTTCTGTTGCATCCTCTACTACATGAAAATTTGTCATAATAAAGTTATTTTTTAAGATAAAACCAGACCCATAGGATACAGACTCTCTTTTTTGCTGAGGTGTTTCTCTTCTAAAATCTCTTGGAATTCCAAATCGCTCAAGCATTTCATCAGGAATCCCTCCATATCCAAACGATGACCTTGCAGTTATCTCTTTCTTTGCAGTTATGTTAACTACTGCTGGTGCAGATTCATCCACTAAATCTGAGATATTGTCTGGTAAGCCTCCTAATAGATTTAGAGAAGAAGTCATTAATAGAATAGAAAGCCCTCGATAAAAATTTTTCATAATATTTTTAATTAGTTATTTAGTGATTCAGCAATATTTAAAGCTGATGAAATTGAAATGTTTCCATAAAGCGTTACAACCCTCTCTTTTTTGATAGGTATAAGATATATCATTTTATTTCCATGTTTCCAATATCTAACCTTTTTAAGTCCAAAGTCATTCTTTTCAATACGCAACTGTACATTTTCATTTCCTTTTGAGTAACTGTTTGTTCCAATGTTGCTATAGTTAAAACCAACGTTGCGTAAATCAATATTTTCTTGAGAGTTCATATAACTTGGGTCATTTAATACTCTCATTATGTGATCAGTAAGATACTCTTCAGATCTTTTTATTAAATTTTGAGCCTCTATGCTATTAATTGCAGAATTTATTTTATTAGAAGACTCGATATTTTCATCTAATCTAGAAAAATCATAATTATTTGTGACAGTTAATGTAAGAAGGACTGTTGCAGCGGCCGTAAGTGCATTTGAAACCCATATTTTATTAAAGAGAATATCTTTGATGTGAATTTTTTTTGTGTTTATATATTCGGTTTTTTTAATATTATAGTTTGATGCATATTCAATTAGATTGTAGAGAGATAGTTTTTTTTGCAAATCTTTATCTTCGTTAATAATCTCTATAAGATCTTCAATTTCTGACTCTTTGAGTTCACCATCATAAAGTGCGGAGATCTTTTCGTTATTATCAATCATTTTTTATAATTTGTTCATTAATAAATTCTTCTACCATTTCTCTAGCTCTAAAAATTCTCGATCTTACCGTACCAATAGGTGTATTAGTTATATTTGCAATCTCTTCATAACTTTTACCATCATTTTCTCTCAAAACAAAAGAAGTTTTCAATGATTCAGGCAATGTATTAATAAAATATTTTATATTTTCTAGAGATTCAGAATGAATAATTATAGATTCAATATCATCAAATGAACTGATATCTAGCTCTGTATCTTCAACAGAGATATTTACTTTTTGCTTTTTAAAACCTGAGCTTGAAAAATAATTTTTAGCTAAATTAATTGCTATGCGATAAATCCAAGTAAAAAATGCACTATCGCCTCTAAATGAATCTAATTGTTGCCAAACTTTTAAGAAAGTCTGTTGTGCTAAATCTTCAGAATCTTCCCTTGATTTTGTATATGAAAATAAAGATGCATAAACTCTTGGATAATATTTATTCATTAAAATTTTAAATGCTCCATGGTTGCCATTTTTCGCTTTTTCTATTAACTGGAAATCAATATTATTTGAATTTTTTTTCATACAACTTTGTTTCCTATGTTTCAGACAATAAATATCTCTAAAAGTTTCCAAGTTTTGAAAAAGTTTTTAAATTCTTTGCTATGAACTTCTCGTGCTCTTCATTACCAATTGAAGTATTTTTAAAAATAAAGTCATATAGCTTCTGATCGTCATAATTTAATATTTCCTCAAATATAGATAAATCACTTTTACTTAAATTATTTAGTGAGGTTCTAGAGAACTCCCTCAATAGGAGATCAATCTCTCTCATACCTCTTCTACATTTCCAGTTTATTCTGTTTATTTTACTGTTCATTGGTTAAAATAGATTTTTAGGATTTAATTTTACTTGAAAATAGACATTGATAATAATCTAATGAAGACTGGTTCACTATTAGTTTGTGACTGGTGCGTTCTAGCTGTTAATGGGGAACAAAAAAAAGTTGAAGAATTTCTTCAAGGGCAATTAACCTCAGACATAAGTTTGGTTTGTGATAAACATCCACAATTATCATCGATATGTGATCATAAAGGACAGGTAATTGCTGACTTCTTTGTCTATAAACACAATAACGAATTTTTCATCATCATAAATAAAAACTTAATAGATGTATTTATTGATGAATTAAATCTATTTGCAAAATTCAGTTCCGTGAAGTTTCAAAAATTAGATAGAAAGGTAATTGGAGAAATCTCTGAAATAGATAGCTCAAAAGGTTGCTATCTTAAGAATGATAGATTTCAATTGAATGTTTACACAAAAGAGTCAGGCTTTAGCTTTGAAAGTACTCTAAATCTGGAACAATGGAATGCTGCTAACAAGATTTTTGGTGTTTTCTTTCTTGCTGTTGAAGATTCGTTAAAATTTAGACCAATTGAGATTAATTTTGATAAGCAAAGAGTGTCTTTTGATAAAGGTTGCTATAGAGGTCAAGAAATAGTAGCAAGAATGGAATATTTGGGTTTAAACAGAAGAAAATTTTGTACATTTATATCAAAAGAGAGCTTCAATGAGCATCCAAATATTAAAATAATTGGTGAAACAGTGGTTTTAAACAACTCAAAAATTTTCAACGGCATTGTTAAAAGAAAAGATTTAGCAGAAATAGAAAATAATCATGAAATAATCTCAATTATTTAAATTTACCAACTAATTTGCTCAATATTATTTTTTTTTAAGTAATTGTTACATTTTGAAAAGTGCTTGGATCCAAAAAAACCTCTATAAGCTGATAATGGAGATGGATGAGATGTTTGTAAAATTAAATTATTTTTCTTATTAATGAATTTTGAATATTTCTGTGCATTACTCCCCCATAATAAATAAACAATGTTATTTTTTGTATTTAAAATATCTAAGACATCTTGTATGAAATATTCCCATCCAATTTGTGAATGTGATCCAGGTTTTGATTTCTCAACTGTTAAAGATGTATTTAATAAAAGAACTCCTTGAAGAGCCCAGTTTTTTAAACATCCGTTTAAACTAGATATACCTCCAAGATCATTTTCAAGCTCCTTATAAATATTTTTTAAAGATGGTGGGATTGTTTGGTTTTTCTCTACTGAAAATGCTAATCCATTTGCAAGACCCTTTTGAAAATATGGATCTTGTCCAAAAATTACAACCTTTGTTAATGAAAAAGGACAGCATTCAAATGCTCTAAAGATTTGATCAATCGGAGGATATATCTCCTTACCTTTTAAGATTTCCTCATTAACTGCACTCAATATCTTCTCAAGTGAATATGAATGATTGACTTCATTTAGAGCATTTTGCCAGTTTTTTGGCAATCTAATTTTTTTAGAAAAATTCTTCATTTTATTAAAAATTTTATCCACAGAAACTGTGGATAAAGTTATGGATAACTTTATTTATACCACATTAAAAGCTTTAAATTAAGGTTTTTATTGAAGTTGTATAAAAATTATACAAAAAACATAAAAATAACCTTATATCAGTATTTTAAGTATTATTTATGGATATATGTGTAAAAGTTATATATGAAAATAAACCTCTCCAATAACACTATTTATTTCTGTTGACAAGTCTTTTTTTATTAAAACTTTACAAAATATAATTATGGACAATTGTTTTTAAAAAATGTGTTACTTTTTTGAATTTTTAACACATGCGAATGCTTACCACCTTTCTCATTTTTTCTATGCATTTGATAAGATTTTCAGATGGCTCAGCAGCAAGATCAATTAAAGTAATAGCATGCTCATTCCTACTTTTATTTATCATATCTGAGATATTTAAGTTCTCATTGGCAATTTCACTCGTGATTTTCACAATCATTCCTGGCTCATCTCTATGAATAATCACCAGTCTAAATTTAGACGTTCTACCTAATCTGATGTTTGGAAAATTTACAGAATTAGTAATAAAACCATTTTCAAGATAATTTCTTGCTTGTTCACATGCCATAACAGCACAATTTATTTCTGCTTCCTTTGTGCTTGCTCCAATATGCGGCAATAAAATCACTCCCCTATTTTGAACTGATCTCTTTATAAGATCAGGTGTAGGAAAATCAGTTACATAAGTGCTAATTTTTCCGTCATCCAATGCAGTCAATATATCGTCATTATTTACAATTCTTCCTCTGGACAAATTAATTAATCTTGCGCCAATTTTGAAAGCCTCAATATTTTTTTTTGAAATAAAGTTTTCAGTATCTTTTGTTAGGGGTATATGCAAAGAAATATAATCAGAGTTTGATAATAAATATTCTAAGCTGTCAGCTTTTTGAACTTCTTTCGGAAGCATCCATGCGCCTTCAACAGATAAGTAAGGATCAAAGCCAATAATTTTCATACCAAGAACATTTGTTGCTTGTGCTAATAGCGAGCCAATAGAGCCAAGTCCAATAATACCGATAGTTTTTCCATTCAACTCATTACCTTTAAAATATTTTTTTTGATTTTCTATTAATTTATTTAACTCATCACTTGATTTATTCTGAAGAGATTCTGCATATGCATTACCTTGAATAATTCCTCGAGAAGCCAACAGCATTCCACACAATACAAGCTCTTTAACAGCATTTGCATTTGCTCCAGGAGTATTGAATACAACTATTCCATTTTTTGTTGCTTCATCAACAGGAATATTATTAGTTCCAGCTCCAGCTCTTGAGATACATTTTGTATTTTTTGTAATATCCTCGCTGGATAAAGGGAAACTCCTAAGAATAAGAGCATCAGGTCCTGAGTCATCTTGAATATAGTTTGCCTCAGTAAGAATATTAATGCCCTCTTCAGCTAAATTGTTAAATATTTTGTATTTGTACACTTTGAAGAAAATAAATGAGTTTGTATTGTAAAACAGAGGCATTATATACAAAATTGTCATATATTATTTAAATAAATGAGTATAGAAGTTAAAAATTTAAGTTTTTCTTTCAACGAAAGGCCTTTAGTTAGGAACCTTTCTTTTGACGTATCGAAAAATCAAATAGGTTTAATAAGTGGTGTTAGTGGAGTTGGTAAAACTTCTTTATTAAATATCATTTCAGGTTTAAAAATGCCTGATTCAGGAACAATACTACTTAATAATATTACTTTAAATGATGAGGATACTAATTTGCAGACAGAAAAAAGGAACATTGGTTATGTTTTTCAGGACTTTGCTTTATTTCCTCACATAAATACAAAAAAAAATATGCGATATGCTATGTCTAAAAAAGATGAGAACTTATTTAAAGATTTAGTATCTGATTTAAATATGGAAGAACATTTAAATAAAATGCCTCATGAATTATCAGGAGGACAACAACAAAGAGTTGCTTTAATTAGAGCTATTTTAATGAAACCTAGTATTCTATTGTTAGATGAGCCTTTCTCAAATCTAGATGAAGAAAATTTTTTAATCTGCAAAAGTGTAATAAAAAAAATTATAAAATTATTTGAAATACCATGCCTTTTGGTGTCACATAACTCATCTCAAAATAAAGTCATTGGTATAGATCATGAGATATTGATTAAATAGTTTCTATTGATTTTGAAACATATGACTTCCAATTATCAAAATTGGTTAAATTAACATCTTGTAAACTAGAATCTGGTATATAAGAATTCATTTCTTTTGATAAATTATTAATATCTATTTCAGAAGATAACATGCAAATCTTGCAAGCCCCAATGGCGGTTGATTCAACATTTTCTGGAGATAATATTTCCTTATTTAATGCATTTGATAACATCTGACAAAATGTTTTATTTTGAACCATTCCGCCATCAACTAATAAATTATTTATTTTTATATCATATTCTTCCAAAATCGTTGTGATTTCTTTTGTCTGAAAGCTTATTGAATTGAATGCTGAAGTTACCATATCATTTATAGTGGTATCTTGCGTAATACCATAAAAACCGCCTCTTATGTCGGAATTCCAAAAAGGAGCACCTAAACCATTAAAAGCAGGCAAAAAAAGAACATTATTGGTGTCACCATTTATATTTAGATATTTTTCACTTTCATGAGCGCTGTTAAAAAATAGCATCTTATCTCTTAACCACTTAATAATATTGCCACAAGAATAAATACTACCCTCAATAGCATAGTGAACATTTCCATTTAATTTATACGCTACTGTAGTTAGTAATCCCTCGTTGATAACAATTGGTTTATCCTCTGTATTCACCATTAAAAAACAACCTGTCCCATAAGTTGATTTCATGTCACCACTTTTGAAGCACCCTTGCCCAACAAGCGCAGCTTGTTGGTCACCAATTACACCTCTTATTGGTATTTTTTTATTATCAAAAACTAAATTACCAAAATTTCCATCACAACTGAGAACTTCTGGCATCATTGACTTTGGAATTTCAAATAAATTCAATAAATCCTCATCCCACTCCATAGTGTTTAAATTAAAAAGTAATGTTCTTGATGCGTTTGTAACGTCAGTAAAATGATTCTTTTCTTCTGTAAGCATATATATCAAATATGTATCAACTGTTCCAAATAATAAGTCACCTTTTTTTGCCAAATCTTGTGCGCCATCTACATTTTCAAGAATCCATTTTATTTTCGTTGCTGAGAAATATGGATCAAGAACAAGTCCTGTCTTTTCTCTAACAATTTTTTCATAACCCTTAGAAATTAATTCTTTGCAATATTTGTTAGTTCTCCTATCTTGCCAAACAATTCCTGGATGAATTGGCTCGCCTGTTGATCTAGACCATACAATTGTTGTTTCTCGTTGATTTGTTATTCCGCAGGCCTCGATATCAAAATCATCTGCTAAAACCTTTTCAATAGTTTCTTTGACAGTTTGTATAATACTCTTTGGATTAAGTTCCACCCATCCATCATTTGGATAGGAAAGGTCATATTCCATTTGAGCATCCTTCAATGGCTTTAAGTTCTGATCAAAAACAATTGCCCTAGAGCTGGTAGTTCCCTGATCAATTGATAAGAATTTTTTCATAAAGTTCTCCCATAAACACTAATTATCCACAATTTGTCAACTGAATTCCAACAGTAAAAATACACCTTTTATACACGATATTGTGTATAAAATGTAAATTGTCACAATATATTGTGGTTTTTTACTTGATTCTTTATTCACAACAAGTATAGTTAGTACGTAAGAGAAAAAATTTACGTTACTGCAGAAACACATAAATTTTTCCAAACAAATTAAAAAAAGAGGATAACTTAGTCTATAAGTTAAATATATGGTGGAATTAAAAAAAATGGAAGTACAACAAGAAAAAACAAAGGAATCAGTAAACCAGGCTATATCAGATATAGAAATAACAGCACCTGGAAAACTCAGAGTAATAAAAAGAAATGGAAAAGTAGTTTCGTTTGAAGATGACAAAATCAAAGTTGCAATAACTAAAGCATTCTTAGCATTAGAGTCAGGGAATGCCGCAGCGAGTGAAAGAATCCATAAAAAAGTCACACAACTAACAAAGAGCGTTGTTGAGGTCTTTGAGAGAAGAATGCCATCTGGAGGAACTTTGCATATTGAAGAAATACAAGATCAAGTAGAACTCCAACTAATGAGGTCTGAGGAGTTAGAAGTTGCAAAAAGTTACATACTGTACAGAGCTGAAAGAACACAGGAAAGAAAAAAAGAAAAAATCGAGATAGATATTCCTGATTCTCAAAAAATTAATATTACAAAAAGTGATGGAAGCCTTGTTCCCTTAGATGTTGAGAAGGTGGCTGGACTTATAAGTGATGCCTGCGAAGGACTTGAAGAAGTTTCAGTCAACGAAGTTCTAGAAGAGGCCCTAAAAAATTTATATGATGGAGTCTCCATTTCTGATATGAGGACAAGTTTAGTCATGTCAGCCAGAACAAAAGTTGAAAAAGAACCAAATTATTCTTTCGTTACTGCAAGAATATTAATGGATCAAATAAGAAGTGAAGCACTAAATTTTCTGGGTGTTGCCGAAGAGTCAACTTATAAAGAAATGGAAACAAATTATCCAAAAGCCTTCAAAGCATATATTGAAAAAGGAATTGAACTTGAAATTTTAAATCCTGAACTAAAAAACTTTGATATTGAAAGACTTGCGGAAGCAATTGACTTCACAAGAGATAATCAGTTTACCTACTTAGGGCTTCAAACTTTATACGATAGATATTTTATACATTGTGATGATGTCAGATATGAACTACCTCAGGTATTTTTTATGAGAGTCTCCATGGGATTAGCTATAGAGGAAGATAAAAGAGAAGAACGAGCCATTGAATTTTATAAATTACTATCAAGTTTTGATTATATGAGCTCTACACCAACTTTGTTCAACTCAGGAACCAAACGACCTCAGTTATCATCATGTTATTTAACAACAATACCTGATGACTTAGATGGTATTTTCTCCGCGATGAAAGACAATGCATTGTTATCAAAGTGGGCTGGTGGATTAGGAAATGATTGGACACCGGTAAGAGCTATGAACTCATATATAAAAGGCACCAATGGTAAAAGTCAGGGTGTTGTACCCTTCTTGAAGGTAGCAAACGATACGGCAGTTGCTGTAAATCAAGGAGGTAAAAGAAAAGGAGCAATGTGTGGATACTTAGAGACTTGGCACTTAGATATTGAGGAGTTTCTAGAACTAAGAAAAAACACAGGTGATGAAAGAAGAAGAACCCATGACATGAATACAGCAAATTGGGTTCCAGATCTTTTTATGAAAAGAATGGAGCAAGATAAAAACTGGACACTTTTTTCCCCTGGTGAAACACCAGAACTCCATGATTTAACCGGAAAAGCTTTTGAAGAAAAATATGAAGAATATGAAGAGAAAGCTAAAAATGGTGAAATTCATCAACATAAGTCCATACCAGCAAAGGAGCTATGGAGAAAAATGTTAACAATGTTGTTTGAGACTGGTCATCCATGGATCACCTTCAAAGATTCTTGTAATCTAAGGTCGCCTCAACAGCATTCTGGCGTGATACATTCATCGAATTTGTGCACTGAAATAACATTAAATACGAGTGCGAACGATGAGATAGCCGTTTGTAACCTAGGGTCTGTAAATCTTGCTAATCATATGAAAGATGGCAAATTAGATGAAGATAAAATTAAAAGAACTGTCTCTACAGCAATAAGGATGTTAGATAATGTAATTAATATTAACTACTATTCTGTCGATACAGCAAAAAATTCTAATCTCAAGCATAGGCCTATTGGTTTAGGGCTAATGGGTTTTCAGGATGCTCTTTATCTTCAAGATATACCATACTGTAGTGAACAAGCAGTAGAGTTTGCTGATAGAAGTATGGAATTAATTAGCTATAACGCGATAAATGCATCAACTGAATTAGCAAAAGAAAGAGGTGCGTACGAGAGTTTTGCAGGATCATTGTGGAGTAAAGGAATATTACCAAAAGATTCTCTTGATATTCTAGAAAATAATAGAGGAGCAGAATATCTTAATGTTGACAAATCTGAAACGTTAGATTGGGATAACCTTAGAGAAAAAGTAAAAAAAGAAGGCATGAGAAATTCTAATGTTATGGCAATAGCACCTACAGCAACAATATCTAATATAACAGGTGTTACACAATCAATAGAACCCACATATCAAAACTTATATGTTAAATCAAATCTGTCTGGAGAATTTACAATCGTTAATCCTCATCTGGTCAGAAAATTAAAAGAACTGGATTTATGGGACGAGGTTATGATCAATGATTTAAAATATTTCGAAGGTAGCTTATCAGAAATATCCAGAATACCAGATGACATAAAGAAATTGTTCTCAACAGCTTTTGAAGTAGAACCAAGATACATAGTTGAATCAGCTAGCAGAAGACAGAAATGGATCGATCAGGCACAATCATTAAATTTATATATTGGAAATGCTGATGGTAAAAAATTAGATATAACCTACAGAATGGCATGGTATTCGGGTTTAAAAACAACATATTACCTAAGATCAATAGCAGCTACTTCAACAGAAAAATCAACAATACAGCAGGGAAAACTAAACGCAGTAAGTTCTGAGGTAAATCAGACTTCAAAAGAGGAGCTAGGTGCTGCTGCACCAGTTCCTTCAGCATGCTCTCTGGATGATCCAGATTGCGAGGCATGTCAATAATTTAAAAGGAGAAATAAAATGTTAAATTGGGATGAATATGGAAAGGATGAGAATCAAACTCCTCCTATTGCGTCAAAGCCAAAAACTGAAACAGCAAATACTGTTGTGGAAGTTAAACGGCCTGAGCCTCCTCAGCCAGCTGAGTCTGCAGTATCGACTGAACCAAGTAATATTGGTGAAGGATCTAGAGCAGAAGCAGCAAGAAAAGCAGTGAATGAACTAGATGAAGCAGCTGGCATAGAGGAACTTGATGAAATGATGGCTAATGGAAGAGTACAAGTAGATCAAAAGATGATGATTAATTGTAAAGCTGATTTAAACCAACTTGTTCCTTTCAAATATGATTGGGCATGGCAAAAATATCTTGATGGAAGTGCAAATCACTGGATGCCACAAGAAATAAATATGACAAATGATATTGTTTTATGGAAATCTGATGACGGATTAACAGAAGATGAAAGAGTTATAGTTAAGAGAAATCTTGGTTTCTTCTCAACTGCGGATTCTCTTGTTGCAAATAATCTCGTTTTAGCTCTATACAGGCTAATAACCAATCCAGAATGTAGGCAATATATTCTAAGACAAAGTCTTGAAGAAGCGATTCATACTCACGCTTATCAATACTGTATTGAATCTCTTGGTATGGACGAAGGAGAAATTTTTAATATGTATAGAGAAATTCCTTGCGTAGCAAGAAAAGCTTCATGGGGTCTTAAGTATACTCAGGAAATTTCTGATCCTGATTTTAAAACTGGTACAGAAGAAACAGATAAACAACTATTGAAAAACTTAATAGCATTCTACTGTGTTTTAGAAGGAATATTCTTTTATTGTGGTTTTACTCAAATTCTTTCAATGGGTAGAAGAAATAAGATGACCGGTACAGCAGAACAATTTCAGTATATCCTCAGAGATGAGTCTATGCATGTAAATTTTGGTATAGATGTTATAAATCAGATAAAAATTGAAAATCCTCATCTTTGGGATGATCAAATGAAATCTGATGCAGCACAGATGATACTTGAAGGGACTGAACTAGAAATTCAATATGCAAGAGACACAATGCCAAGAGGTGTTTTAGGTATGAATGCATCGATGATGGAGGAATACCTTAAGTTTATTGCCAATAGAAGACTCACTCAGCTTGGTCTTGATGAAGAGTTTACTGGTGTTACTAATCCATTCCCATGGATGTCAGAAATAATTGATTTAAGGAAAGAGAAAAATTTCTTTGAAACAAGGGTAACTGAGTATCAAGTTGGCGGTGCTTTAAACTGGGAATAAGTTAAACAGCAAAACTAGGTCTTTCAAAAATCTGTGTGACGTATTCATTCAGGTTTTTGAAGTCCTTAATGTCTAGCCTGTTGAGTCTTACTAAAAAATTTAAATTAACTGCCATCTGAATATCTGCATATGAAAAGTTGTTACCAGCTATAAATTCCCTAGAAGCAATAATCTCATCAAAAATATTTAGTGCCTTCAAACCTATTTCTCTTTGAGCTAAGCCAAATTCATGGTTTTGATTTTCCATCTTGCTCATGTGGGGATGTGTATGCCTAAAGCCATGAGCTAATGGAGATACAAGTTCATAAGTAACTCTTGAATACCACATTTCTACTGACGCAATTTCCATAGGACTTTTACCAAACATATTAGGTTCTGGATATAAAGATTCTAAATATCTACAAATTGCTGTTGTTTCTAAAATAATGGACCCGTCATCTAACTCAAGAGCTGGGACTCTGGAGTTTGGAGCAATAGCCAAATATTCTGGTTTTTTATGTTCAAGCTCTCCAAGATTAAGATTAATAATTTCAATATCTTCGACTTTTTTTTCAGCCAGAAAAATTAATACCTTTAAAGGACTTGGGGCAAGTTTACTAGAATAAAGTTTCATGAATTATTCCTTGTTAATTAATTCAAAAAACTTAAGAGTCTGTTCACCACCATTTTGAAGTGCTCTAGCATCTTCCATATTTGAGATCTTATCCCAATTTGCTTGAATATTCTCTGGTGTCATATCTTCACCCATACCTAAGGAAACACCCATAGTTTCATGAATAAAAATTCTTGAGAATACTCCGGCACCTGCAGCCATAATTGCACCGTTTGGTGCATTTTCACTTGCAAGATAAATAACAGCTGGGGTCACAAATTCTGGTTGTAGATTCTTTCCAAAATCTTCTGGTATTAATCCTTCAGTCATTCTTGTATATGCAACGGGGGTTATTGAATTTGAAAAAACATTTTTATTTTGGCCTTCAATTTTTAAAGTATTCATCAGTCCAACCATTGCCATCTTTGCAGAGCCATAATTAGTTTGACCAAAGTTACCAAAAACACCACTTGATGAACTTGTAAAAATAATTCGGCCATATTCTTGCTCTCTCATAATTGGAAATATTGTATGAGTGCAATTCAAACTTCCCTGAAAATGTACATCCATAACTAAATTAAAATCATCTAAGCTGACCTTGTGAAAACTTTTATCCCTCAAAATTCCGGCATTGTTGACTAGAATGTCAATTCTTCCCCATTCTTCCATAGTTTGTGCAACCATAGCTTTTACAGCTTCCAGATCTGTAACACTTGCACTATTTGCAATAGCCTTACCACCCTCAGATTTTATTAGTTCAACTACTTCATTTGCCGCATCACTTGCACCACTTCCATCTACACTTCCACCAAGATCATTTACAACTACCTTTGCTCCTCTTTTTGCAAGCTCTATTGCATGCTCCTTTCCAATTCCTCCTCCAGCGCCTGTAACAACTGCAACCCTATCGTCAAATCTAATTGTCATAATATTTCTCCAGATAATACATTGAAACTGAAGATATTTTAATCAAAAAAAAACACATTTACTATGATGCAAATTTTAGGATTACAGATTAAATAAAGAATATAATGTGAAATGAAATTATTTAATAAGGAATAAAAATGAGCAAATCTATTAAAGTTGTAGTCACAGGAGCGGCAGGTCAAATCGCATATTCTTTAATACCAAGATTAGTTGACGGCAATACATTTGGTAATAAAGTTGTAAATCTAGCATTAGTTGAAATTCCTCAAGTTGTTCATAAGCTTGAAGGACTAGTTATGGAATTAGAAGATTCATATTTTCCTAAAATGGGTGAAGTTTCATTTACTGATAATTTTGAAGAAGCTTCTGAAGACGCTGATTGGTTTTTGCTTGTTGGAAGTATTCCCAGAGGCATTGTCTACAATGGAAAAAAAATTGAAGAAAGATCTGATCTCCTTAGTATTAATGGAGGAATTTTTGTTGAGCAAGGAAAGGCAATTGGAAAATATGGAAAGGATGATGCAAAAATTCTAGTTGTTGGAAATCCTGCAAATACAAATGCATTTATCGGAAAGCACGCTGGTTCTAATGATGATCAACTATGGATGGCAATGACTATGCTTGATTCAAATAGAGCTAAGTCAATTTTAGCAAAAAAGACAAATAATAGTGTTTCTGATATTAAAAATATGATTGTATGGGGAAATCATAGTCCTACGATGTATCCTGACATAGAAAATGCACTTGTATCTGGAGAACTAGGAAGTTCAGCAATTAATGATATGGGTTGGGTAGAATCTGAGTTCTTACCAACAGTGCAACAAAGAGGAAAAGCGGTAATTGATGCAAGAGGAGCTTCTTCTGCAACATCAGCTGCAAAAGCTGCAATAGATACTGTAATAGCATGTGAAACTCCAACTGAAGAAGGTGATTCTTTTAGTGCTGCTATTGCAAGTGATGGAGCTTATGATGTTCCAGAGGGTCTTATATGTGGTTACCCTTTAATTTGTCTTGATGGTGGAAAAATTGAGATAAAAAGAGATATTGCATTGTCCGAATTTGCAAAATCTAAATTTAAGCTGTCCATAGATGAATTAATTTCAGAAAGAGAGGCTGTTAAGCATTTAATGCAATGATAAAAAAAGAAAAAATTCTACATAGCTATATCACAAATATAATCCAAGATGAGAAGCCTAAAAAAATATTTATTTACACCTCTCAAGATGTTTCAAAACTGGTAAGAAGAATCGAAAAATTAAATGTGAATACTTTATCAATTGGTCCTGAAATTCAAGGAATATCTGAAGAAAATTTTGATTTATTTATAATTTTAGATGATATACAAACCTCAGAATCAAACATTGGAATAATCAAGAATCTTCTAAGTCAAAAAATTGCTATTTTCACAACATTTGAGGATGATGAAACAACAAATGACACAATGCTTAGGCTTGGGTTCCAAACTGAGTTATTTGATAAAAACAATAATGTAAAATGTTTTTCCTATAATCTTAAAACATACAACAACAAAAGAACTTGGAATAATCCAGACGGTTGGGCTAATCCAGAAAACTTTGATAAGTTTAGATGGTGAGCATTTCTTTTTTTAAGATTTCAATTGAGGAAATAGTAAAACATCTCTTATTGAAGATTGATTTGTGAGTAACATCACTAGTCTATCCACTCCCATTCCAACTCCAACAGCAGGTGGCATCCCATGTTCAAGAGCAGTGATGTAATCATGGTCATAATCCATTGCCTCTTTATCGCCAGAATCTTTTGCTACAACTTGATCTTCAAACCTTGAAGCTTGATCATCAGGATCATTAAGTTCACAAAAACCATTTGCAAATTCTTTTCCACCAATGAATAACTCAAACCTGTCAGCATAATCTGGATTACTTTCACTGCGTCTTGACAGCGGTGAAACTTCAACAGGATACTGAGTGACAAAGGTAGGATCAATCAACTTACTCTCGACTGTCTCTTCAAATACTTCCAATAACATTCTGCCTGTTCCCCAACTTTTCTCAATTTTTACTTTTTTGTCATTCAAAATATTTTGAAGTTTTTGCTTATTGCTCAAGTCATCTTTAGTTAGAGATTTATTGAACTCGATAACTAAATCAGGAAGGGTAGATTGTTTAAAATTATCTAAATTAATTTTTAAATCGCCCCATTCAATATTTGATCCACAACCAGCTGCAGAAGCAGCACTTAAGATTATATCTTTAGTTAAATCCATTTGATCTTGCATACTTGCATAAGCCTGATACCACTCCATCATAGTAAATTCAGGATTATGTTTAGTTGACAGGCCCTCATTTCTGAAGCTTCTATTAATTTCAAATACTCTCTCAAACCCACCAACTAAGAGTCTTTTTAAATATAACTCTGGAGCTATTCTTAAGTAAAGATCCTGTCCAAGAGCATTATGTTGAGTTATAAAAGGTCTTGCTACAGCTCCGCCAGCAAGCGGATGCATCATTGGAGTTTCAACCTCTAAATAATTACATTCATTCATCTTTTTTCTTAGAGAATCAATGATTCTAGTTCTTTTGATGAAAACATTTTTAGTTTCATTATTAGTCATTAAATCTAAGTATCTCTGCCTATATCTTGCTTCAATATCTGTAAGGCCTTTAAATTTCTCTGGCATAGGTCTTAATGATTTAGTAATCATTTCTAGATCCCATACATCAATTGTTAGCTCATCAGTTTTTGTTTTAAATAACGACCCAGAGACACCAACGATATCACCTAGATCCCAGGTTTTAAAATCTTCATAAACAGTTTCATCAACATTATTTTTTGTAACATAAATTTGTATATCACCTGACGCATCGCGTAGTGTTGCGAAACTTGCGTTACCCATTACTCTTTTTAAGACAATTCGTCCTGCAATAGAAATATCCTTAACATCCTTCTCTGCTAGATCTTCTTTTGAAAAGTTTCCATATTCTTCTTGAAGTTTAAAAGCATTATTCTGAGGTTTAAACGAATTACCATAAGCACTGCCTCTATCTCTTAGCTGCTTTAATTTTTTCCGTCTCTCTTCAATTAAGGCCTTTTCGCCACTTATGTTTTCATTATCCATTTATATGCCTGCTTTTAGTGATAATTTCATAAAATCGTCTAAATCTCCATTTAAAACTGCTGAAGTATTTCCTGTTTCATGATTTGTTCTCAAGTCTTTTATTCTTGATTGATCTAATACGTAAGATCTAATTTGACTACCCCATCCGATATCAGATTTACTATCTTCTAGCATTTGTTGTTCTTCATTTTGTTTTTGTAATTCTAACTCGTAAAGCTTAGATTTTAGTTGTTTTAATGCATTTTCTTTATTTTTATGCTGTGATCTGTCACTTTGTGACTGTGCAACTATTCCAGAAGGGATATGAGTTAATCTGACCGCTGAATCAGTTTTGTTAACATGTTGTCCTCCAGCACCTGAAGCTCTATAAGTATCTACTCTCAGGTCTGCCTTGTTAATATCTATTTCTATGGAATCATCAATCTCTGGTGAAATAAATACTGAGGCAAAAGAAGTATGTCGTCTGTTGCCTGAATCAAAAGGTGATTTTCTGACTAACCTATGAATACCCGTCTCAGTTCTAAGCCAACCGTAAGCATGATCTCCATTAACATATAATGATGCAGACTTAATTCCGGCAATATCTCCGTGAGATATCTCAACAATTTCAGTAGAAAATCCTTTATTTTCTGACCATTTTGTATACATTCTTAAAAGCATTTCTGCCCAGTCTTGTGCCTCAGTTCCTCCAGAACCAGATTGAATTTCTACATATGCTGAAGATGGATCCATTTTATTGCTGAACATTCTACTAAATTCAAATTCTTCAATAGATGCCATGACCGCGTTAGCTTCTTTGAGAATATCTTCAATAGAACTATCATCATTTTCTT
>CABZHV010000004.1:0-94903 GCA_902525635.1 uncultured SAR86 cluster bacterium
AAGAATGTGAACTACTAGCAACAATAAACGTAAGAAGCTTTGTATATATGTGTATGGCTAATGTTCCTGAATATGTGGAATATTTAAAAGATTGTAGTTTTGAGTCCGTATTCAAATGGCATAAAAGATTCTTTCAAGTGCTTGAAATAAACGGTAGGCCAAAAAGATGGTTGCTAAAAGATCCAAGCCATATAGGTCACATTCCAGAAATACTATCTACATATCCAAATGCAAAATTTATTAATATTCACAGGGATCCGATGGAGTCAGTTGCATCCTTTTGTAGTCTTGCAAAAAATATAAGAACTGCATTTTCTAAAAATGTAAATCCTATGGAAATTGGAGAGGTTGTCTTAGACTTTTGGCAGCATAGTCTTCAAAAAGGTATTAAGGCAAAACAAAATCTTTCTTCAGATCAAATTGTTGACATAAGTTACACTAACTTCGTTAATGATCCATTGAACGTTCTCAAAGATATCTACTCCACATTTGAATTTGATATGGATATCGCCACTGAAAATAAAATTAAAAACTATCTTTTAAATCAAGCTAAAGTTCAAAAAGAAAAACATTCTTACTCACTAGAGGAATTTGGATTAAATAAACCTAAAGTTAGAGACGGTTTTAAAAACTATATGATGAACTATGAATTTTGATGATAAGATCAATATAAATACCTAAGGCAAATCATTGAAAACTAGAAACTTTAAAATCTATATACCTCTTTTAATTGCATTAACCTCATGTGTAGATGTTGTTGAAAATGATGAAGCTAATTTTATGGAGAATAAAATGACACAAGTAACAATAAAAACATCTATTGGAGACATTCAACTTGAACTTAATGACGAAAAAGCACCTATAACAGTTGAAAATTTTAAGACTATTGCTTCAAGTGGATATTATGAAGGAACAATATTTCATAGAGTTATAAATGGTTTCATGATTCAAGGCGGCGGATTAACTGCTGATATGAATAATAAGTCTAGTGGAACTGGCCCTATTCAAAATGAAGCAAATAATGGATTGCCAAATGATAGAGGCACTGTTGCAATGGCAAGAACTATGGATCCGCATTCAGCTACAAGTCAGTTCTTCATTAATCACAAAGATAATTCGTTTTTAAATCATACTGGTGAAACGTCTCAAGGATGGGGTTATGCTGTATTTGGAGTGGTAACTGATGGAATGGATGTTGTTGATCAAATTGCTGAGGTGGCAACTGGATCATCTGGAGCCTATCAAGATGTTCCTGAAGAAGTGATAACTATTGAGTCAGTTTCTATCTCTGAATGACATCTTTTTTTATATCGGACATACATTTAAGTGATAGCAATAATAAGCTATCTTCTGCTTTTATTAATTTTCTTAAAGATTCTAAAGGATCTTGCTCACAACTTTTTATTCTTGGAGACTTGTTTGAAGTTTGGATTGGTGATGATCATCAGACTGATTTTATAGACAGTATTAAATCTGAGCTTTTAAATTTTACAACCAATGGACCTGATACCTATTTCATGCATGGAAATAGAGATTTTTTAATTGGTGAAAAATTTACTGCTGATACTGGTATTAAGTTCCTACCTGATCCATATGAAATAAATATAAATAATAATAAAGTTCTTCTGAGTCATGGAGACTTTTTGTGTACTGATGATACTGACTATATTAATTTCAGAAATCAGGTTAGAGATAAATCTTGGCAAAATAATTTTTTAAGTAAATCGATTGAAGAAAGAAATGAAATTGCATCGAAGCTCAGAAACGATAGTAATCATGCTACTCAAAATAAATCCTTAGAAATTACTGATGTCAATGAATTATCAGTTAAAAAAATTATTGATGATTATTCTCCTGACATATTTATTCATGGTCATACTCATAGACCTAATATTCATGAATATGCATCCTCAAAACGTATTGTTCTTGGCGATTGGGGTGACTTTGGTTGGTATCTATATCTTGACGATGAATCATATAATTTAGAAAAATTTTCTATAGCTTAATTAAATACTTTACAAATAATTAGATTTAAATATACTGTATATATATACAGTATTTAGTAATTCCAATGAAAGTTGACTATATCGGAAAAATTTCTGAAGAAAATCTACCGGCAATATTTGTGCCTTATTTTCTTGAATCAGTCCATGCCGGATTCCCCAGTCCGGCAAGTGACTATATTGAAAGTCCTATAGATCTAAATAAGCACCTAATAAAAAATGGCGCTGCAACTTTTCTTGTTAGGGCACAAGGACAATCTATGGTTGGTTCTGGTATTACTGATCAAGCGGTCTTAATAGTCGATAGAAGCATAAAACCTTCTCACAACAGTATTGTAGTAGCGACAATAGATGGCGAATTTGTGTGTAAACGTTTAAAGCTCAAGCCAAGAATGTGTTTAATGCCTGAGAATCCTGAGTACCCTCCTATCTTTATTAATAGTGGACAAGAATTAGAAATAGTAGGAACCGTGACTGCAGCAATTAATAAATTCTAATGGCTTTTGCTCTTGTCGACTGTGAAAGTTTTTATGCCTCATGTGAAAGAATTTTTCGTCCAGATCTAAAAAATGTTCCTATTGTTGTACTTTCTAACAATGATGGTTGTGTTATAGCAAGAAGTGCAGAGGCAAAAAGGATGGGAATTGCAATGGGTATTCCATGGTTTAAGGTTAGAGAATCTTTTCTTAAACAAAATGGAAAAGTGTTTTCATCAAATTTTACGTTTTACGGAGACATATCTGCCAGAGTAATGAATATTCTTGAGGGATTTGTTCCAAGAGTTGAAATATATAGTATCGATGAGGCCTTTTTAGACTTAGATACTTTAAAGCAAAACTATAATCTGTATGATTTCGGTTGTCATATAAGGTCTTTAGTGAGGCAATGGACAGGAATCCCAGTTCGGATAGGAATAGCTCCAAATAAAACTTTAAGCAAAATTGCTATAAACGAAATCAAAAGAAAAAATATACCAACATCTGTGATTCATTTATCAGATGAAATAAAGATTAAGACTGCATTAAGGCATGCTCCAGTAGGCAAGGTATGGGGAGTTGGAAGAAGACTAAATGAGCATTTAAACAATGCTGGTATTAACACAGCACTAGACCTTGCAAATGTTAGTCCACAAAATATTAGAAAAAAGTTTAGTGTCGTTTTAGAGAGGACCGTAAGAGAGTTAAGAGGAGAAAGATGTCTTAATATCGAAGATGATATCTCATCAAAAAAACAAATTGTTGTAAGTAGAAGTTTTGGTGAGAGAGTATCTAATCTAGAAACATTAAAACCTATAGTCAGTAATTTTGCTGTTAGGGCGGCAGAAAAATTAAGAAGTGAAAAGCAAAAATGCTCTCAAGTTTCTGTTTTTGTAAGAACTAGTCCTTTCAACAAAAATAAGCCTCAGCACTCAGATCTAAAAACAATTGGACTTCTTACTCCCACCAATGATACTAGGAATATTCTTACAGCAGCTAAAAAAGGTTTATTGCCTATCTTTAGATCTGGCTATGATTATGCAAAAGCAGGAATAATTTTAAATAAGTTCACTGGTGAGGATATAAAACAATATTCTTTATTTAAAGATTCTAGTGATCCCAAACAAGATACAAAATTGATGAAATATCTTGATCAAATGAATGCCTACGAAACCCAGATTTACTATGCATCTCAAAATACAAAAAAATGGTCTCCAATGAAACAAAATATGACTTCTCCGAAATATACAACTAGTTGGTACGACCTTCCAAAAGTAAATTAAATGGTAAAAAAATTAAATAAATATCGAGCTTTGAGGGGTAGTATGGGCATGCCAACAAAATGGTACAAAAAAACTTCAGAATATACCAAAATATTCCTACAAATAACTGATGTTCGTCTAATGCTAAATGAGTTAAAAAGTAGATTAGAATTAAGTTCTGTTAGGTTAAAAATTGCAATACGCTTTCATGACTCAAAACAAAAAAGAGCTGAGTTAAAATTTCAACAAAGAATTTTGAATGAGCACTTAAATCAAATTGATAAATTATTAGTAAGAAATCATAATTTGCAAAAATGGGCTTATGAAAAGGAGTATGGAGAAAGTTATTTTGATTACGATTCTTTCAATTAAGAATTTTCCCAATAAGAAAGTGTTTTCAGATTAATTTTCGATTTATGAGTTTCGTCAATGAGTTGGATCAATGATTCGTAAAATTCATCTGCTTCGTCATCAGAAACTAGCAATCTCAGTGATTTAATAATTCTAGTTATTCTGAGATAGTTATGATCATGTTTTCTTTTCCAATGAGAGTTTCTAGCCAGAAATAAAAGAAACCATTTTGATGACTTGACAATATTCTCTTTCGCTAATTTGTTAGCTTTTAAGCTAAAAATAGCTTCATTGGAATCAAGATATATTCCATTGGAAACTGCATTGCTCTCTTCATCAAGCGGAAATAAGAGTTGGATAAAATCATGAGTATGTTCAATTTGCTTATCAGAATAATTCCAAATATCTTGAAGAAACCTATTTTTAAAATCTGGTTCTTTGTTGGATAAAAATTTTTCAATATTCATATCAAAAAAGATTATAGTCCAATGGATTAGATTCTTACGTCCTCAACATCAGATTCATTTAACGGATATTCACTGAAACATATTCTTTCAGATTGTTTCATAGCATTTCGCATACCTTTTGTATTGAAAATCATGTCATCAAGTTCAATATTTTGTGCAAACTTTATCTTTATGATTTCAGCATATCTAAGAGAAGGATAGTATTTTGGTTTTAAGAGATAATCTCCATCGTCAAATATATTTTTAACTTCAAATACAACTTTCTTAGGCTTGAAGTCATCTACTGAAATAAAAGCTTCAATTTTATCTCCAAGATTATAATTTGTTGCATTAGATGGAGTTGTTATTATGGGGTCTGTGCATATACAAAATGGCCTGTCCATTTCAATAAAAAAAGTAGATTGATGATTATCTGACGTTTTCTGAAGAACTAGTGTTTCTTGACCCCATGAGGCAATACCCCAATTGTCAATTGTTCTTAATTCAATGTCGGCAGAGAGCAACGAAGATGAGACTGCAATAAGAAGAATATGTTTTCGATATGATCGATCTTGGTTCCCTGAAAAAGGACCATAATGAACCATATCATTATCAAGGATAATCTTATCTTCAAATTTATGAAGATTTTTCTTTTTTGCAAATAATTTTTTGATAGTAAAAAATAGGCCCGTTAAGAATAATGCCACTAAGCTGAAGCCAATAAATTCTTCCATTCTGTTCTCCTGTATGAATTGTTTATGAATCTATAACGTGGCAGAAAAGAATTTGTTACAAATTAATTTAGCAAGCACAAAAGATATGTCTTTTTACTTCATCAATTACATAGCTCTTATCAAGATTTTCAATTAAAGATAAATCTACAAAAAAAGTTTCATCTTGTTTAGGCTGATTAATGTCATTATTTATAAAATTCTTTTTATTAGCTTCATAGACTGCATACATAATTTCATATCTATCAAGTCCAATTTGTTTTGCTAGCTCAGAAGACGGTCCCCATAAACCATTAGCCATATCTTCACCAGAGATAAATAATGGTTCAGCATCTTCGATCATTAAAGTTTGAGTTTCCTTTAATGCAATTTCTTTAGTTTCAGAAATATCTAATGATGAGTTAAAGATAACAAAGCCTATGGCTGCCATACTTGCTGCAATAGCTAAACCTACAAAAGGTTTAAAATTAATTGCTATGACTTTAGAGGGTTTATTAAACTGCTCATCAATATATGCATCTATCTTATTACTTAGTTCTTTGGACTTATCTCCTCCAAAGAAATCTTTAATAGCTGATTCAGAGACTAAAATGCTTTCGTAAAAGCTTCTTGTTTCCTCTGAACTATGAACTAGCTCTTTTAGTTCAGGTGAATTATCTAATGTTGCGCCATCATCCATTAAGTCGATAATTTTTATTTGCATTTCTTCATTCATAATTTTTTCCCCATGCAATTAGCAAGACGTATCCTTGCTCTACTTGCTTTTACTCTTAGATTTGCCATGCTTATGTCTTCGACAACTTCTTGAATCTCTTCATAACTATTACCAGCACCAAGCATGGCAAGAATTGTTTTATCTGTTTCATCAAACTTTTCGAGACATCTCAACAGCTCTTGATACATAACTGATTGCTCTTGGAAACCATCATTTATAATTGGAATATCATTTGCTTCAATTGATATCATTCTTTTCTCTTTGCGATAGTTATCGATAAAGTTATTTTTTAAAATCCTTTTTGCGTATGACATCGGTTGATCAGAATTCATTAACTTAGCTTTATTATTCATTAATTTTAAAATAGTAGTTTGAATTAAATCTTGAGCATCATCATAATTATTTCTGGAAAGGGACATGGCATAACCCATAAGTTTTTTACTAAGATGGGTAATTAATTCCTTAAACGGCATTTCAATTCTATTCTTACATACTTTTTTTTTAGATCGTTTAATAACAACGACATTATTAGGCCTAATCTCAGCCTTAGAATCGATTAAAGTTACTGTCTCCATGTTTTAAAATATGTTCTTATTTATTTTACTAAACGTAGCAGGATTGAAAATGTTACAAATATTTATGACAAATCTATTGCAAAATCCTTTAAAACGTCCATTTCTATGATTTTGAGAGCTTTTTTATTGGTTCTTTTAAGATAAATCTTAGGTGCAAAACCGCATTCGTATGCCTCTTTCCACCTTTCAGCACAAAGACACCAAGAATCACCCTCTTTTAGCCCAGGAAAATTAAATTCTGGCCTCGGAGTGGATAAATCATTACCTCTACTTTTAGAAAAATCTAAAAATTCCTCTGTTAATAAAGCGCACACAACATGAATGCCTCGATCAAGATCATCTGTGTGGCAAAAACCATCTCTAAAAAATCCAGTGATAGGATTGGAACAACATTCTTCTATAACTTCGTCAAAAACATTAGTCTGTTTCATTCTTATCTAATTCCTTTTTGTATTTTTCATAATCTTCCCAGTCATGAGGGGTTCCAACATTTTGAATGCCTTTCATTGCACGAAATAAACTTTTAGTTCTGAGCATAGTTGAATCTTCTTCTTTCCCTAAAATTTTATTCCATCCAGATTGAAATGATTTAAAAAAGTTTTTTTTGTTTTTCATGTTTTCTCAGATTCAAATTCACAAGACATTTTTGCAATAACTTCACCTTCAACTCTTAAATTAACTTTAGCTCTTCCTTCCATTGTTCCAGTGACTGTGCATTGTTCGATACTTTCTTCAACAATCATTCGAACAATTTGTTTTAGTTCGTCTATTGATAATTCACTAACTTTTCTCTCATCCGTGTCTTCGTTAGAAAATAAAAGTGTTGAACTTAAAAAGACTAGTAATAATAATTTCATATTGGTCCTCATAAAAATATTAAATGTATAATTAGCTTTATTGTATAAACTAAATAGAAAAAAATGAATGAATCTAAAATACTTTTTAATGAAAAATGTAGGGTATGTAATTTTGAGATTAAGCACTATAAAAAAAGATCAAAATTAAATTTTGTGGATTGTAGTGAAATGGAAGATAAGTATTTAAAAAGATTACATGTGGTGTTTAATAATGGTGAAGAAATTTCTGGTGTGGATGCTTTCATATATGTTTGGGAAAGAACAAATGGTTATGCATGGATTGCAAAAATCATTAAGTTGCCAATCGTACACTTTTTGTCAAAAATTGGTTACTCAATTATAGCTTTTATATTGTTCTACAAATTCAAAATACTAGGTAAATGAGAATGATAATCATATTGATTATCATTAAAAAAATACCTTATATCAGTAGTTTACAATTAATTTAATATTACTATAATAGTATTTAATTAACAATTTGATTGAGATTATTCTGATGGAAAATAATGAAATTAATTCTAAAGAGGTTTGTAATATTTTAAACGAGATTATGGAGTATGAGCTAGCTGGTGTTGTTAGGTATACTCACTCTTCCATGATGGTAAGCGGACCTTACAGGTTACCCATAGTTACATTTTTAAAAGAGCAAGCAGAAGAATCTTTATTACATGCTCAACTTGCTGGTGAAAAAATTGCAGGCTTAGATGGCCACCCAAGTCAAAAGATAGCAAAAATAGAGGAAACAAACAGACATACCATCAAAGATATTCTTGAGGAAAGTTTAGAGCATGAACTTTTTGCATTAGGACTATATAAAAAACTTTTAGCTTGTGTTGAAGATAAATCAGTATATTTGGAAGAATATGCAAGAGCTCAAATTGGTGAAGAAGAGCAACACTCTTTAGAGCTAAAAATAATGCTAAAAGACTTTAGTTAGCTTTTTTAAAATATCTTTGATGATGAGCTTCCGATAGTTCAAGTAGTTCCTTATTAATTTCATCTTTAATAACTTTGGGATCAAAACTTATCAAACTTTGAATACCATAATTCTTTAATTCGAATTCTTGAGAACCAGCTGCTCTAAATAAATCAAATATCCAAGTCAGTGGCTCTAATGAATGATTAAAGTTAATTGCTTTTTCCTCTAACTTAGAAGCAAGAAGTTCAGAATCAAAAATCTTAAATCTATTTTGTAAAATTTTAATTTTAAATTGTTCTAGTCGACCATTAATAATTTCTCTTTCATTTTCTGAATATTTTGGCCAACTAATTATTTCATGAGCAAAACGCTTACAACCCTTACATACTTCATCCCCAAATGTAGTGGTACAAATTCCTAGACAAGGTGTTGAGGAACGTTTTTTTTGTAATTTAGGCATATGAGAAAATAATAACCGATTTTTAATTAAAATTATTGTTAATTTTCCTTATTTAGTGGCTATCTTGAGCTATAAGAGTAAAATATGGCCATCGGAGACCAGACGATGTTAGAAGAGTATAAAAAACACGTTGCAGAAAGGGCAAAATTAAACATTCCGCCCCTGCCTCTGAGTGCAGATCAGACCTCAGAATTAGTTAATCTCTTAAAAAATGATCACGAAGAAGCAGATTATTTATTAAATCTTTTTAAAGAAAGAATTCCAGCAGGTGTTGATCAAGCTGCATATGTGAAAGCAGCTTTTCTAACAGATATAACAACAGGAAAGACTGAAAGTCCTCACATTTCTAAGGTAGATGCTGTAACAGTTTTAGGCACCATGCTGGGTGGATACAATATTCAACCTCTTATCAATTGTCTTAAAGATGAAGAGTTAGCAGGTGAGGCTACTAAAGTTTTAAGTAAAACACTTTTAATTTTTGATGCATTCAATGAGATATTTGAATTATCAAAAGAAAATAGCCATGCAAAGAAAGTAGTTGAAGAATGGGCTAATGGTTCATGGTTTACTGAAAAAGAAGATATCGAAGAACAAATTAAACTAACTGTTTTCAAAGTTACCGGAGAAATTAATACTGATGACCTCTCACCTGCTCCAGATGCATGGTCTCGCCCGGATATCCCACTTCATGCACTAGCTATGTTTAAAATGCCAAGAACTGGACTTGATGATCCACTTGGTACAATTGAAAAGCTAAAAGAAAAAGGAAACCCGCTAGTATTTGTTGGAGATGTGGTTGGTACTGGTTCATCACGAAAATCTGCTACAAATTCTGTTTTATGGCATATGGGTAATGAAATTCCTTTCATACCGAATAAAAAAGATGGTGGTTATTGCTTTGGTGGAAAAATTGCGCCAATTTTTTTTAACACACTTGAAGATTCTGGAGCATTTCCAATTGAAATGAATGTTTCAAAAATGATAACTGGACAGGAAATCATCTTAGAACCATATAAAGGTAGAGTGATTGATGCAAATTCTCTAGAAATTCTTTCAGAATTTAAACTTAAAACAGATGTTCTTTTAGATGAGGTAAGAGCCAATGGTAGAATACCTTTAATCATTGGAAGACAATTAACCGATAAAAGTAGAGAAGCTCTTGGGCTGGATACCTCAAAAGTTTTTAGAAGACCTGATTCAAGTGATAATAGTGATGCTGGATTCACTCTGGCACAGAAAATGGTTGGTAAGGCTTGTGGAATTGAAGGAGTAAGGCCAGGCACATATTGTGAACCTAGAATGACAACTGTTGGTTCTCAAGATACAACAGGCCCAATGACTAGGGATGAACTTAAAGAACTTGCTTGTTTAGGTTTCTCAGCTGATCTTGTGATGCAGTCCTTTTGTCATACTGCAGCTTATCCAAAACCAGTTGATATAGAGACTCAGCATAATCTTCCAGACTTTATAATGAATCGAGGTGGAGTTTCACTAAGACCTGGTGACGGCATAATACACTCCTGGATGAATAGAATGTTGCTTCCAGATACGGTTGGCACCGGTGGTGATAGTCACACTAGGTTTCCTATAGGTATTAGTTTTCCAGCTGGATCAGGACTTGTGGCTTTTGCTGCAACACTTGGGGTAATGCCCTTGGATATGCCAGAGTCTGTTTTAGTTAAATTTAAAGGAAAAATGCAATCAGGAATTACATTAAGAGATTTAGTAAATGCCATACCATATGCTGCACTTCAAAGAGGATTATTAACAATTGATAAAGATGGTAAAAAAAATGTCTTCTCTGGAAGATGTCTAGAAATTGAAGGTCTGCCAAATATGAAAGTCGAGCAAGCTTTTGAATTATCAGATGCCTCTGCTGAAAGATCTGCATCTGGTTGTACTGTTAAGCTAAATAAAGAACCTATACTTGAATATCTCCAATCAAACATTGTAATGCTTAGATGGATGATTGCGAGTGGTTATGGTGATCCAAAAACTCTTGAAAGAAGAGCACAATCAATGGAGGAATGGATTCTTAATCCAAAACTTCTTGAGGCAGATGATAATGCTGAATATGCAGAAGTAATTGAAATTGATTTAAACGAGATTAAAGAGCCCCTTCTTGCGTGTCCTAATGATCCTGATGATATTAAACCTCTTTCAGAAGTTGCCAAAACAAAAATTCAAGAAGTTTTTATTGGATCTTGTATGACAAACATAGGTCATTTTAGGGCTGCAGGAACTTTACTTGAAAAATACAAAAATATTAAGGCAAGACTTTGGGTGGTTCCACCAACAAAAATGGATGAAAAGCAGCTTATTGAAGAAGGTATATATAATATCTTTGGTGTCTCAGGTGCAAGAACAGAAGTACCAGGTTGTTCATTATGCATGGGGAATCAGGCAAGAGTTTTAGCAAACTCTACGGTTGTATCAACCTCAACTAGAAACTTTCCAAATCGTTTAGGCGATGGAGCAAATGTTTTTTTAGCTTCCGCTGAATTATCTGCGATTTGTGCAGTATTAGGAAGGATACCTACAGAAGAAGAATATCATAAATATATGGATGATATTAATCCATTGTCTGATGAAATTTATAGATATTTAAATTTTAATGAAATTGATACCTATGTTGAAAGTGCAAACAATGCTTCAATTCCAGCTGTTAACATTGTAAACCCAGCCTAACGCTTTGCTTTAGCTTTCTCTCTTTGCATTTTAAGTTCATCTTTTCTTGCTATCTCAAGTTCTTCAAGATAATTTTCGACCAAAGGTGTAAAGTATTTACCAGTAAAGATAGATGTTTCAAATTCTTTTATCACTGGATTTCCCTCTTGAACTGATTCTATGAGATCATCAAGAGTCTGATAAACTAACCAATCTGCATTAATCGCAGCTGCAATCTCATCATGTGACTTGTTAGAAGCTATTAATTCAGACGTAGCGGGCATATCGATTCCATATAAATTTTGATATTTAATCGCTGGTGCTGCTGATGCAAAGTAAACATTTTTAGCTCCAGCCTCTCTGGCCATTTGGATTATTTTTTTACTTGTTGTTCCTCTGACAATTGAATCATCAACCAATAAAACATTTTTACCTTCGAATTCTAAATCTAAGATATTCAACTTCCTTCTAACTGATTTTTTTCTCTCCTCTTGATAAGGCATGATAAAAGTTCTTCCAATATATCGGTTCTTTACAAAACCTTCCCTGTAAGATACATCTAAATCAACCGCCAGTTGATGAGCTGCAGTTACGGAGCTATCTGGTATTGGTATAACTACATCTATATCGTGATCTGGTCTTGATTCCTTTATTTGTTTTGCTAACTTTGTGCCCATTCTCATTCTGGCTTTATAAACTGATATTTCATCAATCTTAGAGTCTGGTCTTGAAAAATAAACGTATTCAAATATGCATGGTCTTTTTTCAGGATTCTCCGAACATTGTTGAGAAAATAGTTTTCCATTTTTATCTATGAAAATAGCTTCACCAGGATCTACATCTCTAAGTTTTTGAAATCCAAGCGGTGTAAAAAGAGCATCTTCTGAAGAAATAATATACTCATCTCTTGTTTTACCTTTTCTAATACCAATTGAAAGTGGTCTTATTCCATTATTATCCCTAAAAGCTAACATTCCATATCCGGATATTAATGCTAAAACTGCATAGGCTCCATCACATCTTATATGGGTTTTTGTAACAGCTTTAAAAATATGTTCCGCAGTTGGATAAATTTCTCTTTGTTTGCCAAGCTCGTGTGCAAATATATTTAAGAGAACTTCAGAGTCACTATCTGTTTGTAAGTGCCTCATTTCAGCATGAAAAAGTTCGTTAGCAAGCTGTTTTGAATTTGTTAAATTTCCATTATGTGCAAGGCTTATTCCATATGGTGAGTTTACATACATTGGTTGAGCAAATTCTTTACCAGCACCTCCAGCAGTAGGATATCTAACATGCCCTATTCCATAATTTCCAACCAATTGTTCCATATGTCTTTGTTGAAAAACATCCCGAACATAACCCATTGATTTTCTAGAATTTAATTGATCTTCGTTGTTACAAACAGAAATACCTGCAGCATCTTGACCTCTATGCTGAAGCATTAAGAGAGAATCATATATTTCTGCTGCTACATTTGTTTCAGCTGAAATTCCAACTATTCCACACATTAAGAGTCCTCGTCTTTTGTGTTTTCGTTAACCGCTTCTGGAATAACTTCTTGCTTCAAAGGTTCAATTATTTCCAGGGCTTCCTCTACAACATTTCTATTATCTATTAAATCTCTGAAATATGCTTCTATTTGTGGAGCATATTTTTGAATTATTGGCGTAATTTTTGAATTATTTATGACATCTGTTGTCTTAAGTCCAGATGGGAGAATTAAAAATATTACAAACAAAACAATAAGTCCTCTAATCAATCCAAATATAACACCTAAAAACCTATCAAAACCAGATGCACCAGACCATTTAATAAGTTTACTTATGAATTTTATTATTATTCCACCCAAAAAAATAAAAACTATGAATACAACTATGTAGGATATGATTTTTGAAATTTCCTGATTTCCAATAAACTCATTTATTTTTGGTGTAGCTAAATATTCAAGACTTATAGCTGCAACAAATGCTGCTAACCAAAGAAATAATGATAAAAATTCTTTTGTAAAACCACGAGATAAGGAAATAACCCCTGAGGCAATTAATACAATTAATATAAACCAATCAGCAAGATTTAATCCTAAAGCTTCCATCTTGAAATTTCCCCATTTTTGGATTCAGATAGCAATTGAATTGATTCCATATTGGTAACGATATCATCTTCTGATAAAAAAGGTCCAACGTATATTGCAAATAAATCTCTATCATCTCCAAAAGCCTCAACAAATGAGGGATATCCGCCATCAGTAATTTTTTTACTTAATTTAATTGCATTTTTTTCAGACGACAAAATATGAGCTCTGTAAACGAAGAAATCAAAATCAGATTCTTTAAATTCCTTGAAGTCGGATAAGTTTTGTTTACTTGACGGCACTATCACATCTAAAACGTCAACTTTATCAATGTTTATAGATTTTGGATAAAAAGTAATAATCAATATAGATAGAGTGCCTATTAAAAATGATAAGCCAATGAATCTTTCAACAGACATTAAAATTTATATTTTTTTTTCAACGAATCAATTTTATTTGAAACTGGAACTGCCTTGCTTTTAAAAAAATTCTCGTGATTTTCTTCAACAACTTTCAAATCATACAAATAATTTGCCATTACACCAAAAGATTGCATCATCCCCTTTTCAGATGTATCTGCATTTAAGTTTATTTTCTCTAAGCTTGCTCCATTACCAATATGAAATCTACTTACTGGATCGTTTGGCATTCCATCATTTCTTTCAGATTTTGTAAGATACTTCACAGCATTTTTCATCAATTCTTCATCACCACAATTTTTTTCAGAACATCGCTCAAAGGATATTGGTGAATACTCCTCCATCCACTTCATAAAACCAGGTAATGGTGATAACGTCATAAATTGATTTAAATCTGGTAACTCTCTTTTAAGATTACTTGCAACTTTCTTAATTAGAAAGTTGCCAAAAGAAATCCCAAGCAATCCGTTATGACAATTTGAAATTGAATAAAAAATTGCTGTATTTGCATCTTCAATATCTATTTCTTCTCTTTCAAGTTTAATAATATTCTGAATTGATTCTGGTAAACCGGTTGTTAATGCAACTTCAACAAATATTAATGGATCATTTGGTATAAGAGGATGAAAAAAAGCGAAACACTGTCTGTCAGCAGGAGCAAGTCTCGCTCTGAGGTCATCCCAGGAATTTATTTGATGAACAGCTTCGTATTCAATTATTTTTTCAAGAATATTTGCTGGTGTTTCCCAATCTATTTTTTCCAAAACCAAGAAAGAAGGATTAAACCAGTACTTAAATAATTTTAGGAGGCCTGAATCAAATGCTTTTAACTCAGGGTTATTCATTGCTCTTATTTTTTCTCTTAATTTAACAAGCCTATAAGTTCCATTGGATGTTGAATTTAATCTTCTAAATAACTCAATCCACTTTGGTTCAGATGAAATTCTTATTTTTTGTAAATTTTTATCATTTTTTTCACTTGAATAATTCTTTACATCTTTTGTAAGTTTTTTTGTGTCAATATCGTAATTTGATAACAAATGATTTAGGAATTTATATAAAGATTTATCATCTAGGTTCTCTATAAGATTTAATAAATGTTCAGAATAAACCAGTGAAGACACTTCACCAGTTGTTGACATAACAGAATCGACAGCCTTATTAATATTTTTATGAAGCTTACCAAAGCTTTTTGAACGCAAACGGTTTAAACGACGAGTACCTTTCATTACACTTGATAAAATATTTTGAAATAAGCTCATGAAATTGCCTTTTTGATTTCGCTAATATAATTACCTATTCTATCAAATTCTTTTGAACCAGATTCTTCTTCAATCATTTTTACAATTGAAGATCCTATAATTATCCCATCAGAGCATTCAGACAATAATCTAGCATCTTCTACAGATTTAATACCAAAGCCTGCTAGAGTTGGAACTGTTGCATGTTTTTTAATCTCTTCAATATTGCTATTAATTTCATTAACATCTAAATTAGAAGCTCCTGTTACACCTCTTAAAGTAACGTAATAAACAAATCCCGAGCTATTCTTTGCAATAGATTCAACCCTATCTTTCTTTGTTGTAGGTGAAATTAAAGAAATTGTATTTATATTAGAATTATAAACTCCGTAGTCCTTAAGATTTAATTCTCCAGGGATATCAACAACTAATACTGAATCTATAACATTATTTTGATTGTCTTCGATTAGCTTTTTATTGAAAATAAAAGTGTTTAAATATCCCATTAGTACTAATGGTGTCTCATCATCATATATTCTATAGTTTTTGACCATCTCATAAATTTTTTGTAAAGAAATATTATTATCTAATGCCCTATCATGTGCTCTCTGAATGATTGGCCCTTCTGCAATAGGGTCTGTAAAGGGTACACCGATTTCAATAACATCTACGCCAGCTTCGACAAAAATCTTCATAAGATCTTGGGTAGAATCCAAATCAGGATCACCCGCGACAAGGTATGCTACCAAAGCTTTTTTATTATTTTTTTTTAAGTTATTTAGGGTCTTTGTAAGTCTATTCAAATCTTTATTCCATCAATTTCTGCAACAGTATTAATGTCCTTATCACCTCTTCCAGAAACATTAACAATTATATTTGCATCTTCATCAAATTCTTTCATCAAAGTATCTAAATAAGCAAAAGCATGAGCTGTTTCAAGAGCCGGTATTATTCCTTCTAATTCTGATACCTCATGAAATGCATTTAACGCTGCTTCATCGCTTACTGCAACATACTCTGCTCTTCCTGAATCTTTTAACCAGGAATGTTCTGGACCAACACCTGGGTAATCTAGACCAGCAGAGACAGATTTTGTTCCTTTCACTTGACCACCATCGTCTTGCATAAGATAACTGAGGGCTCCGTGAAGGACACCTGGTGTTCCATCATTTAATGGTGCTGCATGCTCTCCTGTTTCAACACCTTCTCCTCCAGCTTCAACTCCAATTAATCTAGTTTCGTTAAATTTTATGAAAGGATAGAAAGCACCCATAGCATTTGATCCTCCTCCTACACATGCAACAATTGCATCTGGCATTGATTGAAACATTTCTTTTGACTGCGTTATTAATTCCTCTCCAACAACAGAGTTGAAATCTCTGACAATCATAGGATATGGATGTGGTCCAGTAACGCTTCCTATGATGTAATAAGTATCATCAACGTTAGTAACCCAATCTCTTAAAGCTTCATTTAATGCATCTTTTAAAGTAGCAGAGCCTGAATCGACTGCATGAACTTGAGCACCAAGAAGTTTTATTCTGTAAACATTTAACGATTGTCTTTGTACATCCTCTGAACCCATATATATATGACACTCTAAACCCAATCTTGCTGCAACCGTAGCAGTCGCTACTCCATGTTGACCCGCACCTGTTTCGGCGATAATTCTTTTTTTTCCCATATATTTTGCTAGCAATATTTGTCCAATTGTATTATTAATTTTATGTGCTCCGGTATGATTCAAATCCTCTCTTTTCAACCAAATAGATCCTGTTCCATAAAGATTAGTCAATCTTTCCGCAAAATATAATGGTGATGGTCTTCCAACAAACTCAGAAAGATCTTTATAGAATTGATTTTTAAACTCAGCATTATCTTTTAGTTTTTTGTAAGTAGTTTCAAGTTCCTCTAGAGCATACATAAGAGTCTCTGGAACAAACTTACCTCCATATTCGCCAAAAAAACCATTCTTATCTGGTAAATTGTTATTTTTTGTTTTCATATACTAAAGTTTATTCAATATTTCTTTAACCAAATCTAAGCTTTTCACTCCTGGGGAAGATTCAACGCCTGAATTTATATCTAGGCACCAAGGTTTTATATTTATAGCATTATCAACATTTTCAGAATTAATTCCACCAGAGAGAATCATTTTCATATCTAAATCTTTTATGCTATTCAAAAGATTCCAATCAAAAGGAACTCCGGTCCCTCCCGGCTTACCCCTCTCATAATTTTCAAATAAAATTCCGGAAGCATTAGGATAATGAGATATTTTGTCAAAGTTAATATTATTATTAATTCTAAAAACTTTCCAAAAATCTTTTTCAAATGAACTACAAAACTCGTTAGACTCGTTTCCATGAAATTGTAAGATAGGATCTTCAAAGTATGAAGATGTTTTATCTATATAACTTCGATCAGCATTAACATATACACAAACGGGTCTTTTATTTTTGAAGTCGAAACTTTTAAGCTCTTGTAGTAGTTCGAATGCAACATTTCTTGGACTTTTTTCGTAAAAAATAAATCCTAAAAAATTAATCTGATCATATAGAGCTAACTCGTTAAGAATTTCTAACTGATTAATACCACATATTTTAATTAAAGGCTTCATTATATTTTGAGTCTCTCGATTATACTTTTTTCACACGACTTAATTTTTAACTCATCTTTGTAATTTGGACCGAGGAAAAAAAGTCCACACGCTGGAGCAGTCTTGCCTGCATAACTTCTATTTTTTTTGTCAAGGATTTCTTCAATTGACATTAAATTTTCTTTTTTTGCAATATCAATCAATGTACCAACCATAATTCTTACCATATTTTGTAAAAAAGCATTTGCAACAATTGTAATTATAATAAAGTTGTTAATAGTTTTGAGGCTTACATCATTTACTGTTTTTATGGCATTATTAGAATTACAATTTGAGCTTCTAAATGAACTAAAGTCTTTTTTCCCTATAAATTTTTTAAGTTCTTTTTCCATAAGCACAGTATTTAATTTGTTTGTAATCCAATATGTGTGTTTCTCAAAAAAAAGTGGTTTGTTATCTGAGTTATATATCAGATAAGCATATTTTCTCTCAATAGCGGAAAATCTAGAATTAAAATCTGCAGGCACTTCAAATATATCTTTTACTGCAATTGAGCTTGGTAAATTTGAGTTTAGTCCATTTAACCAGTTTTTTTTATTTCGATCTATATTAGTTTCAAAATCACAAACTTGTGACATGGCATGAACACCAGCATCCGTTCTTCCTGAATAATTAATTCTTATATCCTCTTTTGTGACTTTCTTGAGTGCATTTTCAATGCAGCCTTGAACCGTTAAAACATTCTTTTGACTTTGAAATCCTGAATATGTTGTCCCATCATACTCTACGGTAAAGCCAAGCTTCACAGCTTTTCCACTTTATCAAGAAGATTTTTTGCAGATTTTTTTATCTCATCATCGTGAGTGGTTTGAACTAAGTTCTCAAGAAGAGATTTTGCATTATCTTTATCATTCATCTCAAAATATGCAACTGCCAAATCAAACTGCTGTTGGTCTTCATCGTTTTTGATACTCAGAACAGGTGGTAAACTTGATAGAGAAGAACCATCATCTTCAGCCTCATCAAAATCATAGTTAATTTCTTCAGAGGGTCTCATCTTTCTGACCTGTATAAAAATTAACGCCAATAAAATTCCTGATGCTAATGAAATTAACGAAATAAAAATTAAATCAAAAAGTTCAAATTGGTTTCGATTTTGTTGAGTAACTTCATCAGGCACTGCAGTGAGCTGATCAAGCATTTGATTGTCAACTGCTAATCTAATTTCTTTAGTATTTTGTTCAATTAAACTTTTTGGATCTATTGAATCGCTAAAATCAATTTGTTTTTTATTTTCATTATTAGGATTGATATCTTGGTTTTCGGTAACATCTTTAATAACTTTGGGTGCGGTAAGAACTAAAAGAGACTTTGAAGCTGCTTTTAATCTATCAGCAAATGAATTATTCATTTCAAATATAGAGTCTCTTGCAATTTGATAAGAGATTCTTTCAATCTCAGCAAATGTTGGAATAAATATATCAATATCCTTTCTAATTAAATTAATATTATCATCGATAAAAGCATTCCTGTTCCCAAGGTATATTGACCACATCACTTGATAAATAGATATATTTTTATTATTTCCTTTTATTGTTTCTGCCATGCTCCAAACGGTAGTAATGTCACCACTTTTAAAAATTTCTACTGTTTTATTTTTAGATTTGGACTCTTTGATATTTTCATCATCGTTATTTTTAATATCAGCGTTAATTGATGCTGTCTGTTTATTAGGCATTTGTGTGTCGGTAATGAAATTTGAACTTCTAACTTTTGATGGTAAAAAAATAAAAATGTCTTTTGAAAAACTTTCTTTGATGACTATATTAAAACTAAAATAATCTTCTTGATATTCATTTGCTAGAACGATTGAAAAGGTTTGAAAATTACCAAAATCATTAATTAACGTGTACTCAATAAACGTTTCATTGATAGGCTCTGTTGTTTTGTATTCATTAATAACTATATCGCGATCACGAATAAACTCTTTTTCAATTCTAAATTCTATAATTCTTTGATTTTGATCATTTACTTTAATTTTTGGTGAAGATAAAAATATATCTGCATTTAGATTGAATGAGAGTAACGTTGAAAATAAAAAGAAATATCTCAACACAACTTATTCTTCTCAACTAATCTTTCAAGAATTTGAACAGTATTTAATGCAGCTCCCTTTCCATAAACGTTATCAGCAACTATCCACATTGAAATCCAGTTTTCGTGATTTATGTTTTGAGATCTAATTCTTCCAACATAAACATCCTCAGTGTCATTTGCATTCTCAAGAGGAGTTGGGTACTCAAGAGATTTTGGATTGTCTATGACATCAATTCCAGGGGCATTACCAAGTAATTCAATTATCTGATTTCGAGAAGTTTCTTTTTTTGTTCTAAAAAATACTGCTTCAGAATGACCATTTAATACTGGAACTCTTACGCATGTTGCCTGAACTTCAATGCTAGAATCAAGAATTTTTTTTGTCTCCCAGACAAGCTTCATTTCTTCTTTTGTGAAGTCATTATCTAAAAATATATCGCACTGTGGAATTACATTGAATGCTATTTGTTTTGGATAAACCTCTTGTCTACTTGTTTTATCTTTTATTTGATTTTGTAACTCTTGCACCGCCTGTTTGCCAGTTCCTGATACTGCTTGATATGTTGCAACATTCAAAAAATCTATAACAAATTCTTTATGAATTGGGCTTATAGCCATTAATAGCTGAGAAGTAGAACAATTAGGATTTGCTATTAAAGATGGAGCTTGCAAATTTGTTATGTCATCTCCGTTTATCTCTGGAATTACAAGTGGAACATCTTTTTTATATCTAAATTCAGATGATAAATCTATTACATACACTCCCTTTTTTACAAAATCATTTGCATGCTCTTTTGCAACTTTTGATCCTGCAGAAAAGATTGCCAAATTAATTTTTGAACAATCAAATTTTTCTAAATTTTCAATTTTATGAACTTTATTATTAAATGAAATTTCACCTCCTACCGAAGAAGATCCTAAAGGATAAAAATCGTTTATTTCAATATTTTTGTTTTCTAATAAGGAAATAATTTTCTTACCTACCACGCCTGATGCACCAACTAATGCTAAATTTACTAAACTACTCATCTTCAATAATTTTTATTATCATTCCTGCTACTTCTGATGTTTTTAAATAATTTTCATCAGTAGCAATATCTTTTGTTCTAAAACCCTTTTGTATAAAGGTTTTAATAGCAGCATCAATTTTATTTGATACAACTTCTTCATCCAATGAATATTTTAATGCCATTGATAGAGATCCGATCATTGCTAGTGGATTAGCAATATCTTGGTTAGCGATATCTGGCGCACTTCCGTGACATGGCTCATACATACCTTTAAAAGAACTATCTAAAGATGCTGATGGGAGCATTCCAATAGACCCAGTAAGAGTTGCAGCAATATCAGACAGAATATCTCCAAACAGGTTACTTGCCACAATAACATCAAATTGATTTGGATTGAGAACTAACTGCATAGCTGTATTGTCTGCAAGTTGATGAGAAAGCTCAACATCTGGATACTCTGCTGACATTTCTGTAACAATTGATCTCCAAAACTTAGATACTTCTAAAACATTTGCTTTTTCTACAGAGCATAATCTTCCACTTCTTTTTTGAGCAGATTCGAAAGCTATTTTTGCGATTCTTCTTATCTCGTCTTCATTATAAATCATGGTGTTAAAAGCATAATTTGGCGTTTCATCTTCAACAACACCTCTTGGCTCACCAAAATAAATGCCTCCAGTGAGTTCTCTTACTATCAAAATATCTAATCCTTCAATAATTTTTTCTTTTATTGGTGATGCTTCAGATAATTCATTAAAAAGGAAGGCAGGTCTTAAATTTGCAAATAAATTTAATTCTTTTCTTAATGTTAATAATGCATTTTCTGGTCTGTCATCCCAACTTAGATTATCCCACTGAGGTGCTCCGACTGCTCCAAACAAAACTGCATCAGCTTCTTTGGCTGCTTGTAACACTTCATCTGGGATTGGAGAACCTTTTTTTTCATAAGCAGTCCCTCCAACATCAAGAGTATTAATAGAGAAATCTAAATTAAACTTTTTAATTATAAATTTTAAGATTTGCGAAGCAGCATCAGTAACCTCTTGTCCAATTCCATCACCAGGCAAAACTAATATTTTCTTACTCACTTGAACACCCAGGGTTTTTCGATAGCTCTTGTTTTCTCAAAATTAAGAATTTTATTCTTTTCTTTTAAAGTTATGTCAATGTCATCTAATCCATAAATAATTCGATCAACGAGATGTTGCTCAACACTAAAAAAAATTATCTTCTCACCAACTTTAATTTCTTTTTTTTGAAGATCTATTGAAAGTTCAAGTGTATCTTGATGAGTTTGCTTAAATAAAAAGTCAATTTCTGTTTTATCTAACTTAATTGGTAAGAGGCCATTTTTAAAGGAGTTATTATAAAAAATATCACCAAAAGAAGATGCAATAACTGCTTTAATCCCAAAGTCTCTTAGCGCCCAAACTGCATGTTCTCTTGAAGAACCACATCCAAAATTATCCCTTGATAACAATATTTTTGATTTATTGTATGGCTCTTGATTGAGAATGAAATTTTCGTCTATTATTCTTTCTTCTTTAGTAACGCCAAGCTTACCATCATCTTTATATCTCCAACCGTCAAAAAGATAATCTTCATAGCCAAACTTTTTAATTGATTTTAAATATTCTGTTGGAATGATTTGATCAGTATCAATATTATCTCTGTCAAGATATGCAACCATACCATCGATAATTAATCCCTCACTATTTGATTTCATGATGGATCTCCAATGGTTCCATTTATAGCAGTATATGCGGCCATTAATGGACTCATTAAATGTGTTCTTCCTAAATATCCCTGTCTTCCTTCAAAGTTTCTATTTGAGGTTGATGCGCATCTTTCATATGGTTTGAGTTGATCTGGATTCATTCCAAGACACATCGAGCACCCAGGATCTCTCCAGATAAAACCTGCATCGGTAAAAACTTTATCTAATCCCTCATTTTCTGCTTGTTCTTTCACAAGACCAGACCCTGGCACAACAATAGCTTCTGAAATATTTGATGCAATTGTTTTTCCCTTAACTATTTCAGCAGCCTGCCTTAAATCTTCAATTCTGGAATTAGTACAAGATCCTATGAAAACTTTATCGAATGTTAAATCAGATAATTTTGTTTCATTTACAATACCCATATAGTCTCTTGCAAGCTCAATATTCTTTTTGTTCTCATCAGTGGTATCAGATACTGTTGGAATTGATTCATCATAATTCAGCACCATCTCTGGTGAAGTACCCCATGTAACTTGTGGTTTAATTTTTGATACATCTATGATTATTTCTTTATCAAATTTTGCATCATCATCTGACTTTAGAGTTTTCCAATACTCCTTTGCTTGATTAAAAATGTCTTCATCAAGAAACGATTTACTTTTAACATACTCAATAGTTTTGTTGTCTGGGGCAATTAATCCAACCTTTGCTCCTGCTTCAATAGCCATGTTACAAATAGTCATTCTTCCCTCTACAGATATGCTACTTATGTAAGATCCTGAAAATTCAATGGCATAGCCAGTTCCACCAGCAGTACCAATTTGTCCAATCAAATATAAAACAATATCTTTCGAAGAAACATGTTCAGCTACCTCTCCTTCAAATCTAACATTCATATTTTTTAATTTAGAAACTTTTAGGCACTGAGTAGCAAGAACGTGCTCAACTTCGGAAGTTCCTATGCCCATTGCTAAACAACCAAGTGCTCCATGTGTAGATGTATGAGAATCTCCACAAACAATAGTCATTCCAGGAATAGTAAAACCTAATTCAGGCCCTATAACATGAACAATACCCTGTTTATTTGACTCTATATCAAATTGTTTAATACCAAATTTATTACAATTCTTGTCCAATTCAACCACTTGAATCTTTGAAATTTCATCGGTTATTGATTCAGAATTAAAATTATTACCTCTTGTGGTTGGTACATTATGATCAGGAGTAGCAATGTTGGCATTAAGCCTCCAAGGCTTTAAATTTTTCTTAATTAATCCCTCAAATGCCTGGGGAGATGTGACCTCATGCAAATAATGTCTATCAATATATAAAAGTGACTCTCCCGAATCGAGTTGGGTGACGTGATGCTCTTCCCAGAGTTTGTCGTATAGAGTCTTCATTGTTTTTACTCACTAAATGGAAGATTTTGTTCAACATCAGCACATTGAGCTTTATTGATTAATAAATAATCCACTAAAACTAAACTAACCATAGCCTCGGCAATTGGCACAGCTCTGATGCCGACACACGGATCATGTCTTCCAGTAACCTCTATATCAACTTCATTACCTTCTTTATTTACAGTTTTTCCTTTTGTTTTAATACTTGATGTTGGCTTTATGATAAAACTTAGGCTTATATCATCACCGTTGGATATACCGCCTAGTATTCCTCCTGAATTATTTGAAGTAAAACCTGACGCTATTATTTCATCCCTTGCTTCTGAACCTTTAAGGTTTAAAAGTTCATCTGCATTACCAATTGATACTGACTTTACTGCGTTAATAGTCATTATTGCTTTTGCTAAATTAGCATCTAACTTCTCGAAAACTGGATCTCCCAATCCAACTGGACAGTTCTCAACAATAACTCCTAACTTTGCACCTACAGAATTACCCTCTTCAATTAAGTCTTTGAACATTAAATCTAGTTCAGACAATTTTGATTCATCACTAAAAAAGTATTTATTATTTATGTTTTTATGATTAATTGAAGCAGCCTTCACTTTTCCTATTTCTGATACAAAACCATTTACTGAAACACCCTCCTTTTTAAGAATCTTTTTAGCAATTGCTCCAGCAGCTACCCAATTTGCAGTTTCTCTAGCACTAGCTCTTCCACCGCCTCTGTAATCTCTATGACCATATTTTGCTTGATAAGTAATATCTGCATGATTTGGTCTAAAAACATCTTTTATATTCGAGTAATCTTTAGATTTTTTATCTTTATTGTAAATTATCATTCCTATAGGTGTGCCAAGGGTTTTTCCTTCAAAAACTCCAGACAAAATCTCTACAGCGTCGTCTTCTTTTCTTTGAGTAGTTACATCTGATTGGCCTGGCTTTCTTTTATCTAATTCACACTGAATATCTTCTTTTTTTAGCTCAATTTGAGGCGGACAACCATCTAAAATACAGCCCATAGCAATGCCATGACTCTCACCAAAAGTCGTAATTTTAAATATTTTTCCAAACGTATTGCCTGACATGGCGATAATTATAGTCCAAAAAGCTAAAAAAGCTTTATTTTAAAGGATTTTTGATATTATTTACTTTATGAAAAATAATTATTTAGATAATAATAATTGGAAGTCTGCAACTGAAGTTTGTTCAAGCTTTTGCTGATTCATACATAAATCGAAAATTTTATTAGAGACTTCTTCATCATATGTAATTGCCAAATTGTCTTTAAATTTCTTTTCTAAAACTGGAATCCCTTCCTCTCTTCTTCTTTTGTGTCCAATGGGATATTCAACCTCAACCTCCTCTGTTGCTGTTCCATCATTAAAATGAATCTGAATTCTGTTAGCAATTGATCGCTTATCTGCTTCAAGATATTCCTTTGAGTATCTTTTATCTTCGTTGATAACCATTTTTTCTCTGAGTGCATCAATTTTTGGATCTTTTGCAATATCATCTTCGTAATCTTCTGCGACTAAATTGCCTTTCAATAAACCAATAGCAACCATATATTGCAAACAATGATCTCTATCAGCAGGATTATTTAGCTCTCCAACTTTTGAAATGATTCTAATGGCAGACTCATGTGTAGTGATTTCAATGGATTTTATTTCATCGATTTTATCTTTTATTTCTTCATGTAACTTTACTGCAGCTTCTACAGCAGTTTGAGCATGGAATTCTGCTGGAAAGCTAATTTTAAATAGAATATTCTCCATAACATAAGTTTCAAAAGGTTGTGGTAAAGAAAGTTTTTCTCCATCGAATGAAACGTCTTCAAATCCCCAAACAGGTGCAGATAATACACCAGGATATCCCATCTCGCCTGACATAGTTATCATTGCTAGTCTTACAGCTCTACTAGTTGCATCCCCAGCCGCCCAACTTTTTCTTGAGCCCGCATTAGGAGCATGCCTATAAGTTCTTAAACTTTGACCATCTACCAATGCTTGACTCACAGCATCTTTAATTTGATAAATAGAACCGCCCAGTAATTTTGTAGCTACTGCCGTTGAGGCAACTTTTACTAAAATGACATGGTCAAGTCCTACCTTATTAAAACTGTTTTCAAGGGCTAAAACACCCTGTACCTCATGTGCCATAATCATTGATTCGAGAACAGTTCTCATAGTTAATGGATCTTTTGCATTAGCAACATTTTGTTGTGAAACAAAATCACATACCGATAATATTGCACCTAAGTTATCTGATGGATGGCCCCATTCTGCAGCAAGCCAAGTATCGTTGAAATCTAGCCATCTAATAATACAGCCAATATCAAATGCTCCTTTAACAGGATCTAATTCATAATTTGTGCCAGGTACTCTTACGCCAAAAGGTACTTTTGTATCTTTTACAATAGGCCCAAGCATTTTGGTGCAGGCAGGAAATTGTAAGGCTAAAAGACCACATCCAATAGTATCTATAAGACAATTTCTAGCAGTATCTAATGCTAAATCAGATTTAATTTCATAGTTTGAAACGTAATTAGCAATTTCAGAAATAAGTCCATCAAACCCAGGTCTGACATTCAGATCAACATTTGATGACATATTTTATGACCTATCAGAGATATCAATCCATTCGGATGACTCAACACCAACATAGTCAGCACTCGGTCTAATAATTCTATTATTTGCTCTTTGCTCCATACAATGAGCTGTCCAACCAGAAACTCTTGACATCACAAATATTGGTGTAAATAGTTTTGTTGGTATTCCCATATAAAAATATGCTGGAGCATGAAAAAAGTCTGCGTTAGCAAACATTTTCTTTTCATCAGCCATTACTTTCTCAACCTCTTCTGCTACTTGATATAAAGTATCGTTTTCAGCTAATTTGGATAACTCTTTTGCATGTTCTTTGATAACAGCATTTCTTGGATCTCTAATTGAATAAACAGCATGCCCAAAGCCCATAATTTTTTCTTTATTACACAGCATCTCAATAATTTTTGATTTTGCTTCTTCTTTGGAAGTCCAATTTTCGATTAACTCCATTGCTTTTTCATTAGCGCCGCCATGAAGTGGCCCTCTCAATGAACCTATAGCTGCTACCACACATGAATGAATATCTGACATTGTTGACGCACAGACTCTTGCTGTAAAAGTTGAAGCATTAAATTCGTGTTCGGCATACAAGATAAGAGAAACATCCATTACTTTTCTATGCAAATCTGAAGGTGTTTTTCCATGAAGAATATTTAAAAAATGACCGGCCATACTATCTTCATCATTTACAAGATCGATATCTAAACCCTCATGAGAATATTTATACCAATATGTAACAATTGATGGCATTGTTGCTATCATTCTATTTATAGAATTTAGCTGATTAGAAAATTCTCCTTCAGGTTCTAAATTTCCTAACATAGATGTACCAGTTCGCATTACATCCATAGGATGAGCTGACGATGGAATTTTTTGCAGAACTTGTTTTAATGAGTCAGGAAGATCTCTTAAACTTTTAAGTAATTTCTTATATTCTTCTAATTCTGTTTGATTGGGGAGTTTATCGTAAAGTAGAAGGAAGGCCACCTCTTCAAAAGAAGATTTTTCTGCAAGTAATTCAATTTTATGTCCCCTATAAGCTAATCCTTCTATTTGGCCTACAGTGGAAAGTGATGTTTCTCCCGCAACTTGTCCTCTTAAGCCAGCTCCCTCTAATTTTTTTGTCATGAACCTTCCTTTTTATTTTCAAACTGTTCATCAAGTTCTTTTTCAAATTTATAATAATCAAGAACTTCATACAATTCTTCTCGGGTTTGCATTATATCTAACAGTGGCTCTTGTGTCCCGTCTTTGATAATTGAATTATAAATTTTTTCAGCAGAAGCACTCATTGCTCTAAAAGCTGTCAACGGATACAGAACCATATCAACACCAACATCACAAAGTTCTTTTTGTGAAAAAAGTGGTGTTCTTCCAAATTCTGTAATATTTGCTAATAAAGGAGCTGAAAAATTTTTTTTAAATTCCTTGTAATCATCAATTGAAATAGCTGCTTCAAGAAAAATACCATCAGCACCAACATCTAAATATTCTCCACATCTTTTGATGGCTTTCTCTATTCCTTCAGACGCAATTGCATCTGTTCTTGCCAAAATAAAGAAAGATTCATCAATTTTTGAATCTACCGCTGACTTCAATCTATCTTTCATCTTTGAAACAGAAACAATTTTTTTATTTGGTCTATGGCCACATCTTTTATCAAAAACTTGATCTTCAATATGCACTGCTGCCACACCAGCATTTCCCATTTCAACAACTGTATTTGAAACATCTCCCCATCCAGTATCAATGTCTACTAAAAGTGGGAGTGAAGAAACATTTGTAATTCTTTTAGCATCTATCAAAACATCTTCAAGCGAAGTCAATCCGAGATCCGGAAGACCATAAGAGGCAGCTGCAACTCCGCTTCCTGAAAGATAAATGGCTTTATGATTAGCTACTTCGGCTAACTTTGCTGAATAAGCATTTATTGCACCAGGTATTACTAATGGATTATTATTTTTTAAAGCATCTCGAAATTTTTTACCAATTGTCATATTAATAATATTTAATTCCTCTAATAATTCTATCCTTATTGTTTTTTCTTCTCCAACTATTAGTATCTCTTAAACTGTAAACACATCCACAATACTCTTGCTGGTAAAAATGTTCCCTTTTTGAAATTTCTATCATCCTAGATGAACCACCAAGCTTTCTCCAATTAAAATCCCAATAAGTAATATTTTCATGTCTTGAAGCTGCTCTATGTCCTGAATTATTTATTTGATCCATATCCTTCCATCTAGAAATTCCTAGAGTTGTTGCGTATATGTTAAATCCGTTCTCACTTGCAAAAAGAGCTGATCTTTCAAAACGCATATCGAAACATTTCGTACATCTTTCTCCTCTCTCAGGCTCATCTTCTAATCCCTTTATTCTTTCAAACCAATTTTCCTTATCATAGTCTCCGTCTATACAATTGAATCCAACTTTTTCACAAAATCTTCTATTCTCTTCTTTTCTAATTTCATACTCATCAATTGGATGAATATTTGGGTTGTAGAAAAATACTGTTGTTTTTATGTCTGATGCTGCTAATCCTTCTATTATTTCTCCAGAACACGGAGCACAACAACTATGAAGAAGGAGATTTTTTTCTCCATTGGGCATCTCTAATTTTGGCCTTTCATAGTTTTTCAACGTTAATCTATCATTCATTTACAAATACCGAATTATTAATAATTGCTTTCTCAAGCTCATCATAATTATGAAAAGATTCTATTTCTGGATACTTAGACGAAATAATATCGGGAGCATTCATAAAAAATCCTTGATTGGCAACTTCAAACATCTGAATATCATTATGAGAGTCACCGGCCGCAAAACATCTATATCCCATTTCCATAAATGCTGTTATTGCTTGTTTTTTTGCTTTAGGATGTCTAAGTTTATATGAAACTATCTCATCATCTACTATTTCAAGATTGTGACAAAGCAAAAATGGATAACCAAGTTTTTTCATCAAAGGTTTAGCAATATCATGAAATGTATCTGACAAAATCACAACCTGAAAGTTTTTTCTTAAATTAGAAACAAATTCGAATGCTCCTGGTAAAAGTTCTACTGATGATGCTGCTTTTTGAACATCTGAGAGCTTCACACCCTCTTTTGACATTATTTTTAATCGCATATCCAACAACTCTTCATAACTTGGTATATCTCTAGTTGTTTTTCCTAGATCTTCAATTCCAGTATTAAAAGCGACTTTCTCCCATATTTCATCGGTTAGAGTTCCTTCCATATCCAAACAAACTATTTCCATAAGCTAACTATTTTTAATACCAAACGGCACATGTGCTGATGTGGTTGTTTCTATTGCATTCATAATATGTTTTTTTTGATCATCAAAAAAGATATCTGCATCAAAAGATTCTAAAAATTTGGTTTTATCCATTCCTCCTAAAAACAATGACTCGTCTATGCGAACACCCCATTTTCTAAGAGTTTTTATAACTCTCTTGTCTGATGGAGCTGATCTAGCAGTAACTAGTGCAGTTCTTATTGGACACTTATTTATTTCAAAATCACTTTGAATTTTGTTCAGTTCAACCAAAAACGATTTAAATGGGCCTTCTTTAAGAACTGATTTAGCATTTACTTCATTTTTAATAAAAGCATCTAGCCCTTTTTCTTGAAAAACTTTCTCAGATTCATCAGAAAAAATAACAGCATCCCCATCAAAAGCAATCTTTAAAATGTCAGAATCATTTTTTTTCATTCTATCAAATGATCTGGACATAATTGTTGCCGCAGCAACATTGCTTTTAATAGCTAACTTAACATCTTCTATGCTACTTGATAAAAATAAATGAACCCCAAAATCCCTCACATACCTATGAGGACTCTCGCCACCACAAAATGCTGCTCTAGATATATTCAAATTATGATCCTCAATAGAGTTTCTTATCCTAAGTCCAGTATCTGAGGTATTTCTTGATAATAAAATTACTTCTACTCTTTCTTTTCCATCATAAAGCTCATTAATATTTAGAATTTTTTTTACTAGATTGAATGCTTGTCCTGGTTTTAAAGTCTTGTCTTCATTTTCTATTTGATAATCTTGATAAGATTTTAGCCCTTTTTTTTTATAAATCTCATGACTAAAATCAAGGTCGAACAAAGCTCTCGATGATATTCCAATAATTAACTTTGAATTTTGCATATTAATCTAACTTGTAAAAATATATATAAAAATGTATTATACTGTATATATATTCAGTATTTTATTATTATGAAAAAAATAACTCCACAACAACAAAGGGTTTTAGACTGTATTCAAGTTTACATTAAGAAAACAGGTTTTCCACCAACAAGAGCAGATATTTGCAGAGAATTAGGATTCAAATCTCCCAATTCTGCTGAAACACATCTTAGAGCTTTAGAAAAAAAAGACTATATAACTATTGAAAGTGGTACCTCACGCGGTATTTCTATTAAGAATAAAGCTGTTATAGACAATGGTAATGAATATCCAGTTATTGGATTGGTTGCAGCTGGTTCACCAACCTTAGCAGAGGAAAATATTGAAAGAACAATAAATTGTCCTAAATCTTTTTTTGATTCCAATTTTGATTATTTTTTAAAGGTAAAAGGTCTTAGTATGAAGGATGCTGGCATAATGGAAGACGATCTCATTGCAGTAAAAAAAACATCTGAAATTAAAAATGGAGATATTGTAATTGCAAGGTTGGAAGATGAAGTTACTGTAAAGTTTTTTAAAAGAAAGTCTTCAAAAATTGTTGAGTTGGAACCAGCAAACGAAGATTTTCAAAATATTGTTGTTAACTTAGAACAAGACAAACTTCATATCGAAGGAAAGAGTGTTGGATTATTGAGAAAAAATTAATGAACTATATTCTCTTTTTTTAAGAATTTTTCTCTTTGCTTATCAAAAAATTCATCTAAGTCGCTTACATTACCACTTACGCTCTCAATACCAGCTCTAATCATTTCTTTTGCAACAGACAATTCTTGACCTTTCAAAAAATCTTTTGATTCTTTTGAAAATTCTATCTTTACAATAGGATTCTCTTTGTCATCAGATCTTCTTAGTACGATACTTCCATCTGGTAATTGAGCTAGTTCTAAATAATTTGTCATTTTCTTAATTTAAATTAAAGATTAACATTCATCAAGCGTTTTTCTGATCAACTCGTTAAACGATTTATACTTACTTAATATCAAAGTAAATTTTTTCAAGTCATTTGATTTACTTGAGGAAATTATATTTGTATCTGATGTTGAAAAGATTCTTTTTTTTGAATCACTTATTAACGATATTAAGCCATCATCAAATAGTTTATTCTTAATTATATTTTTAATAACCTCAATCTCCGTTAATTTAATCCATTTATAATCGAAACTAAGTTCATGTATAGATTCGATATCACTATTGATTGTTTTATAAATGTAATTAGCTTCACAATCTAAACTGTTCTCAATACAAGAAAAAAATATCAATTGATTCTGATTATCTTTTGATGACTTATCAAATTTAATATTTTTTAAAATATCTTCTGATAAATCTATGTAAAGGTTTGAGAGCTCTTTATATTCCACTAACTTTTAAAATTTTGAACCCAATCACCATTTACATATGCTGCAGTCCATTTTGTTTTTTTACCATCTTTTTCAGAGGCAACATAGTGAACATCATCTGCCCTGTTATAACGTATTACATATGGATTGCCATCCTTATCATATTCTGGCGCATCCATAAGATACAAATGCTTTTCTTTGTCAGGTAAGTACCTGCATGCTTCAATAATTTTTTCACGAAGATTATTAATTTCTGAAACTTTTGGAGCCCTTGTTTCCCTATTTTTTGGGTATTGACTAGCTGCCAAAAATAAGCCCTTCATGCTATCTCTTAAGAGATAATGATCCTCGCATTTAATACATTTAAGTTCTGTTATTTCAATAGGTTCCATAGTGATGGGCTTAGGCTCTCCATTTCTTTGTAAGGCTCTTGTTGCGCCACAGTTATCATTTAAACATCCAAAATACTTTCCAAATCTACCTGTCTTTAATTGCATTTCAGACCCACATTTGTGACATTCTAAAGTTGGTCCATCATAGCCTTTGATCTTAAATTGACCTTCCTCAATAAGATAACCATCACAATCTGGATTTTTTCCACATACATGAAGTTTTCTGTGTTCATCTACTAAGTAATTGTCCATACTTGTTCCACATTTAGGACATCTCTTTTTTATTAATAGATTTTCTGCTTCTTGGGTATCATCAATACTTATTGCCTCATCTCCTGACACTAAATTAAGAGTTTCTTTGCATTTATCATCACCATCATTCTGATAACCCGCGCAACCTAAAAAAACTCCATTTGATGAATTTCTTATCACCATGTTTGTTTTTCCACATACACAATTTATATTTGTCTCTGTAGGAATATTTCCTGGTCTCATTCCTGCCTCTTCGTGCGAAGCTTCAATAAGATCATTTTGAAAAGATTTATAAAAATTATTTAATATGTCTCTCCAATCTGCTTCTCCATTTGCTACTTCATCTAAGCTATTTTCGAGATTTGCAGTAAAGTCATAATCCATAATATTATCAAAGCTCTCGAGAAGTCTTTCTGCCACGATATGACCAATTTTTTTTACAAAAAATCTTTTATTCTCGATTGCTACGTAACCCCTATCTTGAATAGTTGAAATAATGTTTGCATAGGTTGAAGGTCTTCCAATTCCTTTTTTCTCTAATTCTCTTACAAGGGCTGCTTCAGAATATCTTGATGGAGGTTTTGTAAATTTTTGTTCTAAGTCAATACTTTTTCTTGCTATTAAGTCTCCCTCGTTTAGTGATGGGAGAATATCTTCTTCTTTTGATGAGCTTTTAAGTACTTTTGTAAATCCATCAAATACTAGCTCTCTTCCCCTTGCAATAAATGTATTATTTTCAATAGCAATTTTTGCTGATGTTGATAAGTATTCAGCATCTGGTAATTGAGAAGCAACAAATCTTTCCCAAATAAGCTTGTAAAGTTTTGATTCTTCTTCAGATAATTGCATAACATCTTGAGGTTTTAAAAAAGTATTTGTTGGGCGAACAGCCTCGTGCGCCTCCTGTGCATTTTCAGTACTAGAATATATTTTTGGTGCATTTGTTAGATATTTATCTCCAAGATTTTCGTTGATAAAACTTCTTGCGTCATTAATTGATTCTTTGCTAAGACTTGGAGCATCAGTTCGCATGTAGGTTATTAAACCTGCTTCATAAAGCTTTTGAGCCACTCTCATAGTTCTTTTGACATTAAAAGCTAATCTTGTGCTAGCAGATTGTTGAAGGGTTGAGGTTATAAAAGGCGCCTTTGGTTTTACTTTAACTGGCTTTTTGGTAATTTCATTGATTTTTAAATCGCATGATTCAATTTGCTTTTGAATACTTTTAACTTTCTCTTCTGTGAGAAGAGGATCGCTTTTTTTAGTATTAAGTTTGAATCTTATTAATTCATCATTCTTAGAAGTCCCAGTAAATGATATCTCCCAAAACTCCTCAGGTATAAATTCCTGAATTGATCTTTCTTTTTCATCTAACAATCTAAGTGCAACTGACTGGACTCTACCAGCTGATAAACCTCTAGCAATTTTTTTCCATAACAAAGGAGACAGCTCAAAGCCAATTACCTTATCAAGGAATCGTCTAGCTCTATATGCTTTAACTAAATTGAGATCAATTTCTTTTGGGTCAGAAAAAGAACTTAAAATTGCATCTTTTGTTATTTGATTAAATCTTACTCTTGAGTAGTTATATTTTTTTGGCCCAAGTGCCTCTTTTAAATGCCATGCAATTGCTTCACCTTCTCTATCCAAATCTGTTGCTAAGTATATATTTTCTACATTTTTTGCAGCTTTTTTTAATGTTTTAAGCACCTTTTCTTTTTCAGGTATTATTTGCCAATCGGCATCCCAATCATTATCTGGATCAACGCCCATTCTTCTAACTAACCTTTTTCTATCATTTATAGATTTTAATCTTGCCTTTTCTTCAGGACTAAGATCTTTGGGCACTGAGAACCTATTGCTAGTTCCAAGAGCTTTCTTTGGCAAGTCTCTTATATGACCAACACTAGACTCAACAATATACTCTGGTCCTAAGTACTTGGATATAGTCTTTGCTTTTGCTGGTGACTCAACTATTACTAAAGATTTTGTCATGATTTAAAGGTTTCCTTTTTTATGAATATCATCAAAATAGTCATGTTGGCAAGTTAATTTTAAAAAAATTTTAAATTTGTTAAAGCTTCATTTATATCTTTAAGCTCATCTAAACCTTCGAATTCTTTCCATAAAAAATAAACATATGATTCAGTAAAAATAATTTCATCAATGCTTTCTGGTAAATTTTTTAGCTCTCTTTCTATAGTCTGAAAGTTATCAGAAAATTTAAGTTTGACAGGAGAATACAAGATTAAACTGTCTTTGTCTCGAATAAAATGACCTTCACTCAAATCACTTTTATTCTTTATTTGATAGCTAACTGAATGTGAATGCTTATTCTTGAAATTATTTTTACCGTAAAGCATTGAAGAAATTTTGAATCCAATCACCTTAGCCTCAATTCTAAGTTTAGAAATTTTTCTGGAGGACTTGGAAGGGATTGCAATAGAAATTGAACCTACCAACATTACTACGACTAAAAAAAGAATGAAATATTCCAAAATTTAATCTCTGATAATTTGATTTATTAATTTTGGCCCTTTAATTATAAATCCTGTATATATTTGAACCAAATTTGCACCAACTTCAATTTTAGTGAGAAAGTCATTTTTACTCATTACACCGCCGACTCCTATAATTGGCATATCAGGAGCCTTTGATCTAATAAAAGAAATCTTATTTGTTGATTTTTCCATTAAAGGCTGACCAGACAATCCTCCATCTTTACCTTTTAATTTTTCATTTGTGATGTTGGCTTTGTTTACAGTAGTATTTGTAGCCACTAAACCAGTAAAGGATGAGTTTTGTACCAAGTCAATAATCATTTTTATTGATTCATCGCTTTCATCTGGCGAGATTTTTAAGAAAATTGGCTTTTTAAAATTAATTTCAGTAGATTTAATTTCAACTGATCTGATTAAATTTTTTAAGTTTTCTTTACTATGCAAGTTTCTTAACTCAGGTGTATTTGGAGATGATATGTTAATAGTTATGTAGTCAGCATATTTATGAATTTTTTCAAAACATACTAAATAGTCATTAATTCGTTGCTCATCCTTAGATGTCTTATTTGCACCAATATTTACTCCTACAACTCCCTTGTACTTTCTTTTTTTTAGATTTTTTAATAAATAATCTATGCCTTTGTTGTTAAAACCTAATCTATTTATAATTGCGTTATCCTTATAGTTTCTGAAAACACGCGGTTTTGAATTGCCGTTTTGTGGTAACGGTGTAACTGTACCTACTTCTAAAAAACCAAATCCTAATTCGCCCAACGCATCAATGTAATCACCATTCTTGTCTAAACCAGCAGCTGTACCAAGTTTATTCTTAAAATTCATTCCACATAAATTAAATTCAACCATATTATCTTTTTTTATTTTAAATAAACTCAAAAGTTTAAGTTTATGGAGGAAATTTAAAGAATTTAATGAAATAGAGTGAGCAAATTCCGGAGGTAAAAATTTAAATATATTGAGAAAAAAGTTCAATCAATATTCCTTATAATTTCTTTGACATTTTCACTGATCGATTCATCCCTTAAAGCGAGGGCAATGGTAGCATGAACAAAACCCTCTTTACTACCACAATCAAATTTTTCTCCATCGTATAAAACACCGTATACCTCCTCCTCAATTAACATAGATTTTATAGCATCTGTTAATTGAATTTCATCAGATTTATCTGGCCTCACGGATTTCAAGTGTTTAAAAATTGATGAATTTAATATGTATCTTCCGCACACAGCTAGATCGGATGGAGCATCATTAGCATTAGGTTTTTCAACAATATCTTCAATTTCAATTATTTCAGAAGTTCTTTCTTTTGGCTTTATAACTCCATATTTATGAATATTGTTTCTATCTATAACGTTAACTGCAATTGCTGAAGATTTATTTAATACATATGCGTCTATTAATTGCTGTAAACAGGACTTTTTAGAAATAAATAGATCATCTGGAAGTAATATTGCAAAAGGACTATTACCTATAATACTCTCAGCATGTTGAATAGCATCACCTAATCCATTCTGTTTTTTTTGATTTATATAATAAAAACTAACTTTTGAAAAAATTTCTGGGTTTACTACCATAGCTAAATCATTTTTCCCTGATTTAACAAGCTTTGTCTCTATTTCTTTATTTTTTTTAAAATGATTTTTAATTGAAAACTTTTCTGGACTTGTAATAAAAATTATTTCATTAATTCCAACATTGACCGCCTCTTCAACCGCATATTGAACTAATGGCTTGTCAATAATTGGTAGCATCTCCTTTGGAATCGCTTTCGATGCAGGTAAGAATCTTGTTCCAAGGCCTGCAACTGGGAGTACTGCTTTTTTAATCAATTTATAATCTCACATAAATGTTCTTGTATATCATAGCAAACAAAATACCTGAAATAAGACCGCCCAAATGAGCAAAATTAGCGACCGATCCAAAACCAAATAGATCCAATATGCCAGCAAAACCAAGAAGCAACCAAACAATCATAAATAAATACAATGCTGGTGGTAATTTGTATCTGTCATATTGTGAATCAAATTCAACAATCATACAAAAGCCAATAAGACCATAAATTACACCGGACAGACCACCAAATAAGCTTGTTTCGGTCCAGAAATATTGAAGACAGTTACTCAAAATTGCTGAAAAAATAACCAACAATATAAAAATTAGCGATCCGTCTGTATTTTCAATTTTCTCACCAAGTATAAAGATCCATAAACAGTTAAAGGCTAGATGAGCAAATGAAAAATGAATAAAAATAGGTGTAATAAGTCTCCACCACTGATTGTCAATCCAAAATGTCTGATCAAAATCAAACATAGAGATGTATCCTTGATTTGTGACATTTATATTTGTGAATGTTAAAAGTTCTATTGCTGCAATAACAGAACCAAAATTTGAGATTAAAGCAAATAGAATTGCAAAAATAATTATTGGAATATGGAAATTTTTAAACATATTCAATTTAATTCTTTGAAATATTTAAACTCCAACCTAATTTTTCTCTACACGCCTCAAAAAAATCATTTTTATTTGGATGTACTAATTTTAAAGTTTTTTCCATTTTAGATATTTCAATCCTCTCACCAAATGGAATATCTATATCATCTTGACCATCAACACAGATTTTTGCACTTTCATTAGGGCCCTCAAATAATTCTAAATTTACACTTTGTTCAGATGAAATGACAAATGGTCTTGATGATAGGCTCTGAGGCAGCATTGGTAGAATTGTCCAAACGTCTAAACTTGGATGAATAATTGGTCCACCTGCAGATAAAGCATATGCTGTTGATCCAGTTGGGGTTGCAATTATTAAACCATCAGATCTTTGCTCGTAAACAACTTTTTTATCAACGGTTAATCGATATCTCATTAATTGAGCATATGATCCAGAATGAACTAACACCTCATTTAAACCATACAAATGCTTATCACCAAACTTTGCAGAGACTAAATTTCTCTCTTCAATCTTATAATTACCTTCAAAAACCTCTTCAATTGATTCTTCAAAAGTCTCAACGCTGATATCTGTTAAGAAGCCTACATTTCCCATGTTAATTCCTAAGATAGGTATTTCATAATTTAAGTATTTTCTGGCTGCATTTAATAGCGTTCCATCACCACCAAAAACTATTATAAGATCGACTTTTTCAACGAAATCTTCGTGCTTAAGCTTTTTGAATGCTTCATTTTTATAGCTGGAAGATTCATCTATGGATATATTTATATCTAATTTCAATAAAGAGTTAATCATAGAATTCATAACATCAGCATTGCTGCTATTAGAAAGATTATCCTTAATAAAAATACCTATTTCTTTAAACATATCGCGCATTATACAGATTTAAAAATAATGTATTAGTATGTTTTATAGATTCAATACTCGAAAAATTTTAATAAGTGCCTATAATATTGTTGATTTTAACTTAAACAAATGTCGAACATATGAGTAATTTAGATAAATTTAGAGAAGAAACCAAAGAATGGCTTGATAAAAATTGTCCACCTTCCATGAGAAGTGGTGCTGATCCAAAAACTCCAGTTGATGAGGTTTGGGGCGGAAGGAATGCAGAATATAAAAATCCTGAGTCAAAACTTTGGTTAGATAGAATGGGTGAAAAAGGTTGGACTATGCCTACTATATCAAAAGAATACGGTGGTGGTGGTCTTTCAAAAGACGAAGTAAAAATTTTAAATGAAGAGTTATTTAGCATAGGTGCAAAACTGCCATTATTGAGTTTTGGTATATGGATGCTGGCACCTGTCCTGTTGGAATATGGAACTGAAAAACAAAAAAAAGAACATATTCCTAAAATTATTAAAGGTGAGATAAGATGGTGTCAGGGTTACTCTGAACCAGGTTCTGGTTCTGATTTAGCTAGCCTCTCTACAAAAGCAGAAGATAAAGGCAAGAATTTTTTGGTAAATGGCCAAAAGGTTTGGACATCTTATGCAGATAAGGCCGATTGGATATTTGCCCTAGTGAGAACAGGTCCTAAAGAGCCAAAACATGATGGAATAAGTTTTTTATTAATTGATATGGAAACTGCGGGTGTTTCTACAAAACCAATTACTCTAATTTCTGGTAAATCACCATTTTGTGAGACTTTTTTCGATAATGTTGAAGTTCCTAAAGAAAATTTAATTGGTAAATTAAACTCAGGTTGGACTATTGCCAAAAAACTTCTACAACACGAACGAGCTTTTATTTCAAATTTTGGTCTTGCATCTGGTATGGGAAGTAAAAGAGATATTGTTTCTATCGCAAAAAAACATCTTGGCGAAGAAGCTGGCAAAATCAAAAATGGTTATTACAGATCCGAAATTACCAATCACAAAATTAAAGAGCATGCATTTGGTCTTACTTTAAAAAGAGCTGGTGACGAAGGTAGTAAAGCAAGTGCAACAGCCTCAATGTTTAAACTTTATGGTACAGAGCATAATAAAAAAAGACACGAACTTATGGTTGCTGCATCTGGAATAAATGGAGTTGCCTGGGACGGTGATGAATTTGATGAAGATGATAAAAATCTAACTAGAGCATGGCTAAGAACTAAAGGAAATTCTATTGAAGGAGGAACTTCAGAGGTTCAGCTTAATGTAATTTCTAAAAGAGTTCTCGAACTGCCAAATCAATAATAAATAGATGAAACTTGTTTTATCTGAAGAAGAACAGTTTTTAAAAGATACTGCAAAAAGTTTTGTAGAAGAAAGATCTCCTATATCTCATTTTAGATCTCTTAGAGATAATAGTGATCCTTTTCTTTGGGATAAAGATATCTATTCCGAAATGGTTAAACTTGGTTGGCCTGGTATATTAATACCTGAACAATATGGTGGTTCTAATTTTGGAATAACAGGCATTGGAGTGATTTTACAAGAATGTGCCAAAACGCTTACACCCTCACCTCTGTTTGCAACAGGAGTTTTAGGTGCATATGCAATTTCACAATTTGGGACCAAAGAACAACAAGAGAAATATCTTCCACAAATTGCAAATGGAGAAATAACAACAGCATTGGCTATAGACGAAACAAGTCATCATAATCCTTTTCATATCAAAATGACTGCTGTAAAAGATAAATCAAATTATGTTTTGAGTGGAAAAAAGATTTTTGTAATTGACGGCGCAAGTGCTGACTTATTAATTGTTTTAACAAGAACTTCAGGAAATCTAGGTGATTCTACTGGTTTAACTTTGTTCTTAATTGATTCAAGTACATCAGGAATTAAAAAAATAAAACTTGATATGGCTGACTCTAGAAATTATGCGAATATTTCGTTTGATAGCGTTAAAGTAAATGATTCACAAATTCTGGGTGATGAAGAAACTGCAGGTGAGACTGTCGAAAATATTCTCGATGTTGGAAGAATAGCTATTTCAGCTGAAATGCTTGGCAATGCTGAATCAGCTTTTAACATTACACTTGATTATTTAAAACAAAGGAAGCAATTCGGAGCTACCATTGGATCGTTTCAAGCCCTTCAACATAGGGCAGCAGAAATGTTCTGTGAAATAGAATTAACAAAATCATCTGTTATGGCCGCAATGAGAGCTGCGGATGAAAATTCTAATGAACTTCAAAGATTATCAAGTCTCTCAAAAACTATAGCAGGTGAAACTTTGCACTTAGTATCTAATGAAGCAATTCAAATGCATGGTGGTATTGGTATGACTGATGAATATGATGTTGGTTTCTTTCTTAAAAGGGCCAGAGTTGCAGAGCAAATTTTTGGTAGTTCAAAATACCATACTGAGAGGTATGCAAATCTAAGTGGTTTTTAGAGTTATGAGTAATCTTTATTTAAGCGTTAAAGGAGTGATAATGTTTATATGCTTGATTGCTGAGCTTACAATTGGATTTTCATCGATAACAATAGTAAATATTCCAAGGCCATTTGTCTCTCAAAAAAATAAAATTTATTTAGCAGGACTTTCAAATATTGTAAGCGATTGGACGATTTGGGGCTTTAAGGTAATTATGAATTTTTTTCATAACAACAAAAGTCAGTTTTTTTATGAGTCTAATTTTGATAGGAATGACTGGTGTCTAGGTCTTTCAAATCACCAATCGTGGGCAGATATACTAATCATATTATCAGCTTCGAATTATAAAATGCCAAATCTAAGGTTCTTCATGAAAAAAGAGCTATCTTGGATTCCTTTTGTCTATCTTGCAAATAAGAATTTAAATATGCCTTTTGTAAATAGGCACTCAAAGAAAGAACTTGAAAAAGATCCAAATCTAAGATTTGTTGATTACGAAAATACTATTAAATCATGTAAAAGGCTCAACAGAGCGCCATCAACTATTTGTAGTTATGCTGAGGGGACAAGATTTACTAAAGAAAAACACATATTACAAAATTCACCATATAGTAACCTTTTGATTCCCAAAATTGGTGGTTTGGCTACAGCATTATCTGCTTTACCTGAAGTTAATTTTCTTATTGATTTCACAATAGTATATAAATCAGATAAAAGATCTGCTTGGTCATTTTTAAAAGGAGAAATGGCTGATGTAAAAGTTAAGATTACAAAACATAAAATTCCAGATAATTTGAAAAATAAAAATTATTTGACAGATAATAATTACAGAGAAGATTTCAAGACTTGGATTGAATCAATATGGACTGAAAAGGATAAAGATATTGAAAGTTTAAAGTTCTAGTTTTTTTTTACTAATTACCCAACCATTTTCATCAATATAAGACCAACTGCCTGGATTTATTTGAACTGAACCAAACTGAATTTGAACATCTTTTTGACCAATACCTTTTGTTTTATCGGTTTTTTTAGGATATAAATTTTTAGCATATACGCCAATTCTAATATCACGAATTGCCTCAACGTCCCTTATAAAGCCATTTGTTATGATGCCATTCCACTGATTATCAAATGCTGTTTGAACTATCTGATCTCCAACCATTGAACACGGTTCTATTCCAAAGTGTTCGATTAATAGAACTTTATCCTTCCCATTTTCTTGAACAAATTCCTTAACAGCACTATTTGAGTGTTCGCACTTTACAGTATGGACCTCACCGTAAAATTTACTTATTCCTCCATATGAGTTTAAAAATAAATCTCCTATTTGAATATCATCAATTTCATCACAAATATCAGGGACAGAGAAGTTAAACATGTTCCTATTCTAATTCATTCTAAATTTAATGTAATATAAACCATTAAAAGAATTACTTGGGTACGTTTATGAAGTCACAAATTTGTAAAATTTTAAATATTGAGTTTCCTCTTGTAGCATTTAGTCATTGCAGAGACGTTGTTGTTGCAGTATCTAAAGCAGGTGGCATGGGAGTTCTTGGTGCCGTTGGTCTTTCACCAGAAAAGCTAGAAACTGAATTAAATTGGATTGATAAAAACATAGATGGAAAGCCATATGGGGTAGATGTGCTTGTACCAAACACATATGTTGGCAAAGGTGAAAATTTATCAACTAATGATTTAAGAGAAATGATTCCTCAAGAACATAGAGAGTTTAGAGCAGATATTCTAGAGCAACATGATATCGATGCATCTGATTTACGGAAAAGCGATGACTCTCAAAAAACTGAGCAAAACTCAAATCAAGTTTTGGGTGCTGGACTTGACGGTGCTAAAGAAGTTCTTGAAGTTGCATTTTCACACCCAATCAAACTGGTGGCGAATGCATTAGGAGTTCCGCCTAAATGGATGTTGGACATGGGTAAAGAGCATAATGTTCCTGTTGCAGCTCTTGTTGGTGCTAAACAACATGCTGTTAAACAAGCTGAAGCGGGTGTGGATATTATTGTTGTATCTGGCACAGAAGGTGGTGGCCATTGCGGAAGTGTTTCAACAATGGTTTTAGTCCCTGAAGTCAGGCGTGCTCTAAAATCATATGGTGATGTGCCAATTCTCGCTGCTGGCGGCATATGTACTGGTGAGCAAATGGCTGGAGTAATGGCCATGGGTGCAGATGGTGTTTGGTGTGCTTCAGTATTTCTTCCAACAACTGAGGCTGAAACTTCAGATAATATTAAAGAAAAGCTTGTTGCAGCATCATCAAGTCACACAGTTAGATCAAAAAGTAGAACAGGTAAACATTCAAGACAATTAACATCACCATGGGTAGAAGCTTGGGAAAATAAAAATGCACCAGAACCGCTTCCAATGCCTCTTCAAACAATGGTTAGTGAGCCTGCTCTTAAAAGAGTTGCAGACCAAGCTGCTATAGGTCATAAAGGTGCAAAACAACTTGAGACTTACTGGGTTGGACAGGGAATTGGACTGGTAAATGAAACAATCACTGCAGGTCAAACAGTACAAAAATTCAAAGAAGAATTTATAGATTCTTATGAAAGAATAAATGAGTTTTTATCAGAATAAGAAGCTTAATTGAAAAATATTTTCAAGAATTTATCTTTTTTAGGCATTTGTTTAATTGCAATAATTTTTATTTATGCAATAGCACACTATTTTAAGCCATTTGAAAAAATTAATAATTTAAACTCACTTTATGGTGAAGTAAAAATTTTAGTTATAGATAACCAAGAGTTTAGAGATTTAAATAAAAATGGTGTTTTAGACAAATACGAAGATCGAAGGCTAACAGCAGACATAAGAAGTGATGACCTTTTGAGCAAAATGACAATTGATGAAAAAATTGGTCAAATGTTCCATCCTCCTTTCATCCTTAAACCAGATTTATTCATGTTTCTATATGAAATTGCTATAAGAGGTAATAAACTTACTGAAACTCAAATTCTTCAAAATAATATTACACACTTTAATCTTTATGGAAATCCAAATCCTAATATACTTGGAAGAAAAATTAATAAACTCCAAAAAATTGCATCCAAAACTAGGTTAGGTATTCCAATTACAATTAGTTCAGATCCAATTCATGAAGTTTCTAAGGGTGGTGGAATTGCTTCATTTTCAATTGATGGATTCTCAAAATGGCCTTCACAACTTGGTTTTGCTGCGACACAAGATTCACAAGTAGTTAGAGAATTTGCAGGAATTGTTAAGGAAGAGTATTTAGCTGTAGGAATCAGAACTGCCCTTCATCCAATGTCAGATTTAGCGACAGATCCTAGATGGGCGCGAAATTTTGGTACTTTTGGCTCTAATGCAAAATTGTCAACTGATATGACCCTTGCATACATGAAAGGATTTCAAGGTGAAGCTATCAATAAGAATAGTGTTCTAACAATGGTGAAACATTTTCCTGGAGGCGGTCCTCAAGAAGATGGATTAGATGCACATCTATTTAGTGGACGAAATCAAATATATCCTGGTGAAAATTTTGATTATCACTTAATTCCATTCAAAGAAGCTATTAAAAATAATTTAAAAGTAATAATGCCTTATTACGGAATTCCTGTTGGTCAGACAAAAGAAGATGTAGCGATGGCTTTCAATAAAAGTATTATCACTGACTTATTAAAAAACGAACTTAATTATGAAGGAGTTATTTGCTCAGATTGGGGAATCATAACTGGAAGACATTGGGGCGTTGGAAATCTTTCCATTGAGGATAGATATTTAAAATCAATAGATGCTGGAATCGATCAATATGGAGGCGAAAGTGATACCTCAATTCTAAAAAATTTAGTTAAAAAAAATAAGATTTCAGTAAAAAGAATAGATGATTCAGTAAAAAAAATATTAATGAATAAATTTCAATTGGGGCTATTTGATAATCCTTATATAAATGAGAATGAAATTAAAAATAAAGTTAATACTGAATTCAATATTGAATCAGGACTTGATGCTCAAAGGAAGTCTATTGTTTTATTAAAAAATGATGGAATCCTTCCACTTAAAAATAATATTAATATATTTATTGACGGACTTAATAAGGAAATTGCTTATAGATATGGAAATTTAGTAAATAACTATAAAGAAGCTGATGTGGTAATTATGTATATTCATACTGTTTTTAGCGGTAATCAAGAATCTGGCTTAAATAGAGTTTTTGATAATTTTTTAAGCACCTTATTTCCAGATGGAAACTTAGATTTTAGTGATGAAATTTTAAACAAAGCTCGGATGTATTCAAAAGAAAAAAATCTAGTAATTGTAGTGGATCTAAATAGGCCTGCTATTCTATCTAGTATTAAGAAGCACTCATCAGGTTTGATTGGAACTTTTGGCGTTGAAGACAAGATTATTTTTGAAGCATTGTTTGGAGAATTTAATCCGTCTGGTAAATTACCCTTTGAGATCCCATCTTCAATGGATTCAGTATTAAATCAAAAAGAAGATTTGCCAGATGACTCATTAAATCCCACATACGAATATGGTTATGGAATAAGTTACTAACTTAATTCTTTACGTTTTTTAAATTCCAATACAGTTGCATTAATACAATATCTTGGCATTCCGTTAGGCCCATCATTGAAAACATGACCCAAATGTATATCAGAAGAAACTGATCTTATCTCAGTTCTTCTCATACCATAACTATTGTCAGGAAGCTCATATACCGAACCCTCTACAGGTTTAGTGAATGATAGCCACCCTGATTTAGAAACAAATCTGTCTCTCGTATCAAATAAAGATTCACCACTTAACTTATCAATAAAAATACCATCTGGTGTATTTTTAAAAATTTCATATTCTTTACAAAAACGCGCATCGGTTCCTTTATTGAAAGCCACATCATAAGCCTCAGAATCTCCCAGTTTGAATTTGCCTAATAATTGATAAAAATCTTTATGATTGATATATCCTTGATACGAAAAAATTTCTTTTCCATTTTCCATAAAAATTAATGATGGTGTTGCCCAGGTTGGTGAATTGATTTTAAGCCCATGTAATTGATCAGATGTTCTATAGGATAGCGGTATAGTTCCTTTATAGTTATCTGTAACATCTACTTTTAATTTCTCGCAATATGGGCAGTAGTTTTGTGAATCTAAAACTAATATTTGTTTCCCAGTTAACAATATTTCATTATCGAGTAAGCTTTTATCATTATTATTAAAAACAATTCCAGTTGATAAGTCTGGGCAATAGCCATTAGGATTCTTTTTTAGGTAGTCTTGATGATATTCTTCAGCTGGATAAAAATTATCTAAGGGTTCTAACTTAGTTTTTATTTCTCCATAACCACCATCATTTAGAAGTATTTGATACTCTTCCATAATTATTTCAGCTAATTCTTTTTGATTTTCGTTTACAAAAAGTATCGTCGAACGATATTGTGTTCCAACATCATTACCTTGCCTATTAAATTGGGTTGGATCATGTGTCTCAAAAAAGTGTTTTAAAATATCTTCTGTTTCTATAGCATTTGAATTAAATGTAACCTTTACGACCTCAGCAAAATTATTATCATTAAACTTATTTTTAAATTGTATGATGGACCTATAATTTGGGCTAACACCATAACCATTTGCATAGCCTGACTCAGCATCAATTACCCCATCTATTGATTCATATCCTTTTTCAGCACCCCAAAAACAACCAGATCCTAGATATATTGTTTCAATGTGCTCAGTTTTATTTGAAAACAAATTTGGAATGACAAATATAATCGATAAAAAATAAATTAGTTTTTTAGTTTTCTTGTTCATATTTATAGCTTTTACTTTTTATAAATGCAGGTCTTGAAAATAAATTCTTGGACCACCTTTTGATATTCGGCTTAAATGCCTGCTCTATTCCTAGAGCGTCTGCCAAGTTTATTGCATAACTGACACAAATATCAGCTAATGTGAAGCGACCTGAACACAAATACTCTTTATTATTTAAGGCTTTCTCTAAAAGTTTCAACCTTGAGACAAACCATCTACTGTAACCATCAATTGCGGCATCAGCTACTCCTGGTTCTTGAAACTTATATCTTAAAACTACAGTTTGTGGAAATGTTAATGTTGCATCAGAATGATATAACCAATTTAAATATGCGGGATAATCATTTTCATTAGGTTGAACTTGTAAATCTGAAGGACCATATTTTTCAACTAGATATTGAGAAATTCCTACAGATTCTGTCATTTTCACATCACCATCAATCATGTATGGAACTGTGCCTAAAATATTAATGTCTAAATATTCCTTCATGAACACTCTTGGAGGAAATGGCATCATGATTAATTTATAATCTAAACCCATTTCTTCTGCTGTCCATATAGGTCTAATAGCTCTCGAGTTTTCTGTTCCGTATATTTTGATCATATTAATAGATAATTCATTATTATTTTACAACTTTTTAGTGGTAATATTAAAGATAATATATTACCATTTAAATCCAATTTAAAATTCATATTATGAAAAACGAAAATATTTCACCAAAAATTAAGACAAATCTAAACACTAAGTCAGATCAATATATTGCAAATAAAGAGATGATGTTAGAAAAGCTGGAGTTCTTAGACGGTCTTCTTGATCTGGCAGAAATCGGTGGTGGCATGCACCACCATGAACGTCTAGCAAAACGAGGAAAGATGCCAGTAAGAGAAAGAGTAATTAATGTTCTTGATCAAGATAGTCCTTTCCTAGAAATTCAACCTTATGCAGCATACGGTACAACAAACTATCATGTTGGTGGAGGGTGTGTATCAGGAGTTGGAATAATTTCTGGAGTTGAATGTGTAATATTTGCAAATGATCCAACTGTAAAGGCAGGAGCAATGACAGTATATGTCGGTGAAAAATGGAAACGAGCAAAAGAAATTGCAAGAGAAAATAAAATTCCTTTTATAAGTTTTGTTGAGTCAGCTGGTGGTGACTTGAGTGTGGGAAACAATAAGAGTGATTCACCCCCTATTGCTCCAAGTCTTCAACAAGGTCATTTTGCTTCAACGGGGCGTTTTTTTTATGAAATGACTGAATTATCAAAAATGAGAATTCCAGTAATATCAGTTGTATTTGGCTCATCAACCGCAGGTGGCGCATATCAGCCAGGAATGTCCGACTATAATATTTTTATCAAAGACCAGTCCAAGGCTTTTCTTGCAGGTCCTCCATTAGTAAAAATGGCTACTGGTGAAGAATCTGATGACGAAACACTTGGAGGCGCGAAAATGCACTCCGAGGTTTCTGGACTTTCTGATTATTTGGCTGAAGATGAAATGGATGCTCTTAGAATTTGTAGAGAGGTAGTATCGCACTTAAATTGGTCAAAAAAAGGTCCTGAACCAAAAATAAAGTCAATTGAACCAGAATATGATAAAAATGAATTATTAGGCATTTTAAGTGAAGATCTTAAATCGGCTGTGGATATAAAAGAAATTATCGCAAGATTTGTAGATGGATCTAGATTTGAAGAATTTAAACCACTATATGGTTCATCTTTAGTATGTGGTTGGGCTTCTGTTCATGGCTATCAAATAGGTATTATTGGTAACAATGGTCCTATCTATCCTGAATCTGCAGAAAAAGGGGCTACTTTTATTCAACTGTGTAACAAAAGAGATATACCTATTATATTTTTACATAACGTAACAGGATTTCTTGTAGGTAAAGATTTTGAGAGGCAAGGAATTATTAAAAAAGGCTCCCAACTTATAAATGCAGTTTCAAACTCAATGGTTCCACACATAACATTTATAGTTGGCGCTTCATATGGAGCCGGAACATATGCGATGTCAGGAAAAGCTTTTAATAATAGATTTACATTCTTATGGCCTACTGCAAAAATTGCTGTGATGGGTCCTGAACAGATGGCTGGTGTCATGTCTATTGTAAGACAAGCTAAAGCCAAAAGAGATGGAAAAAAGTTTGATAAAAAAGCAGATGAACAACTTAAAGCTATGGTAATTGATTATCTCGAAAAATTATCACATGGTCTTGTTGCAAGTAGTATGCTTACTGACGATGGAATTATCGACCCAAGAGATACAAGGGATGTCATTGGATTTTGCCTCTCGATTGTAAGTAATAATGTTATTGAAGGTGCTAAGGAATATGGAGTTTTTAGATTATGATCTTTGATTCATTATTGATTGCTAATAGGGGTGAAATTGCATGTAGGATTATAAAAACTACCAAAGAGATGGGCATCAGATCAATTGCTATTTATGTTGATGCTGACAAAGATGCTCCATTTGTAAATCAAGCAGATGAGTCGATTAGATTAGAAGATGGTGGTTATCTTGATGGGAATCAAATTATTGAGGCTGCGAAAAAGACTGGCGCTCAAGCAATTCATCCAGGTTATGGTTTTTTATCGGAAAATGCTTCTTTTGCAAGAAAAGTTAAAAAAGAAAATATAATTTGGATTGGGCCATCTCCTAGAGTTATATCAGTAATGGGAGATAAATTAAAAGCAAAAGAATTAGCAGTTAAGGCTGATGTACCTACCCTACCAATGACATCAAAACCTAATGAAGCAAAAAAGATTGGCTACCCTCTTCTAATTAAGGCAGCAGCAGGTGGTGGTGGTAAAGGAATGAGAATTGTTAATAAAGAAAAAGATTTAAAAGAATCAATAATCAGTGCACAAAGAGAAGCTAAAAGTGGTTTTAATGATGAAAGAATATTTATTGAAAGATACGTAGAAAAATCTAGGCATATTGAAATACAAATTTTAGGCGACTCATTTGGAAACATTGTTCACTTAGGAGAAAGAGAGTGTTCAATTCAGAGAAGACACCAAAAAATAATTGAGGAATCTCCATCTCCAAGGATCTCAGAAGAGGTTAGAAAAAATATGGGTTATGCTGCAGTAAAGCTGGCAAAACAAATAAAATACGAATCAGCTGGTACCGTAGAATTTTTGTTTGATGATAAGACGGAAGAATTCTGGTTTTTAGAAGTCAATACAAGATTACAAGTTGAACATCCAGTTACAGAGGAAGTTACAGGAATAGACCTTGTTAGTGAACAACTCAAAATAGCTAGAGGTGAGCCTCTAGGATTCTCTCAAGAAGAAATTACCTGGACAGGCTCATCTATTGAAGCAAGACTTTATGCAGAAGATCCAAATAATGATTTCCTTCCTGAAATTGGAACCTTAATAGCGTTTGAAAAAAATAATTCTGTCCAGGCTAGATGGGATTCGGGTGTAAAAACCGGAACAATAGTAGGTACTGAATTTGATCCTATGCTTGCAAAAATAATTACATTCGCCACGAATAGAACTGATGCAGCAAGCAAATTAGCTAAGGCACTCGAATCTGCACATATTGGTGGTGTAAAAACAAATAGAGATTTTTTAATTAACTGTCTAAAAACTAAAGAATTCCTTGAAGGGGATACTACTTCTGATTTTATTGAAAGGGTAAATCCAAGCAGGAAGCTTGAAATTAATAAAGCTGAAATTGAGCACATAACAGCAATTGCCGCTATGTGGATACAACAACAAAATAGAAATAATTCAAACGTTGCTAAATTTATGCCGTCTGGTTGGACGAATGGAAGATTGCCAAATCAAAAAATAGCTTTTGAATTTGAAAATAAGGAATATATTGTTGAATACAAACAGCAAAATAATAATAAATTTTTATTTTCATCTAACAAAGAGGCTTTTATTAATTCAGTGGATAATAATGGAATTGATTTAGTTTTCGATAGCAAAAGAGCTTATTCTCGCGTGACAGTTTCTGACAGCAGCATTTTGGTCCATATGCCATATGGAGATATTATGCTTGAACTAAAGCCAAGGTTTAGGATGCCTGGCACAGAAACTTCAATAGGAGGTCTTGTTGCTCCAATGCCTGGAAAAGTAATTGACCTAAAAGTAAAAAAAGGTAAAAAAGTCAAAGCTGGTGATACTTTAGTCATTTTAGAAGCAATGAAAATGGAGCACTCTATTAAAGCCTCAGAAGATGGGACAGTCTCAGAATTATTTATTTCAATAAATGATCAAGTTGAAAACGGTGCCCTATTAATGGTTGTTAAGTAATTATTAAATGCAAAATATTGAATATAGAAAAAGTTCTCTTAATACAAAAAATAATAGAATTTATACAAAAAGACATAACGAAATCATTGACGCACTTGAAATATTGTTAGAATCGGGTGTTCCAAATCTGACAATGTCTGAAATAGCAAAAAAACTTAAGATTTCTTTAAGAACACTATATGAAATTGCACCGAGCAGAGACGAATTAATTTTAATGACAATGGATAATATCCTTAAAAAATTAGGTAAATTTGCTATGGATTCTGTATCAGAAATTGACTCACCTATAGAAAAATTAGAAGAATATTTGATGATTGTCAATCAAGCTGTTGGTCCAAAATTTGACAGATTTCTAAAAGACATGGAAAAAATAAATGGCTCAAAGATGACTGCAGATTATCATGAGAACTTTATTAAAAATTTTATTAAAGAACTTTTAGTGCAAGCCATTAAGAAAAAAGAAATTAAGGCTATTGACGTAAAAGCTTTTTCTATTCTCTTAGGAGGAATTGGAAGAGAATTTTTTAAAGAAGAAAATAAAAAATCTATTCATTTAAGCCCTGAGGAATCTGCAAATTCAATAACAAGTATTATTTTGAATGGTATAAAACTTAAAAACTAATGGGAAAGGAATTTATAACAATTGCAAATTGTAGTGGATTTTATGGTGATAAATTATCTGCAGCAAAAGAAATGGTTAATGGAGGACCTATTGATGTTCTTACTGGAGATTATCTAGCTGAATTAACTATGGCTATTCTTTTTAGTCAAAAAATGAAAAGAGGTGAAGATAAAGGTTATGTTGGAACTTTTTTAAAACAAATCAAAGAAATTGCAAAATCTTGCAAAGAGAAAAATATTAAAATTGTCAGTAATGCTGGTGGATTAAATCCGAAATCAATGGCGTTAGAAATTGAAAATATTTTAAATGAGCAATCTATAGATATGAAGGTTGCTTATATAGATGGCGATGATTTAATGCCAAAAATTCATGATTTAACAAAATTGGGAGAGGAATTCAAAAATATAGAAAAAAATATTAAGTTAAACGACTCAAATTTGTCTCCTTTAACTGCAAATGCATACCTTGGGGCATGGGGTATTAAAACAGCTTTAGATAATGGAGCAGATATTGTTGTTTGTCCAAGAGTTACGGATGCTGCAGTAGTAATCGGTCCCGCAGCTTGGAAATTTGAATGGGACAGAAATAATTATGACGCTTTAGCAGGAGCACTTGCTGCTGGCCATATCATTGAATGTGGTTGTCAGGCAACTGGTGGAAATTATGCGTTCTTTAAGGAAGTTCCTAGCTTTGATAATGTGGGCTATCCAATTGCTGAGATATACAAAGATGGGAGTTTTAATATTACAAAACATCCTGACACAGGTGGTTTGGTTTCTGAAGGTACTGTGACTGCTCAACTTTTATATGAAATAAGCTCGCCAGCTTATATAAATCCAGACGTTATAGCTCACTTTGATACATTAAAAATTAAACAGATTGAAAAAGATAAAGTTCATGTTTCAGGATGTAGAGGGAGTTCTCCGCCAGATAAACACAAAGTTTGTATTAATCTTGCTGGAGGATTTAGAAATGGTATGGAAATCATTCTTACTGGTTTGGATATTGAAGATAAAGCAAAGGTTTTTACAGATGCGTTATTTAAGTCTGTAGGCGGAAAAGAACAATTTGATGAAGTTTCAATTCAACTTCACAGAACAGACAAAGAAAATCCATCAAGTAATGAGGAAGCAATGGCTTCTTTGCTAGTCTCTGTTAAATCTCAAGATCAAAATTTAGTAGGAAGACTTTTTAGTGCAAAAATAATTGAACTTGCTCTTGCAAATATACCAGGTTTTTTTGCGCAGAGCGGAATTAAACCAAGTGGTCCAGTTATAGTCTATTGGCCTGCATTAGTAGACAGCAAGCACATTAAAGAAAATGTATATTTTAATGGACATCAGATTGAGGTGTTACCAACAAGTCAACTAGAGTTTGAAGAGATTTACTATCAAAAAGAGCCTATAAAAATTAAAGATATTGAGACAAAAGATCAAAAAGATATCTATTTTGGTCAAATTTTTGGAACAAGATCTGGTGACAAAGGAGGTTGTGCGAATCTAGGAGTTTGGGCAAAAAATTCAACTTCATTTGCATTTCTTTATAAATTTTTGACAGTAGAAAAGCTAAAAGAACTACTTCCAGATCTAATGCAATTTAAGGTTGAAAGGTTTGAATTAGCTAATATAAACTCACTTAATTTTTACATTCATGACATATTGCAAGATGGTATTTCATCTAATAACAGAAAAGATGGCCAAGCTAAATCATTAGGTGAGTATTTGAAAGCTAAAAAAGTAAGAGTGCCACAAAGCATTATTGAGGATAATTAAAATGGAAAAGCTATCACTTAAGGGTCTACAGTTTTCAGCAACTGAAATAAATATAAAAAATAATATTATGGAAATTACGCTAAATAGGCCTGAGAAAAAAAATGCTTTAAATAGTGTAATGATGAATGAGATTAATTATGCTTTAGCTTATGCAAAACAGGAAGATACTATTCGTGTAGTAATTTTTGCGGCAAAGGGAGATATTTTTTGTGCTGGCGCAGATTTATCTAAACCAAAGTCTGAATCAAATGTACCAAAACTAGAAAATGCTGATGACATAAGTCTTTCTTTAAGACATTTATTTAAGCCAGTCATATCTAAAATCCAAGGATCAGTTTTGGCGGGTGCTCTTTTAATTGTATGTAACTCAACTCATGCAATTGCAGTCAAAGAAGCAACCTTTTCAGCACCAGAAATTCATAGAGGATTATGGCCATTTATGGTCATGGCTGGTTTATTTAGAGTTATGCCTAAAAGAGCAGGTCTTGATTTCATAATGAGAGGAAAACCTATTGATTCGAAAAAAGCAGAAGAATGGGGTTTGATAAATGAATGTGTTAAAAAGGAAGAACTTGACGAAAAAGTTGATAAACTTGCCTTTGAGCTTGCGAGTTTAGCGCCTGAAACAATGAAATTTGGTCTTGAGGCTTATGAGAAGCAAGATTCAAAAAGTTTTGATGATGCCCTTCCATACTTAAAAGAACAAATTGCTAAGTGTTTTGAAGGAAAAGATGCTAAAGAAGGAATAGCTGCATTTCTTGAAAAAAGGAAACCAAACTGGGACTAATTAGGAAAAATTATGAATTTAAATTTTAGTAAAGAGTACAAAGATTTTACTAATGAAGTAAGAGAATTTTGTAAAAAATATTCTGGTATTCATTTCTCAGACTCCACTAAAGTACCACTATCGGGTTCATTTAAATCTGGCGAAATTAAAATGAAGAGATCAGATTGGCAAAAGATTCTTATTGAAAAAGGTTATTTTGCAAGATCAATTCCAAAAGAATACGGAGGTTTTGGTGGAGAAAGTGACATCATTAAAACCAGAATAATTGCAGAAGAATTTGCAAAAGCTAAAATCCCTCCTCCAATGGGTGGTCAGGGTATAGACATGTTAGTTCCAACACTTTTAGAACTTGGCACTGAGGAGCAAAAGCAAAAATATGTAAAATCGACACTGCTTGGCGAAATTATTTGGTGTCAAGGCTACTCAGAGCCAAATGCTGGCAGTGATCTTGCAAATCTACAAACAAAAGGAGAATTAATAAATGGAAACTGGGTAATAAACGGTCAAAAAATCTGGACCAGTACTGCTCAGTATTCACAAATGATGTTTTGTTTGGTCAGAACTGAACCTGATGCATCAAAACATGCTGGAATAAGCTACTTACTAATTCCAATGGATACTCCTGGAATTGAGGTAAGACCATTAGTTGATATGACGCTTAATGCTGGATTCAATGAAGTATTTTTTACAGATGTAATAATTCCAGAGAATAATATTGTTGGCAAACGTGGTGAAGGCTGGGCTGTGGCAAATGCAACACTTAGTCATGAAAGAGGCTCTCTTTCTGATCCTAACGCTATGATGAACAGATTGAAATCTCTTATTGAAAGAATGAAAAAAGAAACTATAAATGGTGAATTAGCTATTAATAATCCAGTATACAGAGATAAATTGATGAAAATTCAAGGAAAAGTTATTGCTTTTCAATCTAATTCTTTGAGAGTTTTATCAGCAAAACTAAATAAAAATCAGGATGTGAAGATTGCTGGAATGATACAAAAACTCGTTGGTACTGAATTGAGACATGAGCTTGAGGGTTTTGCAATAGATATTATGGGTGAATTAGGAACACTTTATGAAAATAGTCCAAATATAAGAGATGGTGGTTCATGGCAAGTCGCATACATGTATTTTCTTGGATTGATAATTGGAGGTGGTACTAGTCAAATACAAAAAAATATTATCTCAGAAAGAGGTCTTGGTATGCCAAAAGAACCAAAGATGCCTCAAGGAGCATAATATGTATTTTGGATTATCTGATGACCAAATTTTCTTTCAAGATAACGTTAAAAAATTTCTTGAAGATACTTCTCCTATAGATGTCATAAGAAAGGTTGTAAACGGACAGGATAAATCTTGCAAAGATGATTTGCATAAGGGCATTGTAAACCTTGGCATAAATAATATTTTAATTCCTGAGGAAAATGGTGGTCTTGGACTTGACTTACTTTTTGCTACTGCGGTCTCGCAAAGTCTTGGAGAAGGTGTTGCAACTCTTCCATTTATTGGATCTTACGTAATGGCTCCTATATCAATTAAATATGGCGCCAACGATAGTCAGCAAAAATTTTATTTTGGTGAAATGTCAAAGAATTCAATTAATTTTAGTGTTGGATTTTCTGAATTCTTTGGATCAAGAAATGAATCAAATTTAGTTTTTTCAGGGAATAGAGTAAATGGAAGAACTTTTTTTGTAATTGATAATGATTATGCAACACATGTGATGTTATCTGATAAAAAGGGTCAAATAGGAGTTGTTAACCTTAAATCAGCAGGAATAAAAGAAGTTGATTTAACAACAGTTGATAAAACCAGAATTTTTAGAGAAATTTGTTTTCATAATACTGAAATTGATATTCTTGAAAATACCATGGATTCAAAAGAAGCTATAAGCAATTCAATTGATGCAGGTAGAATAGTTACTGCTGCAGATTCACTTGGCGCATCGAAAGCTATGATTGATAAAGCTGTAGATTACTCCAAAGATAGAAAACAATTTAATAGAGTAATTGGTTCATTCCAAGCAGTTAAGCATATGTGTGCAGAAATGGCCTCTGAATTAGAACCATGTTATTCATTAGTTTGGCATGCAGCACATTCATTTGATTCCAACGATGATGATAAAAAGCTTATGGCATGTCATGCCAAGTCTCATACTTCGGATGTTTCTAAAATGATTTCAAAAAAAGCAACCGAAGTTCACGGTGGAATGGGATTTACAGACTTGTTAGGATTACATTATTGGTTCAAAAGAATTGGTGTTAATAGACAAATCTTAGGTACGCCAGATTTAATTAGAGAAGAAGCTGCTAAAGCACAGAATTTATAGTTATTAAATGAATATAAAATTAATATTTTTGTTATGTTGTGGGTTTGTATTTGCAAACGAATATGAATTCATTGAATTAAGCAATAACAAAGAGAAATTGAGTAAGGAGATTTTTAAAAAACTTGAAAGAGAGCACTACCTTAAGGAATTCAATAAAGATAATTTTAATAAAAGATATTTTGAAGCAATCATAGAAAAATTAGATGAAAGTAAAAATTTATTCATTAAAGATGAAATAGAATTGTACCTTAAAAGATCAGAGCTTTATGATGGTTATTTTGATATTGAATTAGCTTATGAGCTAATTAATTTATACTTTGAAAGATTAACGTATTTTTTAAAATATCAAATTGATCTAATCATAAAAAATCAGTTTGATCTCTTAAAGGATGAATATCTTGATATCTATTATGAAGATAACGAATGGCAATCTAGTTTTGGCGACTTAAAAGAGTTATGGAGACTCGAAACAAAAAATGACCTTTTAGTTGCAAGATTATCAGACTCTTCAAGTTCTAAACCACTAGTTGATTTAAGGAAAAGGTATGAAAACAGAATAAGAAGAATCAATCAGCAAAAAGAGGAAGATATATTTTCGTTGGCTATTAATATTTTAACTAATCAATTTGATCCTCATTCCTCTTACTTATCACCAAGATCTGCAGAAGATTTTGATGTAAATATGAGTTTAAAGTTGAATGGTATTGGTGCACTCCTTGGAACAGAAGACGACTACACCAAAATTATAAGTTTAGTTCCTGGTGGTCCAGCTGAAAAATCTGGAAAAATTAATCCTGAGGACAAAATAACTAAAATTAGACAAATTGGATCAAAAGAATATAAAGATGTGGTTGGCTGGAGAATTGATGAAGTTGTTGACTTAATCAGAGGAGAAGCTGGTAGTGAAGTTGAAATTGAATTCATATCATTCAATTCAGATGACGATTCAACTAAATTAATAACTTTAAAAAGAGAAGAAATAAAACTTGAGGACAGAGCTGCAAAATCAAAAATTATTGATATTGGTGATAATAAAATTGGAATAATTGATCTGCCCTCTTTTTATATAGATTTTAATGATTATCAAAAAAGGGTTGAAGATTATAGAAGCAGCAGTAATGATGTTAAGAGTATCTTAAATGATTTTAATCAATCAGATGTAGATGCTTTAATATTGGATTTAAGAAATAATGGTGGTGGTGCACTCATCGAAGCAAACAAAATTATAGGATTATTTGTGTCTTCAGGTCCCACAGTTCAAGTGAAGCAAAGTAGAGGATATATTCAACCATATGGCTCTTCAAGAGCTGTCCAAGTTTGGAGTAAGCCTTTGTTAGTTCTAGTTAATCGTTACTCAGCGTCAGCCTCAGAGATTGTTGCTGGTGCAATTCAAGATTACAGAAGAGGTATTATTGTTGGGCAAAGAACATTTGGCAAAGGTACTGTTCAAAGTCTGGAAAATTTATCAGAGGGACAAGTTAAAATTACGGAATCTAAGTATTACAGAGTAAATGGAATGAGCACTCAAAATAAAGGTGTGCTTCCTGATATTCAACTACCAGTCACTTGGGATATCGACTCAGTTGGAGAAAGCTCATACCCTACTGCAATGGAATGGGATGTAATAAGACCATATAGACATAATAAATTTAATATTGATTCAAATATTTTTAATGAGGTAGTTGCAAACTATGAGTATAGGCTCAATGAGGAACCAAATCTAAATTATCTTAAAAAAGTCAGAGACAGATATGACTTAAATAAAAATAAAAGAAAGTTAAGCCTAAATTTAAATGAAAGAAAAATTCAGAAAGAATTAAGAAAAGATTGGCTCCTTCAAATTGAGAATGAAAGAAGACAGAAGGCTGGCCTTACAATTTATTCTTCATACGAAGAGATGCAGGAATCGAGTGATACTGGTATAACTAATAGTTCAATAAATCTAGATGATGATTATCAATTAATTGAATCAACTAATATTATTAATGATTACATTGAATTAAATAAAAAGTTTGCTTTGTCATCTATAAAATAATATGAAAATTGTGTCTTTTAACATCAATAGCATTAGAGCAAGACCCCATCAAATTGAACATATACGAGATACTATAGATCCTGATGTAATAGGACTTCAAGAAACAAAGGTAAACGATCCGGAGTTCCCATTAGAAGTAATCAATGAAATTGGTTATCACGCTGAGTTTTGGGGTCAGAAAGGACACTATGGAGTAGCCATCTTAAGTAAAGTCCCACCAATTGAAACTTTTAAAGGCTTTGTTAATGATACTGAAGAGGATCAGAAAAGATTCATTCAATCTAAGTTTAACTTTGGTAATGAAGAATTATTAATAATGAATGGCTATTTTCCACAAGGTGAGAACATAAATCATGAAACAAAATTTCCTAAAAAAGTTAAATACTACAGTGACTTAGAGTCGCATATTCTCAACCTTAAAAAATCAAACTCTAATTTAATAGTAATGGGAGATTTTAATGTCTCACCAGAAGATATAGATATTGGAATTGGGGAAGAAAATGCAAAAAGATGGTTAAGAGATGGAAAAACATCATTTCAACCTCAAGAGAGAGAAATGTGGAATAAGATCAAAAATTTAGGCTTTGTTGATACATGGAGAGAAAAATATCCAAAAGAGTCATCTATTTATTCATGGTTTGATTATAGGTCTAGAATGTTTGATCAGGATCCGAAAAAAGGATTAAGAATTGACCATATTTTACTTTCTGAGAATTTAAAAATGAACATCAAGGATGTTGGTATTGACTATAATTCCCGTGCAATGGAAAAGCCATCAGATCATTGCCCAGTTTGGTTAGAGTTAAATGAATGATATTTCATTTAAACAACCAGAAAATCAAGAAGAATTCATAAAATATAATCTTTTTAGATGGGAAATATTAAGAAAGCCTATTGGAAAATCAATCGAATCCTTAAAAGATGATTATGAGGATTCCAGTTTTCATCTAATTGGAGTCAAAAAAGAACAAATTGTAGGTTGTGGTAGGCTGCATTTTAACAACCCAAATGAAGCGCAAATTAGGTATATGGCTGTTGATAAAAAATATCAGAGAAATGGTGTTGGTAAAGAAGTCATAAGATTACTTGAAAAAGAAGCTAAAAGACAAAATGCAAAAAAAATTATTTTAAATGCTAGGGATCACGTATTAGATTTTTATAAAAAATTTGGTTACATAGCGGTCAAAAAATATGATGGTTCTGATACTGGTATCCCTCATACAACAATGGAAAAAATTATATGATTACCTCTTTTGTATAAAAAAACTTTTAAGTAGCTTTGAGCTTTCCTCTTCATATAACCCATATTTATATTTGATCTTATGATTTAAAGCCTTATTCTCAAGAAAGTTATCAATTGAACACAAACTACCTGTTTTAGGTTCTTTAGTTGCAAATATTATCCAGCTCAATCTTGCATCAATAATTGCTTTCGCACACATATGACAAGGCTCTAGAGTTACAAAAATAGAACATCCATTTAATCTATAATTGCCTATCTTGCGGGAAGCAGATTTAAGCGCGTTTATTTCTGCATGAGCGGTAACATCATTGCTTTCAATTACACTATTGCATCCCCTTCCTATTATTTCATTATCTTTGACAATAACCGCACCGACAGGGACTTCTTTATGTTCGAATGATTGTCTGGCTAGGTCCATTGCAGACTCCATAAAGAATTTATCTAGGTCTGTAAAAACCATATTTAGTAAAGTTCAATAGCTGCAATATCTAATTGAGCTGAAAAATCTTTACCGTAAGCAACCAAGCCAATGGATCTTATGTTAGTTGAACCAAGTAACTTATTTCCATTTCTAGAATACTTAAAATTTTTAATTGGTAATTCAATAGTTTTCCATTCATCAGTTACATAAAATTCTGAATAAAAATAATTCCATGGCAGCATTCTTGGAGCTCTTAAATGAATGAAATATGCATTATTATTCCCTCTAACTTTTAATCGAATTCCATCAAAATTATTGCTATTGATATTCATTTTGACTCTTGACTGAATAAATCCACCATTATTTTCAGTACTAACATTGCCTTCAAGTCTATAAAAAGTCTCTCCATCTTCTTCAATTTCATAAAAATTCACCTCTGATATTCCGCCCATAACTTGATCAGAGATTGCGGTCCATTCCGCCCTCACATCGTTAAGGTTATCTATAATCATTGATGAAAGATTTAAGGTTAAAAGTGATAGCAAGATTGAAAAAAATATTATCAAAATTAATCCAAATAGGTATTTTTATCAGCATTAAACCAGGGAATAGATACTACTTTAGAGGCAAAATCTCCGTATGGACTTTCAAGTAGAACAACTGTTCCTTCTTCACAAAATTCAATATCAAGAATTGCTAGCCCAATATTCTTTTTTACTCTAGGTGAAAAATATGCTCTTGATAATCTTCCAATTTTTTTGCCATCGCAATTGACTGGCCAAAAATTTTCAGGGGCTTTTGGTAATGGATCACCCTCAATTTCAAGACCAATTAATTTCTCTTCAATACCATCTTTTTTTATTTTTTTTAAAGCTTGTTTTCCGATAAAATCAGTTTCTTGATCAACGTCTACTAATCTTCCAAACCCTATGGTGTATGGATTATGTTCCCTACCAAAATCACTGCCATATGATAAAAGCCCACCTTCAATAGTTCTTATAGTATTTGGAGCAATAACTCTCCCATTAAATTCCTGAGCAGCATCATAGACCAACTCAAAAAGATTATTACCTAATTTTCTGTCTTGAAGATAAAGTTCATAACTTAATTCACCACTCCAGCCAGTTCTAGCAATTACCATTGGAATATTTTGAAGTTGAGTTTTTCTTGCCTTGTAATAACCTAAATCGTCATGTTCACCGTTAAAAAGTTTACGGATTAACTTACCTGACTTTGGACCACTTATTTGTAAAGGGGAAACATCGGGTTCATGAATTGAAACATCCATACCAGAATTTATAGCAATTCCCTGGAGCCAAAGAATAACATCACCATCTCCAGGGGAGATCCAAAATTTGTTTTCTTCAAGTCTCAATAAACAGGCGTCATTGATAATTCCCCCATCCATATCAGTTAAAATGATATATTTACAGTAACCTATTTCACATTTTTCTAAATTACGAGGTGTAATATATCTAACAAAATCATAAGCATCTTTTCCATTAATTTCAATTTGACGCTCGGCAGCAAAATCACCAAATGTGACATCATTTATTAGACTCTCATACTCTTTTTCAGGTCCAGAAAAAGCAGTTGGTAAATACATTTTATTGTAGACTGTAAAACCAGTAACTCCATATTTCAAATTAGATTCATAATAAGGAGATTTCCTTATTCTGGTACCAATTCCTATCATTAATGGTAATTGAGATTTTGACATGTGTTATCCTTAGATTTAAGGGTATTTTAATCTCAAAATATCTTGGGAGTAAATGAAAAATTTACATATTTAGAATATTATTTATATATGTATTTTGAGGGGTAGTAATGGGCAAAAAAAGATTTTTTGATGATAGATTAAAGTATCTTTCGTTTATTCAAAATACTGGAGAAAAAAAGGCAATCTCTGAAAAAATTTATCCTCATATCTCAGCCCTTTCGCAAAATAAATCTTATATTAGAATACTTGATGCAGGAACAGGTGATGGAACAATTAATTCAAATATAATTAAAAGTTTTCACAAATATCATCCTTATACTTCATTGTTAATTACTGGTAAGGAAATAAGCTATGAGGATCTCAAAAATACTCTTGAAAAAATGCCTGACAGATTTGCTGAACATCCTAACTTACTAGTAACAATGACAAATGTTAAATTTTCTGAGCTAGACTTGGTTGAAACTGCAAACAAAATAAAAAATAAAAAAATTAAAGAGCTGAATTTAATTCTCGACAGTGATAACTCTTTTGATTTCAATACTCAAATAACTGGGATAAAGCTTGGAAATTTTATTAAAAAATATTGGGGAATTGAGATTGATACAAGAGGTAGAACTTCATATGCGAATCCTTGCTTAATAAGAATTTTGAGAAAAGATAACTTAAGGCATCTAAAAGGGTTTCTTAAAAATGATTATAAAAACAACAACTATGATTTAATAATTGCCTCTCAAGCATATAGAGCTGCCTCTTCAGTGAAAGTAAAAGTAAATAATGTAATAGGACCATTAATGAAACTGCTCAATAAGTCAGGAAAACTTCTGATTACACATTCCTATGGCGGGAATGGAGTACAAAAAGTTCTTAAAACAGCCTTCAAAGAAAAAGAGGCATTTCCAAATAGGGCTAAAGATATTATTAATTATTTAAAAAATAATCCAGCCTATGAAAATAATTTATATAATTTCTCTACACCAAAAAGTTATGGTTTTTACTTTAAAAAAGCGCCTGATCAAACAGTAACTGAATTATTCGGACATAATACAGATGCAAAATGGGCTAATATTCTATATGTTGGGCAAATTCCTGAAAAAGATATTCAAGTAGTTGAAAAAAATTCAAAATTATATAATAGAGTTAAGAAGACAATTGAAGGTCTAGGTAAAATTGAATTTAAAAACGAATTATTTTCAATAACAAAAACAAAATAATGAAAATACTTGTAATGGGTCTACCTGGAAGCGGAAAGACATATCTAGCTGAAAGAATGCAACCACTTCTTAAAGCAGCATGGTACAACGCAGATATTGTAAGAGAAATGGCAAATGATTGGGATTTTTCACCTGAGGGCAGAATCAGACAAAGCTTAAGGATGAAGAGTCTGGCAGATTTTGAAAAAAACCATGGCAGAATCGTTATTTGTGACTTTGTTTGTCCAACACATGAAACTAAAGAAAATTTCAATCCAGATATTACAATTTGGATGAATACTATTACATCTGGTAGATATGAAGATACGAATAAAATGTTTGAGAAACCAAAAAATGTTGATTATATAGTCACAGAAATGAATGATAATAATCATAAGATAATATCAACAAAAATTCTTAAAAATGTTTGATTGGAAGAAACCCACTGTTCAAATGCTTGGAAGATGGCAGCCATGGCACAGAGGTCATCAAGAGCTTTTCAAAAGATGTATAAAAAAAACTGGTCAAGTTATTATTCAAATTAGAGATGTTGAGGGTGCGTCTGGAGGTCACGGACAGGATGACAATCCTTTTTCTTGGGATGATGTTTGCAGAAATATTGAAGAGAGTCTAAAGCTAGACGGTTATGAAAGAGGAAGAGAATACGAACTAATGTTAGTTCCAAATATAATAAATATCACATATGGAAGAGGAGTTGGTTATGTTTTTGAAGAAGAAATTTTTGATGAAGAGATAACTAATATTAGTGCTACAAAAATTAGAGAGGATTTAAGAAAAAAAGGGAAACTATAGTTATTCTTTTTTGAAGACTAATCCAGCATTTTCTTCTAATCTTTTTATAAGTTTCTTGCCCATTGCTGGTGCTGGTGTATAAATACCTCCTAGAAGACTAGAGCACTCTTTTACAAGACATATTGCACTTTCTGCAATCATCTTTGAAGTTGAACCATATCCTGGATCCATATCTCCAGAAACAGAGATATGAACACTTTCATTGCCAACATCACCACAGAATAGGAGATCATAACTGCCATTTTCTCTTGATTCTCTTGATGGTCCCTCACCAGGTTCAGGAGCATTGCTTAGAGGATTAGAAGATGAAATAAAATCAGCAGCTGATTTTCCTTTATCACCAGTTCCTTGAATCCACATTTCGTTATAACAAAAATCTTTTCCATAGAAATGATTCATTAACGCATTTGATCTATGAATGTTTTTTGTATTTATTGGTGCCATAAAAAATGGTGCTACCCAAGTATTTAATTTTTCATCAATCATAGGTTTGTTATCAGCTGGCTGATCAGGTCCATTAAAACCATTTGAAAGTGAAAATGGATTAGTCAAAACAGAAAACAGTTCAGGTTTTTCTTTTAGTGCAGACATAGTTGCTTTTAGCGACGCTGCTGTACCGCCAGAAAATTCACCATTCATCTCTCTAACCCTACCCCTAACATTATTTGAAGGTTTACCAAATCTTTTAACAACCTCGTCTTGAAGAAACAATACACCCAAATCAAAAGGTATGCTGTCAAAACCACATGAGAAAACTATTCTAGATCCTGATTTTTTTGCAATATTATTAAACTCATTAATTTTTTCGTGCATCCATCCAGGCTCTCCACACAAATCAACATAATCTGTCCCAGAATTAGCACATGCAGCAATAATACTGTTTCCATAAAGCTGATATGGACCAACAGTAGTTAAGACACATTTTGTAATAGAAATTAAATTATTAATACTTTCAATATCGTTACTATCAGCAACAATTAAAGGTACCTCATCTGGTACTTTTTTTAATTTCGCAATTGATTTAAGCTTATCAAAACTTCTTCCAGCTATAGCCCAACTAATGTCAGGGCTATCAACGTATTTTTCTACAAGATACTCAACTACTAACTTACCAGTAAAACCTGTTGCTCCGAAAACAACAAAATCAAACTCTTTATGCATGTTCATGTTTTATTCCTATATAAAAACCAATTGGAGGATTATAATATAACCAAAGAAAATATATTTTATTTATATAAATGTTAAAAAAAATATCTGAATTTTTTAGAGTAATTGGTGAATTAAAATATATTATTCCTCTTCTAAGATATAAATTCCCAGACCCTGATGATAATTCTTCTCTAGCTCATACATTTAAGAAAACTGTTGAGAAATTTGGAAACAGGAATTTTATCTATTTTGAAAATCAGACATTGACATATTCGGAAGTAGATCAAGCTGCAAATATCTTTGCAAAAAAACTCATTGATGATGGTGTTGTTCATGGTGATAAAGTAGTTCTTTTTATGGAAAATCGACCAGAATATATAACAAGCATTCTTGCTCTAAACAAAATTGGTGCAATTGGTGTTTTAATCAATACAAGCCTAACTGGAAAACCATTAATACATTGTATTAATTCATCTGATTCTAAAAAGTGTATTGTTGGTGCTGAGTTAGCTTTGTCTCTTGAGGAAGTGTTATCTGAAATCAATATAAAAGATAAAACAGACATTTATTGGATTAGTGATGGAGATACTTTTAAATGTCCAGATTGGTCATTGGATATAAAAGATTTTATAAATGATTCTGAAAATATTGATATTGAAATTTCAAGTAAAGTAACTGCAAAGGATACTGCTTTTTATATTTTCACCTCTGGAACTACTGGTGTTCCAAAAGCCGCACTGTTTCCAAACTCAAAAATAATTGCTGCTTCTGTAAATATTGTAAAAGGAGGATATAGACTCAATGAAAAAGATTGTATGTATAACTGTCTTCCACTTTATCATTCTACTGGTCTGATGTTGGGGCTCTGTGCTTGCATTGAAGCAGGTTCAGCAACTTTCATTAGAAGAAAATTTTCTGCATCTGCATTTTGGAAAGAAGCAAATAAATATAATACAACTGCCTTTGTTTACGTGGGTGAACTATGCAGATATTTGAGTTTTCAAGAACCAATTGAAGAAGAAAAAAATAATCCAATATCAAAAATGGTTGGTAATGGTTTACGACCAGATCTATGGGATTGTTTTAGAAACAGATTTGGTGTTGAAAGAATTATCGAAATTTATGGTGCTAGTGAGGGTAATGCTTTGTTTATGAATCTTCTCAATAAAGATCAAACAATTGGTATGACAAATGCAAATGTTGGTATTTTTGAGTATGACGTTGCAGAAGACACGCTTGTAAAAGATACCGATGGAAGATATGTAGAAGTAGACGAACATCAACCAGGACTCCTTCTTGTTGAGATAGGTCCAAATGCAGTATACAACGGTTATACAGATAAGAAAGCAAGTGAAGCAAAAGTAATACAAAATGTATTAGTTGAAGGTGATAGATGGTTTAACACTGGTGATCTTGTAAAAACAATGGATGTTGGTTTTTCTCTAGGTAGAATTCATTATCAATTTGTTGACAGGGTTGGTGATACGTTCAGGTGGAAATCAGAGAATGTATCTACAAATGAGGTAGCAGAAATCTTAAATAGTTATCACGAAGTTAATATGGCTAATGTTTACGGTGTAAAGGTTGCTAATAGTGAAGGACGTGCTGGCATGGTAGCCTTTAACTGCAATATAGAAAAATTTGATTGGCTAAGTTTTTCAGATTTTGTTTCAAAGAAGCTACCTAGTTACGCACAACCAGTTTTTGTAAGAATCATAGATGAGCTAGAAACAACTGGCACATTCAAGCTTAAAAAGAATAATTTAAGGGAAGAGGCCTTCCATCTTGATAAAGTAAATGGAGATCTAGTTTTTGTAAAGAAACCAGGAAAGAATTCATACGAAAGACTTGATAATGATTTCTATCAAAGTATCAAGTCTGGTGATGTTGGTTTTTAAATTTACTTAATATTACTATCGATTAAGACAGCTATTAAAAGTGCTGGCTCATCTCCATTGTTAACCCAAGCATGATTTGTTCCTCTTTGGACAACAACATCAAATGGTTTTAGATTAACCTCATCATTATCAAGTATCAAAGTGACGTCTCCTTTGAGCAAAATAATGTAATCAATTGTTTCTGTTTTATGCATTGCAGGGTGTTTTCTTGTATCCACTCTATGATGTCCTGCACCAATTTTTTCAAAAGCATCTGCAGCTATCTCTTGCATTACATCATCAGGAACACCATCTGGAATTGGATTAATTTGAAAATATCTGAACTTAGTTCCCCCATTAGGTGGTGACAAAATAATATCTTCGTCAGCTCTATCATTTTCATCAGTTGTAATAACATCATTACCGTCTGTATTCCATAATTCAAACAGTCCACCTACATCTTCACCAATAGATCTAGCAGGAGGTCCATCAAAACTTATTATCGATTCGCCCTTATTATTGTGACCAGTAATAATTCTTCTCATTTTATCTCCCAATATTTTTTAATTTTGCTCTAATGTTTTTTATTTTTTCACTGCTTTGGATCTCATCCCAATTCATATCACTTTTTTTCTTCAAAATTGATAATTTGCTGGATGGTTCTATTTCGCTGTTATCTAAGAAACTTATTGTATCTTTTACACCAGCCCTATCATTACATATTAGGGCCATGTCACATCCAGCATTGAAAGATTTCATTGTTTTGATATAACAATTTTCATCGCCAGAACCTTTCATTGAAAGATCATCACTGAATATTAAGCCAGTGAACTCAAGCTTATTTTTTAAAATATCCTGAAGCCAAGTTTTAGAAAAACTTGGTAATTTCTCATCAACATCTGGAAAAAATACATGTGCACACATAATGGCATCCAACTTATTTTTTAATTTAATGTAAGGTTTTATATCTAAATTCAATAGATCAGAAAACGTCCTTTTATCTTCAACAAGACTAAGATGACTGTCCTCAAATATTCCTCCATGACCAGGAAAATGTTTACCAGTTGCTGACATCCCGGCTTCATGCATCCCATCAATAAAATTAGAAGAAAATTCTATTACTTCATCAACTTTATTTGAAAAAGCTCTGTCTCCTATAACGCTTGAAGTCTCTTCATCAACATCCAATACTGGAGCAAAATTTAAATCAATGCCAATAGCCATGAGCTCTGAAGAAATTAACCATGCTGTTTCAGCAAAAATTTCCATATCATTTTCTTCTTTTGCGTAAACTGCCAGACTTTGCATCGAGGGTATGCATGTAAAGTCTTTATAAAATCTCTGAACTCTTCCTCCTTCTTGATCAACTGCAATGATTACATTTTTTTTTATTGCAAATATCTCAATTATCAAACTTTTTAATTGCTCTAAAGTCTCAAAATTTCTTGAAAAAAGTATTATTCCGCCAACATGTTTATTTGATATAAGAGCAATGTCATCGTCTGACAAAGTAATTCCCTCTAAATCAATCATCAGTCGTCCATAAAAATCAGTCATAATCAATAATTGTTTTAATAGAAAATCCTTTTTCGCGTATTAATTTACTGCCGCCCAGTTCTGTTAAGTCAATAACACACAAAATTAAAATATTTTCATTTTTTACGCTAAAATTTTCAGTTAACAATTCTGCGCATGCTATTGCAGTTCCACCAGTTGCAACTAAATCATCAACAATTACAATTTTTTGGTTTTTTTTAATATTTGTATTTTGTTGAATTTCAATAGAAGTACTTCCATATTCGAGATTAAAGCTTTTTTTGAATGTTTTGTTTGGTAATTTACCTGGCTTTCTAGCTAAAACAAAAGGAAGTCCAAGATCTCTTGCAATGGTTCCAGCAAAAATAAAACCCCTACTCTCAATACTTGCAATAATATCAGCATTGAATTCTTTCGAAAGCTTAGTTAACTGATTGCATGTCTTTTTAAAGGCTTCTGGTGTTTCAATCAAACTTGTTATGTCTCTGAACTTAATACCCTTAATTGGAAAATCATTAATAGTTCTCACAGACCTCTTTAAATCAAGAGGATCATTCATTTATCTTTCCACCTAGGATCTCTTTTTTCCAAAAAAGAGTTTATACCTTCAATAGCATCTTCCTTCAGCATATTTTGGGTCATTACCTCTGATGTATATTTGTATGCATCCTCAAGACTAAGTTCGAGTTGTTTGTAAAAAGCTTTTTTACCAATTTTTATTATGGCCGAAGACTTCCTAGAGATTTTTTCAGCCAGATTCATTACTGAATCTGTTAAATTTTCAAGCAACACATAATCATTAATTAAAGAAATTCTTTTAGCTTCTTTGGCATCAATCATATCTCCGGTAAGAAGCATATTCATAGAATTTTTTTTACTTACATTCCTAGATAATGAAACCATAGGAGTTGAACAAAACAGACCAATGTTTACTCCAGGAGTTGCAAATTTTGCACATTCAGATGATATAGCTAAATCACATGATGCGACTAATTGGCAGCCTGCTGCAGTTGCAATACCACCTACTTCTGCAATGATTGGCTTTGGACAATTAACAATTAATTGCATTAATTTAGAACATTTTTGAAATAAATTTAGATAGAATAATTCTTTGTCTTTATTTGTATCATTTGCCTCTTTGAGCTCTTTTAAGTCATGTCCTGAGCAAAAAACATCTCCAGTTGATCCGATCACTATAACTTTAACTTCTTTATCAGTAGAAGCGGTATCTATTTCACTAATTAAGTTATCCATCATTAATTCTGAAAGAGGATTCTTGGTTCCTGGATCGTCAAGAGTTAGGCGCAGGATACCTTTTTCATTTAATTTTTTAGTTAGAATTTCGTTAGTTTTTTGTGTCATAAATTTATTTAATGTTATATGAGTCTAATAGTCCAACTTATTCTCTAAAACCTTCATTGGACATTTATTCATAACTGAAATTATTCCAGCTTGTTCAATCATAGTTGCAGATTTTTTGTCTTCAATTCCCTCTTGAGTCCAAAACACATCTACTCCAACCTGAATTGCATCTTTCGCAATCTCCATTACAAATTTCCTGGCACGAAAAATATCTACCATATCTATTTTCTTGTTTATATCTTTCAAGTTTGAATAACATTTTCTTCCTAGAATTTTATTGTTAGTTTCATTAGGATTAACTGGAAAAACTTCATACCCTTTTTTAATAAGATAATTCATTACTTTATTGCTATCTCTTAAAGGATTAGAACTAGCTCCAATTACAGCAATTGTATTGATACTTTTAAGAATTGATTTAAGTTCATTTTTATTCACCTTAATTTTCTCGCAAAGCTTCTAACCTTCTCCATATGTTTTTTAAAATCTTCTTTTTCCATGTTTGGTAAAATTGAATAAAATCTTAAATACTTTGTTTTTAAACCGCCTAATTGAAACACAGATTTTTTTAGCCTTCGATATGGAATATTGTCAAAAAGAGAAAAGTTAAAGTAACTAACCATTGGTCCGCCATAAGTCATTGAAACAATCCCAATTTTACCCTTCATTGCTCCAGCCACTGGATATCCATAATTTCCAAAAAACTTACTATCAGGTAAAAGTGATTTGTAAGTGAAAAACCATGTAGGATGAAGAACCCAATCAATCCAATTCTCTAAGATTACATTCATTCTTAAATTATGACATGCGCTCATTAAGAACATTGCATCAGAGTCCTCTAACCTCTTTCTGTAATCTAAAACTAATTGTGGGGGAGGATTTATATCACTTCTATAAAATGGAAGTTGTTCTTTTTCTTCAAATAGATTTATTAAATCAATTTCATGTCCAACTTTTTTTGCTTCTTCAATAAACGTATCTCTAACAGCAGCATTAAATGAATCTTTCGTATTAAAGTGTCCATAAATAATACATATTTTCATCTTGTTACCTCTTCTTAGTAAGAATAAAGTAATGTCAGTTTATCATTTCTCTTCTTAGAAAGTTAAACATGTTTGTATATTACAATCGTTACACGATTTAAAAATTGAATTTTATTAGTTTAAAAACCAATCTGATTTATATCTTGATCTTGGATTATCTTTAATGTAAAAGAATCCTTCTTCAGAAAGATGAAATTCTTTGAGACAATTTAATTTTCTTCCAGCAAACTCACTCTCCGCAGCTTCTACTACCATAAAAAAAAATGTTTCATATTCTGGAAAATCTTCAGTACTAAATGCAAACTCGTCACCACTACAGTTGTAAACTTCGTCACCCAGTGCTTTGAGAAAGGCAAATATTTTATTTTCACCTTCAACTAAATCAAAGACTTGTACCTCTTGGTCGCGCATATATCTTTCAGTTTCATTCACTCTCACGAAATGCCATAGTCCATCCTGAATGTTTGAAAAAACAAATACTTTTCCTTTTCTAAATTCAGAATCGTTAAGTTGATCTAAAATTATTTGAGCATTGCCCTCTTTTTCAATATCACTCTCCATCGAACTGCAAGAAAAAAAGAAGATTAAGATAGATAGAATGTATGTGTATTTCATAATACTCAGAATATTAAACTGTTAATAAAACTTTTACTTAAGTCCTGCAAAAATTCACTACCACCGTTTCTTGGATTGTTTATTTGTTTAATGAATGCCTTCTCATTTACTTCAAAATCTTTGAAGCATGACAATGTGCGAATAGTGCTATCAAACCCTTGCTGAATTACAAAATAGTAAGTTTCCACCTCAGGAAATATTTCTGTATTAAAAGTATATGGTTGCTTATCACAATTTCTCCCTAAGTTTTTGACACTATTTTGGCCATCTTTCAAATCAAAAATTTGAGTTTCTGTATGTTTTATTTTTCGCACTTCGCCATTAACTCTAATATTCATTGGAATAGGATCCATGTGGTTGGAAAAAACAAATATTTTTCCTTTTTTTAATTCAGGATCAAAAAGTTCTGGAATTACTTGTCTTTGGTCAACAACAGTAGTTGCGCATGATGATATTAAAAAAAAGGTTAAGATTAATCTAACGATATTCAATTTAATTTCCTGTGAAAGTAATCTATAAGAAGTAACTATTATCGCAAAAAATTCTTATTAGAAAAACAATAATTTCATTAATAAAAAATATATAAAAAAAATCTATATTTTTATTCCCACTCAATAGTCGCAGGTGGTTTACTTGAGATATCATATACAACTCTACTTACTTCTTCTATCTCATTGACTATCCTATTTGATACATGCTCTAAGAATTTATAAGGAAGGTGAGCCCATCTCGCCGTCATAAAGTCTACAGTTTCAACTGCCCTTAATCCAATTACTTCAGCATATCTTCTCTCATCTCCAACAACGCCAACTGACTTAACAGGTAATAAAACAGCAAACGCTTGACTTACTTTGTCATACAAATCTGCCTTAATTAGTTCTTCAATAAATATATGATCTGCTTCTTGAAGTATTAATGTTTTTTCTTTTGTTATCTCTCCAATTATCCTAACTCCTAAACCAGGTCCAGGAAAAGGATGCCTTTCAAGCATTTCTTTTGGAATTCCTAATTTAACACCCATTCTTCTAACCTCGTCTTTAAAGAGATCTCTCAAGGGCTCTACTAAATCAAACTCCATTTCATCAGGTAAGCCTCCGACATTATGATGAGACTTAATAACTCTTGCCTCATTTGATTCAGAGCCAGAAGACTCAATGACATCTGGATATATTGTCCCTTGTGCTAAAAACTTAATATCTTTCAATTTGATAGCCTCTGCATCAAACACATCTATAAAAGTTCTTCCGATCACTTTTCTTTTTTGCTCAGGATCTTCAATATTCTCAAGATGCCTTAAAAAAATCTCCTGACTTTCTGATTTAATTACATTTAGTTTCATATTATCTTTAAAAGTTTGCATTACCTGATCGCTCTCGCCTTTTCTTAATAATCCATTATCAACAAAAACACATGTCAAATTGTTTCCAATAGCTTTATAGAGAAGCACAGCTGTGACAGATGAGTCTACACCTCCAGACAATCCTAAAAGTACTTTATCTTCTTTAACCTTTTGTTTAATCTCTTCAATTCTTGAGGATATCAAGTCATCCATTTTCCAATGTGGTTTTGCATTACACGATTTAAAAATAAAATTTTCTAAGATTGATTGGCCATCCTCCGTGTGCGTTACCTCAGGATGAAATTGAATTGCAAAAATTGGTAATTTTTTATGTTGCATAGCAGCAATAGGAGCAGATGAAGTTGAAGCAATAAGGTCATATTCATCTGGTAAATCTTGTACCTGATCACCATGACTCATCCATACATTAATCTTATTATCTAAGCCCTTAAAGAGAATAGACTCAGTTAAAATTTCTAATTCAGAATGACCGAACTCTTTTTGGTCTGAAGATATAACATGCCCTCCCATTTGTTCTGCTAAAGTCTGCATCCCATAACAAATCCCCAGTATAGGAACATTTAAATCAAATACTATTTGTGGCGCTCTTGGTGTATAACTTTTTGTAACTGAGTTAGGTCCTCCAGAGAGTATAATTCCCTTTGGATTCAGCTTTTTTATTTTATCTTCATCAATATCCCATGGAAGGATTTCAGAGTAAACATCACTTTCTCTAACTCTTCTTGCAATTAATTGAGTATATTGAGATCCAAAATCTAGAACTAATATTGTGTCAATTATTTTATTGTTTACAGATAATTTGCTCATCAATTACTAGCTTCTTTGATAATTAGGAGCCTCTTTTGTAATCATCACGTCATGAACATGACTTTCAGCCATACCAGCGTTGGTAATTTCAATAAATTGACTATCTAATTGCATATTCTTAATAGTCTTACATCCTACATAACCCATGCTTTGCCTTAAGCCACCCTCAAGTTGATTTATAACGCTAATTACCAATCCTTTGTAGGGAACTCTTCCTTCAATGCCCTCTGGCACTAATTTATCAGATTGTATGTCTTCTTGAAGATACCTATTTGCATCATTTCTTTCAGTCATTGCTCCTATTGATCCCATTCCTCTGTAAGTTTTAAAGCTTCTTCCTTGAAATAGCTCAACTTTACCTGGTGCCTCCTCAGTTCCTGCAAATAAGCTACCAAGCATTACTGAATCTGCTCCTGCTGCTATTGCTTTTGCTATGTCGCCTGAAAATCTTATTCCACCATCAGCGATAATATTTACATTACCTTGTTTTAGTGCTTCTTTAATTTCCATAATCGCAGTTATTTGAGGCACTCCAATTCCTGCAATTATTCTTGTTGTACATATAGACCCAGGCCCCATCCCAATCTTTACAGCATCAACACCAGCTCTTTCTAATTCTAATGCAGCATCAGCTGTAGCTATGTTTCCACCTATAATTTCGACATCTTTAAAAGTACTTTTAAGAGATTTTATTGTATCAAGTACATTTTTAGAGTGGCCATGAGCACTATCAACCACAAAAATATCTACACCAGCTTCAAAGAGAGCTTCAGCTCTCTCTAATGTATTTTTTTCTGTTCCAAGAGCTGCTGCAACTCTTAGTCTTCCAGAATTATCCTTTGTTGCATCTGGATGTTGAGCAGATTTTTCAATATCTTTCATTGTTACAAGACCAGATAAGGCTTGATTTTCGTCAAGAACTAAAACTTTTTCAATTCTATTTTTATACATTAGCTGCATCACATCTTCTTGAGAAAATCCTTCATTAACAGTAACTAACTTCTCAAATGGAGTCATAATTGAAGAAACATCTGCATCCATATTTTCTGCATATCTAAAATCTCTCCCTGTAACAATTCCTTTTAATTTTCCATCATCTACAACTGGCATTCCTGAGATACTCAATTTACTTGTAAGATTTTTTAATTCTTCGATTGAGTTTTTTGAACTTATTGTTACTGGGTCTCTAACAATACCGCTCTCATATTTTTTAACTGCTTTAACTTCACTAGCTTGAACTTCTATTGAGTTATTTTTATGAATTACTCCTATACCCCCTGCCTCAGCAAGAGAAATTGCCATTTTAGACTCTGTAACGGTATCCATTGCTGCTGAAAGCAATGGCATTTTTAACGTAATGTTGTTGGTTAGCTTAGAAGATATATCTACTTCACTTGGAAGGAAATCACTGTATCTTGGAAGTAGTAAGACGTCATCAAATGTTAACGCTTTGTGTTTTAATTTTTCCATGTGAGATTATAACCAAAGAAATTGAGAAAAAAAAGGTAGGATATTAATCTAAATATCTTTTATTTTTGAAATTAGATCTTTAAGTTCAGGTTTATTCATCTCCATTTCTTCAATAGTAAGTCCGTCGATCTCATGAGGAAATACTAACCATTTATCAGTTTCATGTAGATAAAAGTCAGGCCTTTTATCTGTTTGATTTTTGCTTGGTTTGAAGTATGGAGTAGCTATCTTAATTTCAGGAGTATTCTTCTTACATGCATTTTTCAAATCAGTTGTTATCTGTTGAATAGAATGTCCAGTATCATGAACGTCATCAACAATGAGAAGTCTATCCTCAGACTCAAGCTGTCTTATAACGTAATTTAATCCGTAGACCTGAACTGTTTCTCCTTTCTGATCAATACCAGAATAATAGGAAGTTCTTATTGCAACATGATCTGATTTTATTCCTAAGAAACTTAAAAATTCTTGAACGGCAATACCAACAGGTGCTCCGCCCCTCCAGACACCTATTATATAGTTAGGCTTATAACCACTCTCATAGATATTCCAAGCCAATTGGAATGAATCTTTCAAAAGATCATCAGACTTTATGAATAATTTATCCATTTTTAAAAATAAAGTTATTTTAAGTAAAGAATTATAACTTTATAAATCAAAATCAGAAGTCATAACTTAATCTTGTCATGAACTGTCTTGGAGGAATAAATTCTAATCCGGTAGCGGCAACGCCAAAAACATCTGTCATTGATGAGTTCATGCCGGCTTCATCAGCTGCGTTTAGAAGCATAAAGTCAATCCCAAGATTATTATTGAAATCTAAGCCCACAGTAATATTAAACACAGAGTAACCTGGAACAACATCTACCACAGGATTATTGGAAACACGCTGCATGAATTCAGATCTTTTTATGTATTGTAATATTGTTGTAAAGGAGTTTCCTGAAGCTAAAACTGTTTCATAGGTCATGGTTAGATCTGCAGTAAAATCTGGAGTTTTGGCAAGCTCGTTTCCTTTAACATTTTCTCTTAAGGCATATCTAAGATCTTCTTCACCAAAAAAATACCCGAACGCAAGAACATTATCAAGAACCTCGTAATCTGCTGAGACCTCAGAATCTATAGATGCTAAATTCATATCAAAAGTTACATTATCTGAAATGAGAGCAGTGAACTCTATCTCAACTCCAGACATCTCTGATTCAGGTATATTTGCTACACCACCTCTATACACGTCGGGATCAGAGGCCTGAAATTGAAGATTTTCATAATCATATGAGAATACAGCAATATTAGCTCTTGCTTTTCCATCATTGAAATCAGTTTTTAAGCCAAATTCCATTGAATCAATTGTTTCAGGTTCAAACTTTTGAAAAACCATCGGCGGAGCATTATCATCGAAATATCCATATGTTAAATTTGTTCCACCAGGTTTGTATCCTGAAGTAAAAGAGGCATAAACCATAGTTTGATCTGCTACATCAAATTCACCTGTAATACGACCTGTTACTTTGTCTCCACCGCCTTCTGCAACAAAATTATCATAAAAGAAATTTGTTACATTAGTATCAAATGTATCATCAGAATACCTTAGACCTGAAATCAATCTAAAAGTATCACTAAAACTATAAGTAGTTTGTATGTATGCAGATTTTGATTTTCTCGATGGAAATGCATCTGTTACGAAATCAAATTCATAATCATAAACAGCAAACCTAGCAGGAATACTATTATCATGTTCGTAACAATAGTTAGGATCTGCAAATGCTTCACCACATACATATCTTATTACTCCATTTTGATCATTATCAACATAACCTCTAATAAGATTTTCAATTTCATGCTCCATAAAAAAAACACCAACAGTCCAATCTAGTTTTCCACCAAGAGCTGGTTCGTTTGAAACCAGATTGATTTCAAAAGTTGTAGTTTCAACAAATGATGTTTCAGGTCGAAATTCTGCCATTGGATAATATGGGGGAGTATATATGTATGGTAATTGAGGTATTGATTGAACAATTTGATCTTGGTAATTATGCCTATCATTGTCTCTATCTACTAGAACATCATCCTCTTGCGTACTAGCTAATATTTTTAAGTTAGCGTATCCAAGATCAGACTCATAAATTGCTGCGAACACCTTCGAAGTTATTTGTTGTTTTGATAGGGTATCTTGTGATAATTTTCTTTCGTTAGTTGAAGTGAAATCATCAATACCTTTCATTGCTGCACCATTTCTATCAACATCAAAAAATTGTCCAAAAACTCTCAATGATGATGATTCAGATAAATTAAAGACCCAATCACTCCTAATGCTAATATTTGAAGCATCATCTAAATCTTGCCCATTTACTAAATTTTCGGTAAAACCATCTCTTTCAATAGTAGAAATTGAAAATTTTGTTGCTACAGTATCTGAAATAGGAAAATTAGTCGTTGTGCTTGCTTTTTTAAGGCTATAGTCACCAATAGTTAATGAGGCTTTCGTATAAAATTCAGAAGTAGATGGCATTTTACTTATTACATTGATGGCACCACCTGTAGCATTTTGACCAAAAAGAGTGCCTTGAGGGCCTCTAGCTACCTCAATACGCTCAACATCTACAAAATCGGACTGTAATGAAAAATTAGAAGCAATAAAAATTCCATCGAGGTGATATGCCACTGATGGGGCTGCAATTGCATTTTGATTGGTCTCATTACCAACACCTCTTATTGAAATTACTGTTTTATAGCCCTCATTTTTAGCAACTGTTACGCCAGGCACAATAGCTGTTAAATCTACAAACGATGTTATGTTTTTGTCTTCCAGTTCTGTTTCAGTAATGGCTGTAATAGCTTGAGAGACTGTTTGAAGGCTTTCATCTCTTTTTTCAGCTGTAACGATTATGTCTTCAATTGCTTGTTCTTGAGCATTAATGTTTAAGTTAAATAAAAAACCTATAGTTAAAAGTTGTAGAGTAAGTATGTTTATTTTTTGTAATTTCATGTTTAGATCCCCATCCAAAAAAATATCTTATTAATATATATTTATGCAATATGCATGCCGAATAATAAATTTTAATTATATATGTTTTTATAAATCAAATAACAAATTATTAATAAAAAAACTTTATACTTTTAAAACGCTAATAGTCTGATACATTATTCTTATGAAACAAATTTTAGATCATTTCTTCAAGCTAACAGAAAATAAAACTTCTATAAAAAAAGAGTTTATTGCAGGTTTTACAACATTTATAACTATGGCGTATATTATTTTTGTTAATCCGCAAATAATGGCTCAAAGTGGAATGGATCAAGGTGCAATATTTGTTGGAACTTGTGTTGCTGCTTCAGTTGCATGCATATTTATGGGCCTATATGCAAATTGGCCCATTGGGCTTGCACCAGGAATGGGCTTGAATGCTTTTTTTACCTATACAGTTGTTGGTGAAATGGGTTATTCATGGGAAACAGCTTTAGGTGCAGTTTTTTTGGCAGGAATTCTTTTTTTTATAATTAGCGTTACTAATCTTCGAAGATGGATGATTGACAGTATTCCTATGAATCTTCGAGTTGCTATTGGTTCCGGTGTTGGACTATTTATTGGTTTTATTGGACTAAAAAGTGGAGGAATTATTATAAGTAATGATGTCACTTACTTAAGCTTAGGTGACTTTTCAAAATATCAAACAATATTGGCAGCATTAGGTTTTTTGATCATCTCGGTATTGGCAGTTAGAAAAATTAATGGTGCTATTATTATGGGAGTTTTAATAGTTACTCTTATAGCCCTTTTAATTGGATTGGAAGAATATAATGGTCTATTAGCTTACCCTCCAAATATTTATCCAACCTTTATGAAACTAGACATTTTAGGTGCTCTAGATGTTGCAATGATAAGTGTGATCATGTCTTTTTTGTTTGTTAATCTGTTTGATACAACTGGAACTCTTCTTGGTGTTGCTACAAGAGCAAATTTAATTGACGAAAGTGGAAATGCAAAAAATTTAAATAAAGCCTTAGCCGTTGATAGTAGTTCTAGTATTTTTGGTACTTTTTTTGGATGTTCACCTGTTACAAGTTATATAGAAAGTTCAGCTGGAGTTGAGTCTGGGGGAAAGACAGGCATGGTTTCTGTGGTTGTTGGATTATTTTTTATTTTAGCAATTTTCTTATCACCACTTGCTGCTATGGTACCTCCATATGCAACTTCAGGTGCGCTTATATATGTAGCAGTTTTGATGTTAAGCAGTATGGAAAAATTAAATTGGAAAAGCTCTATAGATATACTTCCTGCATTAATTATCATCGTGATGATTCCGTTCACATTTTCAATAGCTGATGGGATAGCACTAGGTTTTTTGACATATGTAGTACTGAAAGTGGCTACAGGAGATATTAGAGATATTTCATCTGGTGCTTGGTTTCTAACTTTTATATTTTTATCTAAATTTATTCTTTTATAAAATAAGACCAAGGATGTAGATTATTGTTAACCCTGCATTGAGAACAATTAGAGTTTGCTCCTTCCACAATACTCCAACAATAACCCAAAGTGTATTTGCAGAAATGAATGCCCAATGATGATACTCCAGCTCGGGAACAAAGCTAGCTAAGATAGCCGCTATTATTAAAATTCCAGTTGCAATCCAGGCAATAAATTGAAATGGTTTTTCGTTTTGCTCCATAAAAAAAGATAATCTATTATTGTGAGTTAAACAATTTGTCTGTCTTTGCAGCGCAGACAAAATCATTCATGTGAAGTCCTTTTATCTTATGCGACCACCAAAACACAGTTACTTTGCCCCACTCTAGAATAATTTCAGGATGATGATCCTGATCCTCTGCTAACTGTGCAATCTTATTAGTAAATTCAACTGATTGCTCATAGTCAATGAAAGCGAATGAACACATTAACCTTTTGATTCCCTCATCATCAATAATTGACCAACTCGAAATGTTTGGTAAAAGTTCTTCGATTTCCGATTCAGATAAAAGTGGTGCATCAATTCTGCATGCCTCACACTTACCTTCAGATAAATTTTTATTCATAATTATTTTCTACTTTTAGCTAACGTTTCTGGGTTAAGTAACTTTTCTAGTCTAGATCTAGGTAAATCTATTTCCTCTGATGCAACATCAATAATAGGTCTATTTTCTTTATAAGCTTTTTTAGCAACAAATGCAGCTTTCTCATAACCAATAATAGGATTTAATGCAGTTACTAGAATTGGATTTTTTGATAATGCTATTTCTAGATTTTTATTATTAACTTTAAGGGTTTTAATAGCTTTTTTAGACAAAACATTCATTGATCCTGCCAAAAGATTTATGCTTTTTAATAAGTTATATGCAATTAAAGGTAACATAACATTTAATTGAAAACTCCCAGATTGTGCCGCCACTGTTATTGATACATCATTACCAATTACATCTGCAGAAGCCATTGCAACTGCCTCTGGAATTACTGGATTTACTTTACCAGGCATGATACTGCTGCCAGGTTGTAGTGCTTGAAGCTCTATTTCAGATAAACCTGCCAATGGACCACTATTCATCCATCTAAGGTCATTAGAAATTTTCATCAAAACTACTGCAAGATTTTTCAACTCTCCTGATAACTGAACTGAAGAATCTTGAGCGCTTATCTCATGATAGAAATTTTTACTGGGTATAAACTTGTATTTTTTTTTGAAAAGTTTTGAAATTTCTTCTGAGAAAAATTTAGAGAATTTTGTATGAGCATTAATGCCACTTCCAACAGCTGTCCCACCTTGAGGTAATTCAAGAAGTTTTTTTTCTAGGATTAATATTGATTCTTTTGAGGTAGAAAGTTGGCTTGACCATGCTTTGAGTTCTTCTGAAAAATCAATTGGCATAGCATCCATCAAATGAGTCCTTCCAGTTTTTATTATACCCTCTAGTTTTTTTGATTTTGTATCAATTTCATCAATTAAGCTATTTAAAGCAGGCAAAAGTTTTTTGGTCAAATCCATATGTGCACTAATTTTAATTGCGGTAGGAATAACATCATTACTACTTTGGCACATATTTACATCATCGTTTGGACTTACCTTTTCTTTTATATTTTTTGTTGCTAGATTCGCAATAACTTCATTTGCATTCATATTAGAACTTGTTCCAGAACCAGTTTGGAAAACATCGATTGGGAATTGATCATGATGTTTTTCTTGCCATACTTCCTTTGCTGCTTTTGATATAGCTCTTGCTTTTTTATTTGAAAGTAATTTTAGTCTTAAATTTGACTTTGCAGCAGCATCTTTTATAAGTCCTAAGGCAGAAACGAAAGATTTTGTAAAAGGAAAGTCCATTTTTATGCCACTGATTGGAAAATTGTTAACAGCTCTTTGTGTTTGTGCGCCCCAAAGAGCTTTAGCAGGAACCTTCACTTCTCCTAAACTATCTTTTTCTATTCTATATTTCATATTTGTTTATTAATTTGATAAGCTATTTTAACATTAAAGAGCACTGGAGAATAAAAACTATGTCAAATGTTGCACCAATTAAAATTGATACTACTGATGGTAGATTGCCCCTGAAAGAAAAAGGTTTAGTTTTTCAAGAATTTGCGAATCCAGCTGAGGAAAGACGAAATCAATTAGAAAAACTAGCAGCTGGATTTAGGTTATTTGATTATTTTGGATTTAATGAGGGAGTAGCTGGTCATATAACCTACAGAGATCCTGAATTCAAAGACCATTTCTGGGTAAATCCACTAGGTGTTCATTTTTCTCAAATATCAGTTTCAGATCTTTTACTTGTAAATCATGATGGTAAAGTAATTCAAGGTGATAAAGATGTAAATGTTGCTGCTTTTGCTATTCATTCTAGACTTCATAAAGCAAGGCCTGATGTAAATGCAGCTGCTCATTCTCATTCAATATACGGTAGAACTTTTTCAACGCTCGGTAAACTGCTTGATCCCATATCTCAGGATGCTTGTGCTTTTTATGAAAATCAGGGCATTTATAAAGATTTTTCAGGCGTCGTAGAGGAAGTTAATGAGGGTGATGAGATTGCTAAAGCTTTAGGCGATAAAAAAGTCGCAATCCTTCAAAATCATGGTATTTTAACCACAGGTCCATCCGTAGATATTGCACTTTGGTTTTACATGTCTATGGAAAGATGTTGCCAAGCTCAATTAATGGCAGACTCTGCAGGAGAGCCGGTTATTATTCCCCATGAAACAGCTGTGAAGACGAGAGAATTTATTGCAAACGACATTGCTGCATGGGCAAGTTATCAACCTGCATTTGATAAGATAATTAAAATGCAGCCAGATTTACTAGATTAATTAGGGAGCGATTACCGCCTTGGTTTCAAGACATTCTTCAAGGCCGTGAAGTCCATGTTCTCTTCCGTTTCCTGAGGATTTATAACCACCAAAAGGTGCTCCTGTTCCTCTTGCACCTCCATTAATAATTATTTGTCCTGCCCTTATTTTTCTTGCAACTTCCTTTGCGTGATCCGGTTCTCCTTGAACATATCCCGCAAGACCATATTCTGTATCATTTGCCAACTCAATAGCTTCATCTTCATTTTCATATTTAATTATTGATAGCACCGGGCCAAAGATTTCTTCCTTTGCAATTGTCATATCATTTGTTACATTTGCAAAAACTGTTGGTTTGACAAAATATCCTTTTTCACACCCATCAGGTTTTTCAACACCACCAGCAACTAATGTTGCACCCTCTTCTATGCCTATTTCTATCATTCTTAGTATCTTTTCATATTGTGCTTTGTTTGCAATTGGTCCAATTCTATATTCACCAAGAGGGTCTCCAACTGTAGTGTTATTTGCTGTTTGTACGGCAACTTCAACAGCTTTATCATAATTTTTGGCAGAAACTAACATTTTTGTTGGTGCATTACAGGATTGTCCTGAATTTAGGAAACAATGGCCAGCTCCACCCTTTACTGATTTCTCTAAATCAGCAACATCGTCAAGAATTATGTTTGAAGATTTCCCACCTAGTTCTTGATGGACACGTTTAACTGAAACAGCAGATGCTTGCGCAACTGCGATACCAGCCTTAGTTGAGCCTGTGAATGACATCATAGCTATATCTGGATGTTCAGATAAAGCTGCACCAACAATTGGGCCGTAACCGTTAACAACATTAAATACTCCATTTGGAACACCTGCTTTATCAAATACTTCTGCTAAAAGCATTGCGCAGTATGGAGATATTTCACTTGGTTTTAGAACCATGGTGCAACCAGCTGCCAAAGCTGCTGAAACTTTTGTTGTTATTTGATTCATAGGCCAATTCCAAGGAGTAATCATACCAATGACTCCTATAGGTTCTTTTATTAAAGTGTAATCACCCTCAGGTTTTTCAAATTCATAATCAGCTAAAGCATCCATAGTTTCTTGTATATTTTTAATTCCTGTCGATGCTTGAGCCCTTTCAGAAAGCCATATTGGAGCTCCCATTTCTTTTGTAATGATTTGTACAAAATCATCATATCTATTTTTATACTCAACAATAATATTATTAAGTAACTCGATCCGTTGATCTTTTGTGGTGTGTTGGTATGAATCAAAAGCTTTTAATGCTGCTGCTACAGCCTTATTAATATCATCTTTTGTTCCAGCGGTGACTTGTCCAACAATCTCTTCATTGGCAGGATTTATTACATCAATTAATTCATTGGAGTCAGATTTTATCCAATCACCATTAATATAAAAATTTAAATCATTACTCATTGTATTCTCCATGGAATTTTCGCTTTAAATTATAACTAAATACTTATTATTGAACTAGATTATTTAAAATAAACCCTTTATCTCATTAGCTTCATCTAGACCTATAGCTTCAGCTGCTGGAACTCGAGGAAGTCCTGGCATTGTCATAATTTCTCCACAAACGACAACAATAAATTCCGCTCCTGCAGAGAGTCTGACTTCCCTTATTGGAACCTCATGACCTGTTGGAGCTCCCATTAGAAGGGGATCGGTTGAAAAACTATATTGAGTTTTTGCCATACAAATTGGATAGCTGCTAAATCCATCGAGCTCTAACTTTTTAAACTGATTTCTTACTTTTTTATCAGCAATGATATCCTCTGCTCCATAAATATTTTGGGCAATACACCTTGTCTTATCCCAGAGTGACATATCGTCATCATATAAAGTTTTGAATTCTGATAAATTCGAATCAGCTATTTTAGAAACTTCCAAAGCAAGATCTGCAGCACCCTTGCCTCCCTTTTCCCAATGGGAGGATATCTTGCACTGAACTCCAAGATTTTTACAATAATTTGTAATAGCACTATGTTCTTTTTCGGTATCAGACACATAATCATTTATTCCTACAATGACTGGTACTCCAAATTTAGTTATATTTTGAATATGTTTTTCAAGATTTTTACATCCTAATATAACTGCATCAACATTTTCTGACCCAAGATCTTCTTTTTTTACACCACCATGCATCTTCAAAGCCTTTGTTGTTGCAACAAGAACAACTACATCTGGCTGAAGGTTCGATTTTCTGCACTTAATGTTAAAAAACTTTTCAGCACCTAAATCGGCACCAAATCCCGCTTCTGTCACTACATAATCAGCAAGCTTAAGAGCAGTTTTAGTAGAAATAACTGTATTACAACCATGCGCAATATTTGCAAAAGGACCTCCATGCATGAACGCAGGATTGTTTTCTAATGTTTGAACTAAATTTGGCTGAAAAGCATCTTTAAGTAAAGCTGTAACAGCACCATCCGCGTTTAGTTGTTTTGCCCTAACTGGTTCATTAGATTTAGTATATCCAATGACAATATTGCCAATTCTCTTTTGTAAGTCTTCGAGGTCAGAGGCCAAACAAAAGACAGCCATAATTTCAGATGCAACAGTTATGTCAAAGCCACTTTGTCTTGGAATGCCGTTTCCAGTTCCTCCTAAGCCACATGTTATATCTCTAAGTGACCTATCATTCATGTCAACGACACGCTTCCAAGTAATTCGTCTAGGATCGATATTTAATTGATTCTCCCAATGAATATGATTGTCTATCAATGCCGATAATAGATTATGAGCTGCTCCAATTGCATGAAAATCTCCAGTAAAATGTAAATTAATATCAGTCATAGGAATTACTTGAGCTTTACCACCCCCAGCAGCTCCACCTTTCATACCAAAACAAGGTCCTAAACTTGGCTCTCTTAGACAAATCACAGCTTTCTTACCAATATGGCATAAGCCATCGACTAGACCAACACTAGTAGTGGTTTTTCCCTCACCTGCAGGTGTTGGTGAAATTGCAGTAACTAGAATAAGTTTGCCATTTTCTTTTTTTGATACTGAATTTAAAAAGGTCGAATTTAATTTAGCTTTGTCATCTCCAAACTTTATAAGATCCTTTTCATCAATGTCTAATAATTTTGCTATTTCTTTTATAGGTTTTTTATTAGCTGCATTAGCAATTTCTAAATCGCTAGGATAATTAGCCATAATTTCTCCATGATGTTCGAAAATATCCTTCAGTATACATATAAGATATTGTTATAACTATAGAATTTTTTTTAATTTTTTGCTGAACTAAAAGCATCAACTGCTCTTAATCTAGATTCTTTTAAATCAAGAATCTGTATTGGATAATTTAAGTGATTTCTTATCGCTATTGATGGATCATGTATTTCTTTTTTGTCTAAATCTTTAAGTTCAAACACATGTTTTTTGATAAACTTACCCTGTCCGTCAAAATTTTTTGATTGGGTGATAGGATTAAAGATCCTAAAGTAAGGTGCAGCATCTGTGCCTGTTGAACTACTCCATTGCCATCCACCATTATTTGAAGAAAAGTCTCCATCTAAAAGATTTTCCATGAAAAATGCTTCTCCTAATCTCCAATCGTGAAGCATATTTTTAGTAAAAAACATCGCAACTACCATCCTTAGTCTGTTGTGCATCCACCCCTCTGATTTAAGTTGTCTCATTGCAGAGTCTATTATTGGAAAACCAGTCATTCCATTGCTCCAAGCATCAAATTCTGATTGATTAAAGCGCCACTTAATATTCTTGGTGTAATCCTGAAATGGCTTTCCTTTGCTTACTTTTGGAAAACAAAACATAATATTTTTATAAAACTCTCTCCAAACAATTTCATCAATCCATTTAGTTATGCCTTTCTCACCAGAATCTAATTCAAAATTATTTATCTTTAGCGCTTCTAAAATACATCTTTTTGGTGAAATTATTCCAGATGCAAGATAAGGAGATAATCTACTGGTACCCTCTAAAATTGGGTCATTTCTATTGATGGAATATTGAAGAACTTTTTTATCTAAATATTCTTCCAATATTGACAGCGCATTTGTTTCACCAATCTTCCATATAGACATATCAACAGAATGAGTTTTGTTGAACTTAAAATTAAACTCATTCACATTTGAATTAATATCAGCATTATCTTTAAGAGTATATTTAAATTCTATGTCTAAAAAATCTAAATTGAAGTTTTCAATCCATCTCCTCTTAAAGGGAGTAAATACTGAGTAGGGTTTCTCTTCCTTTGTTCTAATTGTCCCAGGAGCAAATACTACCTGATCATTAAATGATTTATTTTTGATATTTTCTTTGTCTAGAAGATCTTTTACTTTTTTATCTCTTTCACTTTCGTCAGCTCCAAACATATTATTCCAATAGACATTAGATATTGATCTTTCTTTTACAATATCAAGAATTTTTTTAGGATTATCATTAAAGCCTTTCGAATCAACTACAGTAAGTGGAATATTAAGTTTTTTTAGATTTTGATTTAAATCTATTAAATTACTAATGATAAACTCAATCTTACAATTTGCTTGATTATGAAGTTTCATTTGTTGTGATGAATAGATGTAAATGCAATGAACTTCATCTGTTTCGATACATGCTTGCCTTAATGCTGGATTGTCATCAATCCGTAAATCATTTCTTAACCAGACTAAACTTTTCATAATTTTTATTTAACTTTTGAATTTGAAAAAATTACATCAACTTGAAAATTATCCCTTTGATTAAAAATTTCAGCCGAACCGCCTGCTGACTCAACTATAGCAGCGCCAGCAATAATATCCCATAAAAAAATACCATTCTCCTGATATTTTTCAGCTTTGCCAGATGCAATGTAACATGCAGCCATTGCTGCAGAGCCAATCATTCTTATTTTTTGCCATTGCTGCATATCTTGAATCATATTATCTAGTGAGCTATTTGAATAATCAGTTTTGTATGGAAGACCTGTAATTAAAATACTTTCTTTTTTATGTGATTTTTGAGAAACATTAATTGGTATATCATTCATATTTGCAGAATTTGTAAATATATCGCCTGAGTACATTTGATTATTGTTAAAGTCATATATAACTCCAAGCAGAGGTTTCATATCCTTAACTAAGCCAATTGATACACAACATATAGGAATATCTCGACTGTAATTTGCAGTACCATCAAGAGGATCGATAATCCAAAAAATTTCACCTAAATCTTCAGAGGATTTGCCGCTTTCTTCAGCCAAAATAGGAAATTTAGATTCTGAAGAAATAATAGATTTGATCAAATTTTCAGATTCAATATCAGCCTTTAATTTTACGTCTTTTGAATCATAATTTAATCTTTTATTAATTTGATCTTTTTCATTTAATAAAAATTTACCTGACTTAAAAGCAGCCTTTTTTGCAAGAGCAATATCTTGTGATAAATCTTGAATCGTCATCTAACCTTTATATGAAACTCTATAGATAACGTTGTATTTATCATCCGATATTAACATTGAACCATCTTTCATAATAAATGGTGATACTGGTCTTCCCCATGCTGACTCATTTGACAACCATCCAGTAATAAAATCTTCTTGATAAAGGTAATTCCCATCATTATCAAGTTTTACAAAAACAATAGTGTATCCAGATTTTTTAGTTCTATTCCAGGAGCCATGAAGTGCAACAAAAACACTATTTTTGTATTTATCAGGGAAAACATTACCATCATAAAAAGCAATTCCTAAAGGAGCAACATGTGGACCCAGTTCTGCAATTGGATCCACAAATTTCTTGTCAACACTTGGAATAAGATGTCCAAACTCTGGATCTATAACATTTTTTGAGTGTTTATATGGATATCCATAAAAGCTCCCCTCTTCATTAACAACATTCAGCTCACATGAAGGAGAGTCATCACCAAGCCAGTCTCTTCCATTATCAGAAAAGTACATTTTTTTTGTCACAGGATGCCAGTCAAATCCAACACTATTTCTTACTCCATCAGCAACTGTTATAAGTTCACCATCTTTATATTTATGAATAGCCGCAAACCTATTGTCTTTGGTTTGAGGTTCTATGCATATGTTACATGGAACACCTACTGGGATATATAAATTACCATCTGGACCAAAATCAATATACTTAAAACCATGCCAAGTCTCTGATGGTAAGTTATTCATGTAAATTGATTTTTTTGGCAAGGATTTAGATTTTTTATTTAACCATTCGTCAATATTCTTTACAATCCATATAGTATCAATTTCAGCAAAATATAAATCACCTTCAAAAATAGTTACTCCTGTCGGATTTTGCAAACCTTCAGCTATCAATACTTTTTTTTCAGCATATCCATTACTATCTTCATCAAGAAGGGCATAAATTTTATCACCTTTTTTTGAACCAACAATTATATGACCTTTAGCAGTTTCAGATATTTGTCTTGGTGTATTTAAGTCATCTGCAAAAATACTAATTTCAAAGCCAGTGGGAAGAATTAAACTATTTAAATCAGAATTTGAATATGCAAAAAATGATATAAAATATATATTAATCATTAAAAAAGAAGATTTGGTTGGTTTAAAGTATTTACAAAATTTTGACATGGTTGGCAATAAAATAAAATAATGGATTTAACAATAATATTAGATTATATAATTATAAGCATAATTGCATCAATGACCATAAATTCTATATTAAGAAATTATGCAACAAAGTATAAAGTTCTTGTAGATTTACCTGACAGAAGTAGAAAATTTCATAAAAGACCAACACCTTTGACTGGTGGAATTGGTATTTTGGTTGCTTTATTGATTTCTGGAAAATTGTATATTGATTTGAATGATCTTACCGGATACCTTCCGGAATTCACTTTCCAATTAATGGTAATATCGATACCACTTCTAATATTATTTTTAATTGATGATTTAAGAGGTCTTAATCCGTTTTTTAGAATTTTGATTCAGTGCGTTCTTTCTGTATATATGATTTCCAGTACAGGAGTTTATCTTGAATCATTGGGAGACTTATTTGGATTTGGAGAGATAAATTTAGGAATTGTTGGAATTCCATTTACAGTTTTTTGCATTGTTGGTGTCATGAATGCTTTTAATATGATGGATGGCATTAATGGATTATGTTCAGGCTGTGCAATGCTCGCTTTAATATTAATAGGTTTTTACTCTGGTTTGATATATGACTCCATGCTGGTGTTAATTATTGGTTCTACGATAGGATTTTTAATATTTAATATGGGTATTTTTGGAAAAAAGAGAGGTGTCTTCTTAGGCGATAGTGGATCAAATCTAATAGGTTTTTGGGTGGCATGGGTTGCGGTTTATGCATCTCAAAATCAAAATTACTATATCGAACCAGTGACAATGCTATGGTTTATAGCAATTCCTTTGCTTGACTGTATTGGTTTAATTTTTTCTAGAATTAAAGAAGGAAGAAGTTGGAATACAGCCGGTAGAGACCATATTCATCATAAACTTATGCAAAAATTTACATCAAGGGGAACTCTTTCTGTTATTCTTTTTATCTCATTATTAACAGGGCTTTTTGGAATATTTATTGAGATCATTGCTTCAACTTTTATATCAACAATATTATTTTTTATTTATGGAATAGTTTATTATACTCTTTTTGGGTTTATCAAAACTAACGTAATAGAAATTACTAAATAAAAATGATTTTTAATTTTTTTAAAAAAACAAAAATACATAAAGAAAATGACAATCTCACATCATTTGAGTTTGAACTAACTGCATCTGTACTTGCATACGAAATAGCTAGATCAGACGGAGAAATTACCACTGATGAATTATCTATGCTAATGAGTGAAATAGAAAAAGTTTCTGAAAAAGTTGGAAAAGATAAAGTTGAAGTTTTAAAAATCGTTGAAAAATATAGCAAAGATAGTGTTTCTTTTTATGAATTTATTGAAGACATCAATGAAAGCTATTCTAGGGAGGAAAAAAATAAGCTATTAAAATTTTTGTGGCAAACTGCATACGCAGATGGAAAATTAGATGTTGATGAGGAAAGATTAGTTAGGCGAGTTGCAGATTTAATAAAAATAAAAGATATTGACGTTCTTAAACTAAAACATATATCAAAGAACGACAATTAATAAATATCAATTACGCTTGCATTTTCTCTAATAAACTTCTCAGAATTTTTTCTATCACACTTACCCTGATAATTTTTAATATTCTCATCATATAAATCGTTGCCAACAAATGTAAACATTTGATAAAGAACAACGCACTTTTCTAATTCATTTAACCTTTTATCATAAAATAATTCTTTTGTTAGATTTTCAAGAGATGACATTTCTGAAGACATTCGTAGATTTTTTTTATTATCTAAAACCATGAAAGATTTTACGTCTAATTTGCTAGCTGTATATGGTTTCCACATAACATTATTTGAAGAAAGGCCTGGCTCACCTGTTTTTGCAAAATTAGTCCAGAATTTCATCATATTTCTGGACATGTAAAAATTTGAAATTCCTTTAGGATAAATAAAATTAGATACTGGTCTGCCTCCAACAAGAGAGTTGTCACCTGCTAACAGAGGAACTTCAAGTGCATGCGTGGCGCCAAAAAGCTGCTTGAAATTAGCAATCACAAATCTTCTTTGATCATCCCAATCAAACCTATAAGAGTACAAATTTTTATTGCCAGTCATTGCTAGCGAATTCAGTGGCTCATCAACTCCTCTTATTTTCCAAGCAGTGCTTCTATAATAGTTAAATGCTTCATAAGCATCTTCATCTTTTAAGATAATTTTTGGAAGGCCTAGTATTGAACCACCTATGGAATAATCAAGCTCAACAAAATATTCGGAAAATGCTAACCAGAATTTTACTTCATCTCTATTTGAACCAATCATTGTAGGAACATTGTTAACATATTCTGTTTTCGACAAAGCATTTCTTAGTCCAATCTTAGGTATTACAATGCTGTCGTTAGTAAGTAGGGGCATTTCTTGATAAGTTTTTCTATCTGAATAATATTTAAAAAATTCTTTACCAGACATGCTTAACAAAATTTTTCTTATTTCTTTATTTTCATATTCACTTTGTTTTTTATGTTTAGAAACATCCTTAACAATTTTATTTACAATTTTCCAACTTGTGTGATCAGAGCTAAAAGACTGAGTATCCTGTCTATAAGCATCTTCATTTGAGAAAGATGTTGTATAACCAGACATTGATATTGCTTTATGAAAAAGTCCCTTTGCTCTTTTAGATACAAGTAAAGATAAAACGTTATGGCCGCCTGCAGACTCTCCAAATAAGGTGATGTTATTTGAGTCGCCCCCAAACAGGGTAATATTCTCATTTACCCACTCTAGTGCAGAAATAACGTCTAAAGTTCCAAAATTTGAGGATTTATCAAGATCATTTTGCAAACCTTGTATTGCTGGGTGAGTAAACCAACCAAATGGTCCTAATCTATAATTAATTCTTACAACAATAACATCGTATTTCTTTACTAACTTACGAAAATCATATAAATCTTTTAGGCCTGAGGTATTTCCACCACCATGAATCCAAAACATTACAGGAAGCAATTTATTAGATTTATTTAATGGTGCAAAAATATCAAGGTATAAACAATCTTCACTACCAGAAATTAAATCGCCTTCGTCAGCATATGCAGAAGAACCTCCAAAATTTGATGTTCTTTGTATGCAAAAATTTTTAGTCTTTGGTTTAATTAATTCTTGACTTGATTTTATCTTTCTAGGTGCTTTCCATCTAAGATCGCCAATTGGTGGTAAAGCATAAGGGATATCTTCCCAAATATAAACACCACGATGAAATTCTCCCTTTACCACTCCAGACGATGTATATATAGGGTTTATGTTTCTTGATTTATTCAGTCCAAAATCTTTTTGAGTTGGTTCAATATATGGAACTTCTTCCCAATTGTTAATACCATTCTGAACATTTATCTGGGCATCTGGAGACGACAAGAGAACAGGAAACATAAAAATGGTTATATAAAAGATTGTTAAAGTTGTTGAGTAAATTTTTTTCATTTTTATATAATTAGCTAATGAATAACACCAGATTAATGAATAACAATATTATATATAATTTCGGGATGTAGCGCAGTCTGGTAGCGCACTACACTGGGGGTGTAGTGGTCGTCGGTTCAAATCCGGCCATCCCGACCAGTTGCTTTAATTGATCAAGTCTTTTGTTGCCCTAGAAGAACTAAAATTAATTTTTAGTCTTTCTTTTATTATAAATTCTTCTTTAGTTGACGGATTTCTTCCAATACGCTTGGGAGATTTATGACTATAAAAGGTACCAAAATTTGAAATTTTTACAGGCCGATTTCTTGATTCATTCGAAATAATTTCAAGAAACTTATTTAGTAAAGAGCTTGCGATTTTATTTGAAATTTGAGCCTTGGAAGTGATATTTTTAACAATATCTTTTTTTCCAAGGCTCATTAACTAATATTTATTATGTGCCGGTTCCAGTTCCTGTCCCAGTTCCGGTTCCTGTACCGGTTCCTGTACCGGTTCCTGTATCAGTTCCTGTATCAGTTCCTGTACCGGTTCCTGTATCAGTTCCTGTATCAGTTCCTGTATCAGTTCCTGTTCCGGTTCCTGTATCAGTCCCTGTTCCAATTCCTAATGTGGCTGTTCCTGTACCAGATCCAGTAGCAACATTGTCATCTATGCCACCACGATCCCTAATACTTACAGTAATTACTTGAGTTGCAGCATTAGAACTTGCATCTGTAGCTGTAATTGTGGCAGTGAAGCTAACTGTTTCTCCACCATATGGAAGTGATGATGGATCATCAGTAATATACGAACCCTCATAGTCTGCAGGAGCAATAAATGTTATTACGCCAGCTGATGTAATTTCAAGAACAGATCCGGATATAGTAAATGTAACTGCTTGCATATCTGTTGCAGTTGCTGTACCAACATCCGTAGCACCTTCATCTACAACAAATGTAGAGGCTGAAGTGAATACAGGAGCTGTGGTGTCAACAACATTTACAGTTCTTGTTGCAGTACCTACATTTCCAGATGCGTCAGTTGAGGTGTATGTAATCGTGTATGTTCCAAGTGTATCAGGATCAACAGTACCAGTTGTAACTACAGTAACAGTGCCAGAAGCATCTGTTGCAGTAGCGCCAGCCTCAGTATATGTTCCACCAAATTCAACTGTTGCAGGGTTATCTCCAGTAACTGTAACAACAGGAGCTGTTGTATCAACAACTGTTACGGTCCTTGTAGCAGTTCCAGCATTTCCAGAAGCGTCAGTTGAGGTGTATGTGATTGTATATGAACCAACAGTAGAAGTATCTACAGTCCCAGTTGTAACGACAGTGACAGTGCCAGAAGCATCTGTTGCAGTAGCGCCAGCATCTGTATATGTAGCGCCAAGTTCAACTGTTACAGGATTATCACCAGTGACAGTAACGACAGGGGCTGTAGTGTCAACTACATTTACAGTTCTTGTTGCCGTTGCAGTATTACCGTCTAAATCAGTTGCAGTGTATGTAATTGTATATGAACCAACTGTACCTGTATCAACAGTTCCTGAAATTGAAACGGGTGTTTCTCCGTGAAATTCATCAAAAGCTGTTGCACCTTGTTCAGTGTAAGTACCACCAAGCTCAATGGTTACAGGATTTGTTCCAGTAATAGTAATTACAGGTGGTACGTTATCGTCATACCCGTCATCTGATAAATTTGCTAAAACTCCAGCAGCTACTAAACCTGCTAGAATTTTTTGAATAGCGCTTAATTCAGCAGCAATTGCAGCTAATCCCTCAGAAGTAGCTTTCATAGTTGTTGGATTTTGTGTTGTGTCTAATTGACTTTCGAGAATGGCTTGCTCATTTAATAAAAATGCCCTTCTATCTTGAAGCTCTTTTACCCCCATAGAACTCACATTTCGCTCTATCTCAGCAATTTTCCCAGGACTAAGTTCAGCGAATAATCCTAGTGTTAAAAAAGATAGGCCTAATAATAATGTAATCTTCATAGCTTTACCTCAATTTGCTATTAAAATATATAGGTTTTTTTACCCTGGAAATGCATAATACTTCATTTTTTACAAAAAAAATACTAATTTGTATATGTTTTACATATCTATTAACTCTTTGTAACATAAAATCAGTTAATCGGTTTCAACCTAACCAATAAGTCATGAAGTGAGTTTCTTCTAACTAGTCTAGCACCAGGATCCTTTGTTAATGGCCTCCAAGTGTATGCAATTGAATTTCCAAAAATTGGTATGTTGAAAAAAATTCCTTTGTCAAAGCTGCCTTCCCCAAATTGTTCGGTTGATACATCAGTAAA